>WVWV01000089.1:391-62280 GCA_011773845.1 Lysobacterales bacterium | reverse complement strand
GATCTGGCTGGGCGTGAACCTGGTGACGGCACTGCTGGCGGCCTTGGCGCTGTACGTGTTCGAAGCGACCCTGGATGAAATCGTCGCCATCGCAGTCCTATTCCCGGTCGTGATGAGCATGGGTGGCATTGCCGGCACCCAGACCCTGACCCTGATGATCCGGGGCATGGCCACCGGCCAGGTCAGCGCCAGCAATACGCCGGCCATGCTGCGCAAGGAGCTGGCGGTCGGCGCCCTCAATGGGCTGGTGTTCTCGCTGGTCGTGGCGCTGATCGCGACCTACTGGTACGAAGACCTCTCGCTGGGCCTGGTGATGGCCGCGGCCATCCTGATCAACCTCGTGGCCGGCGCCCTGGCCGGCGCGCTGATCCCCGGCATCCTCAAGCGCATGTCGATCGACCCGGCCCTGGCCGGGGGCGTGGTGCTGACCACCGTGACCGACGTGATCGGCATTCTGGCATTCATCGGCTTGGCCACCTACCTGCTGCTGGGCCCCTGAGCGCCTCGGCGCGGCGACCTGCTTCGTCATGAGGATTCTGCTGATCGCACAGGAGCCGCCCCTGTCGCCGGAGCGGGTGGTCACCGGCAACGCCATTCGCACGGATCAGCTCACCCGGGGACTTGCCGCCGCCGGTCACCGGGTCACGCATCTCTGGCACAGCGGGCACGGTCCCGCGACGGACGCGAGCTTCGCCACGCGCGACGAGTTGCGGGACCGGCTGCTGCGGCATGCGCCCGACCTGTGCCTCGTGTGCTACTGGGAGCTGCTCGATTTCATCCCGTTCGAACTCGAGGTACCGGTCCTGCTCGATTTTCTCGCGCCGCGGCCACTGGAAGAACTGTTCGAGCACCCGGAGCGCGTCCAGAGCCAACTGCATCGCCTGCGCATCAACCTCACCAAGGTCGACCGGGTGCTCGTAGGGCACGCCCGGCAACGCGAATTGCTGCTGCTCACCCTGCTCGATGCCGGCCTCGACCTGCGCGAAGAGACGCCGGTGGACGTCGTGCCGCTGGCCGCAGAACCGGCCGGCATGCCCCGCTCGGTGCCGGAGCGGGACGGTTGGGTGCTGGTGGCCGGTGGCGTCGACTGGCCCTGGCGCGACGCCACGGCATACTGGCAAGCACTGGAAGAAGCGGCCACGGCCGGGGCCATGCCCGCCGAACTGGTGCTGTTCGGCGGCAGCTACCGGTTACGCGAGGGGGACCCGGCCCAGTCGGATCACCCCGTCTCGGCACGCCCATTGCAACCGTACGCGGATTTTTCCCGGTTTCTCCTGAGCCGCGCGCACATCGGCCTGGAACTGGCCCGGGAAAACGTCGAGCGTCGTCACAGCCAGTCGTTCCGGGCGCTGGAGTTCCTGCGCCACGGGCTGCCCCTGATCTGCAACGCCTACCTGCCGATCGCCGCCCAGATCGAGGCCTACGACGCCGGCTGGCTGATCGACGGCCCCGCCGAACTGCTGCCCCTGCTGAAGCGGATCACCGCCGACCCCGACGGCTGGCGCCGCAAATCCCGGCAGGCCTCGCGCCTGGTCGAAGAGGCCTACGGGCCCGGCACGGCCATGCAGCCGCTGCTCGAGTGGCTGGACCGGCCCCGCAAAGCCCCGCACCTGCCGCGCGCGCGTGAGGCGCCACCCAGCCTCGCCGTACCGCCCCCCCTCACGCGGGCGCGGCGCATGGCGGCCCTGGCAATCAACCACCTCAAGAACCGGATCTTCCGTGTCCTGCAGGCGCGCTTCGGCGGCCATGCGGCGGATGGGGTGGTGCTGGTCTCCCGCGGCGACCTGTTTCCGGCCGATCATGGCGCCGCGGTCAAGATCGTGGAAACCGCTCGCGGCCTCTCGCGAATCGGCAGACCCGTGGCGCTGGTCACCGACGATCGCCACCGCTGGTGGCAGTTGCATGACGGCGAACTGGTGCCACGGCCTTTCCCGCTTTGGGTCCGCCTCGCCAGCCGCCCAGCCGCCTGGGTCAAACTGCTGCACATGAGCAAGGACATTCCGGCCAGTAACGCGTTCCTCTACCTGCCGCTCAGCGACAACAGCTTCTATTGGCGGCTGCTGCACGCCGGCCGCCGCATTGAGGCCGGCGTCATCCAGGCCGAATTCCCGGCCTATGCCGCCCCCGCCATTCCGGCCGCCCACGTGCTCGGTGCCCGCGTGGTTCTGGTCGAGCACAACGTGGAATACGAGCGCCTGAAAGTGCAGGTCCCGGAATTGACCGAGGAGCAATATCAACGCTACAAGTCGATCGAGATCGACTTGTGTAACCGGGTGGACGCGGTGGTTTGCGTGTCCGACAACGATCGCCAGCGCCTGGCCATGGACGGTGTACAGCCCTCCCGGCTGCACACCATCCCCCACGGGGTCGACCTGGAACAATTCGCACTGCCGGCCCGCGCGTCGATGCGGGCGGAGTTCGGCATTGGCGAGCACGAACCGGTGCTGGTTTACCATGGCACCTTTTCGTATGCGCCCAACATGCAGGCGCTCGAGCTTTTTGCCAGCGAACTCCTGCCGCGCCTCGAGCGCCGGGGGGAAACCTGTCATGTGCTGGCTGTTGGCAGGGAACCCCCTGCGGTCAGCCCGCATCCGCGCATCCACCTCACCGGCAGCGTCGACCGGGTTGGCCCCTGGCTGAAGGCGGCCGACATCGCCGTGATTCCATTGCTGGAGGGGGGCGGCACGCGCATGAAGATCATCGATTGTTTCGCCGCCGGACTGCCGGTCATCAGCACCACCAAGGGCATCGAGGGCATCCCCGTGGTCAATGGCGAACAGGCGCTGATCATCGATGACTGGGCGGGCATGTGCGAGGCGATCCGGAGCATCATCCACGATCGCGAACGCGCGCATGCACTGGCAGCGGCCGGCGAAGAACTGGCCCGGGACCTCGACTGGAAGGCCATCGCCAGGCACTACGCGGAGCTGTACGAATCGCTCTGAGTCGCTAGCTGCCAGCGGCTCCCGGAGGCTTGTCGGCCACCCGGTCCCGCAAGTAAACGGCCTGTGCCTGCTCGGGCGGCAACGGTGGATTGCACTCCAGCCAGGCCGCCGCCAGCGTCAGCAGCGACGATGCCTCCGGCCAGATATCGGCATGCACCCCGGCCAGCGACGGCCCCACTGCCGCCAACTCCGCATAGCGCGCGAAACCGTTGCCCACGCCGGTCACCTCCGCCGTGGCCATCGCCGCCAGCGCGGCGGGTGACCCGACCCGTTCCGGGCCGTCCGGGCGCATGATCGAGTGCTCGTCGAGACGAAACAGGCCGCCGTACACCTCGTCCATGCGCGCGTCCAGCGCCACCAGCGCCGCACCGACGCCGCGGGCGACGCTGGCCTGCGCCATGGTCTGGAGCGATGAAACCGGCACCACCGGCACCTGCGCACCCCAAGCCAGACCCTGGACGACCCCGATGCCGATGCGCAGGCTGGTGAAACTGCCTGGCCCCCGACTGAAGGCAATCGCATCGAGGTCGTGCACCCGCAAACCGGCCTCGGCCAGCAACGATTGCACCCACGGCAGCAACCGTTCCGCGTGTTCCCGCGGCGCATGCGCCTGGCGCGTGCATACTTCGCCCGCCGCCGACAATGCTACCGAGCAGGACTCCGAGGCCGTTTCAATCGCCAACAGGTTCATGGTCGAAAAATTCCAGCACCTCCGCCAGGCCGGTTGCACGCCGCATGGGTGGCAGGCTGTCCAGGAAGGCGGCGCCATAACCCCGCGACAACAACCGCGTGTCGCATATTATCAGTGCACCGCGGTCGCTGGCGTCCCGAATCAGCCGTCCCGCCCCCTGCTTGAGGGCAATCACGGCCTGTGGCAGGTAGAGCTCCATGAACGGGTTACCGCCTTCCTGGCGGAGGTGGTCGCCGCGGGCAGACATCACCGGGTCATCCGGCGCCGCAAAGGGCAGCTTGTCGATCACCACCAGCGAAAGGGCCTCCCCCATGACATCCACCCCGCCCCAGAAGCTGGCCGCGCCCAGCAGGACACCGTTGCCCGAGGCCCTGAACCGCTCCAGCAGCAGGCTGCGTGGCGCCTCGCCCTGCACGAACAGTGGCCAGCTGCCATCTTGCGCGAGCACCTCCGCAGCCTCACGCAGCGCCCGATGCGAGGTGAACAGCAGGAACGCCCGGCCGCGGCTGGCGCGCAGCACGGGTTTGATCCGTTCCAGCAACTCCGAGATGAACTGCGGGTCCGCCGGCTCCGGCAGGGCCGTTGGAATCCACAGCAACGCATTGCGGCGGTAGTCGAACGGCGAATCCAGGTGCAGCGTGCCCGCGTCCTCCAGGCCCATCTGGCGCACGTAATGGCCGAAATCGCCCCCCACCGAGACCGTGGCCGAGGTGAAGACCCAGGCCGCGTCGAGTTGCTCGCGAAAACCGGTGAAGGCCTCGGCGATGTCGAGCGGCGTGCAGTGCAGCACGAAACCCCGCCCCCGGCGCTCGAACCAGCGGATTTCCGAGGCCGGAGCGGCGCTGTCGAGACGATCGAACAGCAGTTGCAGCTCTGCGCGGCGCGCGCGGCAGGCGTCGATGCCCTTGCTGGCACCGGCCAGCGCATCCAGTGCCGGGCCCAGGTCCGCGACCGCCTGGTCCAGTGCCTGCAGGCCGTCACGCAGTTCCTCGCGCTCCAGCATGGCATGCCAGGTACCCCGCTCCGGCAGGTGTTCCGCGACCAGCGCGCGCAGCCGGTCCAGCGCCGCGCGACACGCAGTGACGCTCTCGCCCACCGTCGCCAGGCCACCCGCTTGCTGTCCGCTCTCGAGCAGGATGTCGCCGCACAGCTCGCTGACCCGGCGGGCGCTCAGTGACGTGCTGAAGAATTGCGATGCCACTTCCGGCGCCTGGTGCGCCTCGTCGATAATGAATACCCCCGCTCCCGGGAGTACCTCGCCAAACCCACCCTGCTTGATGGCCATGTCCGCGAACAGCAGGTGGTGGTTGACCACCACGATTTCCGACTGCTGCGCGCGCCTGCGCGCGGCGGCGACAAAACAGGCCTCGTAGCGGGGACAGTCCACCCCCAGGCAGTTCTCTGCGGTGGAGGTCACCATGGGCCACAATCCGCTGTCCTCGGCGATCAGCGGGGTAATGGTGAGATCTCCGTCCGTGGTCAGGGACGACCAGCGATGCAGTTCCTCCAGCTCGGTGACCGCTTCCCGGGAGGGCAGCTGGCCGTGCGTGCGCGCCTGCTCCATGCGGTACAGGCACAGGTAATTGGCGCGGCCCTTGAGCAGCGCGGCCGAAGTGTCGCTCGCCAGGGCCTCCCTGACCAGCGGCAAGTCACGGAAGAACAGCTGATCCTGGAGGGTCTTGGTCCCGGTGGAAAGGATGGCACGCTGGCCGGACTGCATCACCGGCACCAGATAGGCCAGGGTCTTGCCGATGCCGGTACCGGCCTCGGCTACCAGCGTCGCCTGGTCGGCGATCGTTCGTTCGATAGCGGCTGCGAGTTCGATTTGCTCTGCGCGCGGCGCGAAGCCTTGCAGCCGGCCTGCAAAGGGCCCCTCTGCACCCAGGGCGAGGGCCGCCGATACCGCACCGCCTGACATGTCGGGTCAGAGGCCCGGAGGTCGTGTATTCATGCACTGGCCGGCCCGCTGCTCCGCCTCGCGGGCACCTGCGGAATCATCCAGGTTTTCGCGCGCCACGCCGATGGTGCGCCAGTTGCGGGCGCAGATCTCGCCGACCCGGGGACCGATGTCATAGGAACGGATCGCGAAGCTGAGCGCCTGCTCGTAGTCCCGCTTCTGCAACTGGACCTCGGCCATGTGCTGCAGCAGCTGCGGATCGCGCGGGCGGATCCGCAGGGCGCGCTCGAGCAGAACGGCGGCCTGTTCGTAGTCACCCTCTCGCTCCGCGCGTCGCGCGTCCTCCGTCAACTCCACCACGGCCGGATTCTGCAGAGAATAGACCTGCACCCCCGCGCTGCCCTCGCGGGCCGGGGTGCGCACCCGCGCCTCGACCTCGCGCTCCTCCACCGGCGCTGGCGCGCGGCCCGCGCAGGCCGCAAGCAGCATCAGCACCAGGCCCGGAGCAACGATTCTAATCGCGGTCAAACCACTTTCTCCATATCGACTTCTTCTCCTCGCGGCCGAGTCTCGCCCGGCACGGCGACACCGATTCCGGCTCCGTGCCGGCAACGAATGGCAATTGTACGGCCCCGGGGCACGACGGGTCACTGAGTGCACTCAGCTGCGGATCGACCCACAGCCAGTAAGCGCCCTCGGGCATGTCCAGCCCCACGTCCTGCGCCGGCAACGCCCGGAACAGGCCCGCCCACAGGCGCATGGCGGCGTTGCTCCCGGTTACACCCGCCGGCCGATTGTCGTCCAGGCCAACCCAGGTCACCGCGACGCGGTTGCGAGTATAGCCGACAAACCACGAGTCCCTCCGGTCGTTGGTGGTGCCGGTCTTGCCGGCCACCCGCTCCGCCCTGCCCAACAGGGTCGTCAGGTCGCGTGCCGTGCCGCCTTCCACCACCTGGGTCAGCGCATAGTTCAGCACCGCAACCGCATCGCGCCGCTCCTGCGCGAGCATCCTGAGTGGATAGCGCTTCAGGGTCTCGCCGCCTGCCGTCTGCACGGCGGTGACAGCTCGCAGGGGCACCGTGTAGCCGCCCGCCGCAAGAGATTGATAAATCTGCGCCACCTCGAGGGGCGTCAACTCCACCGCGCCCAGCAGCGTGGCGGGCACCGGCGCCACCGTCGATTCCACGCCCAGCTGCCGCAGGCGGGACACCAGGTGGGTCACGCCCAGCTTCAGGCCCAGGCGCACCGTGGCCTGGTTGTACGACTGCATGAGGGCCTCCAGCAGGCTGACCTGGCCGTGCGAGCGCCGATCGTAATTGCCCGGGGACCAGATGCTGCCATCCGGCTGGCGCAGCGCGACCGGCTCGTCCTCGAGGGGCGTCAGCAGGCTGTAATCGCGATCATGCTCCAGGGCCAACAGGTAAATCAGCGGCTTGATGACGGAGCCCACCTGGCGGCGCGCATCCAGCGCGCGGTTGAAGCCCGCGCGCGCCGGGTCGCGTCCCCCAACCATCGCCAGCACCTCGCCGCTGGACACGTCCGCCAGCACCATGGCCGCCTGCAGTTCGGCGGACAGTCCATTGCGGGCCAGCTCACGCATGCCCCGACTCACGGCCGCCTCCGCCGCTGCCTGTTCATGGGGTGCGAGCGTGGTGAAGATCCGCAGCCCCTCGCTGCGCAGATCCGCCTCGTCGTAATTGCGCCGCAACTGGCGGCGCACCAGGTCCACGAACGCCGGATACAGGCTGCGGCCGGTGCCAGGCGTCGCGATCACGTCCAGCGGCTTGCCCTTCCAGCGCTCGGCCGCTGACGGGCTCAGCAGCCCGGTCTCGGCGAAGATGTCCAGCACCCGGTTGCGGCGCTGCAGGGCCCGCTCCGGATTCCGCCGCGGGTTGTACAACGAGGCGCCCCGAACCAATCCCACCAGCAACGCCACCTGGTGCGGCTGCAGTCGCTGCAACGGTTGCCCGAAGTAAAACTCGCTGGCCCGCCCGAAGCCGTGAATGCCGTACCTGCCCTGCTGGCCGAGATATATTTCGTTGAGATAGGCTTCCAGGATCTCGGGTTTGCCGTAGTGCAGCTCGAGCAGCAGGGCCATGAAGCCCTCGTTGACCTTGCGCGAGATGGTGCGCGCATCGCTCAAGTAGTAGTTCTTCACCAACTGCTGGGTCAGGGTGCTGCCGCCCTGCACCGCGCGCCCGGCCCGCAGGTTGGCGATCAGCGCCCGGGCGATCCCGCGCACATCGACGCCGTGGTGATGCTTGAACTGCCGATCCTCGACGGCCTGCAGGCCCATGACCAGTAATTCCGGCACGTCCGCCAGCGCCACCAGCGTGCGGTCTTCGTCGTGGAGCGGGTAAATGGAGGCGATCTCGGCGGGGTCCAGTCGCACCACCGCAGCCGGTGCGTCAGCGTCCATCGTCGCCAGCCCGGCGACCTGCCCGCTCTCGAGCCGCAGCCTGACCTGCAGCGCGTCCTGCGCGCCATCGTCAAACCTGAACGCCCGCCGATGAATCCGAAACGCCGACCCCTGCGCGTCGTAGGTGCCCGGCTGGGCCGCGTTCGCCATGCGCCGGTAACCGGCCACCCGCAGTTCCCGCTGCAAGGCCTCCGCGGTCAGTTCCAGGCCTTCGTAAAGGCTCAGGGGGCGCGCGAAAACGCGGCTGGGCAGGTCCCACTTGCGACCCTCGAATTCGCGGGTGACCAAATGATCGAGCCACACCAGCCACGGCACGAACAGGCCGGTAAGCAGACCGGCCCCGAGCAGCAACAGGCGTGGCCAGCGCCACGCCTTAGACTTGCGCCGCCTGCGGGCCGGCTTCCTGCCGCGGGCGGTGGACTTTTTTCTGCGGCTCATTCGTGCTGAAACCCGGGCGGCCGGGTGACATGAAACCGGCCTTTGACCATAATGACAGGATTTCATCGGCAAACATAGGAGCCGCCCGCAGCCCGCGCCAATGAGCGGCGACCGGGCCGGCAGCCGGCACAGAGGGCAGCTTCCGTCTCAGCGGGCGAATGACCGGGTAAGCACGTATGGCGGGAGACCGCGGCAAACAATCGAGAACTGCAGGCGGCCATCGCGTGCCAGTGCTTTTCGTGCATGCCCGCGGCGCAGCGGCGCCGCAGCCGGCGTGGCTGGAGGGCGTGCGGGCGCTGGGCCTGACGGTGTATTGCCACCGGGCGCTCGAGGGCTGCCAACAAACCCGCCACCATTACGATGAATTGGGCCCATTGCTGCGCGAGCTCGGTGAGCAGGCGCCCGATTGCCCCGTCATCCTGGTACGCGCCGGCCTCGAGCTGCAAGCCTCACAGGTGGCGGACCTCGGTCACTGGGCGGCATCGACACGCGCACCCAGCGCGCTGACCGCCCTCAGCAATGCGGCGCCGACACTGAATCCGTTTGCGGGCCTGCAGTATCAGCGGGCGCCGGGCGGGGCGGCCTGTCAGGCGGCGGTCAACCTGATGGGCAGCGGCCACCTGGCGCCGGTGGCGTCCTGGCCCGACCACCTCGTGGCGCTCAGCGCGGCAGCGGCGGCCGCCCTGGCCGACGGCACTGTCAGCCCCCGCAACGCCCGCGAACGGCTGCAGGATGCCGGCGGGCAGGTGCTGGCCGACGACCGGATGTTCGTCCTCGACGCCGCGCAACCCGTCAATGCCACCCCGCGGTTGGCGCCGCACGAATCCGCCCGGCCCCATGCCTGGGGCGACCTTTCCCGAGTGCTGCAGCACTGGCTCGATGCCGGCGCGCCGGAGCTGCCGGCGATTGGCGATGACGATCTGCCGGTCACCTTGCACATTACCCACAGTTGGGGCGGCGGCGTGGAGCGCTGGGTCGATACATTCATGGGCTGCGACACGGACTCGTGGCACCTGCAGCTGAGATCCGAGGGGCCGCAGTCCGGGCAGGGCAGCGGGCAGCGGCTGGCCCTGTACGCGGGTGACCGGCTCGAATTCCCTCTGGCCAGCCGATGGCTGGAACCCCCCATCCTGTCGGTGGAGGAGACCAACGCGGCATACCGCCAATTCCTGCATGAGGTCATCGCGCGTTACGGTGTTGGCCGGGTGATCGTCTCGTCCCTGGTCGGCCACAGCCTGGAGGCGCTGGACACCGGGCTGGCGACCGTCCAGGTGCTGCATGATTGTTTCCCGGTGTGGCCGTTTCTGAGCCTCAACCCGCTCGATTATCGGGCTGCGGATGGCCATGTCGATGTGGGCCTCGCCCTCGAAGCGGCGCTGGCGCGCAACGAGTTCGATGATCTTGGCGCGCACGGCTGGGCCCGGATCAGGGATGCCTACTTCGGACTGCTGGGTCAGCGAGCGGTCCGCGTGGTGGCACCCAGCGAGTCGGTCGCAGCATTGCAGGCAACACTCGATGAGCGGTGGAAGACGCTCGGCATCGAGGTGATCCCGCATGGATTTCCGGACTGGGCCGGGCGCGCGCCCGTCGAGCCGCGCGCGCGCCCGGACGGGCGGCTGCGGCTGCTGGTACTGGGGCGCATCCAGCCCGGCAAGGGCCAGCAACTGTTGCTCGAGGCCTTGCCGCGCCTGCGGTCGTTCGCCCAGGTCTACCTGCTGGGCGCGGGCAAGAGCGGTGAGTCGTTTTTTGGGCTGCCCGGCGTCAACGTGGTCACGCACTATGATCGCGAACAGCTGCCCGGGATGCTCGAGCACCTGGGGCCCCATCTGGCCGCACTGATATCCGTGGTGCCCGAAACGTTCAGCTACACCCTGTCGGAATTGCAGGCGCTGCACATCCCGGTGATCGCGACCCGCATCGGCAGCTTCGCGGAGCGCATCCGCGACGGCGAAACGGGCTGGCTGGTGGACCCGAGCGCGAGCGAGCTGTGTGAGCGGATCGCCGCGCTGGCCAAGGCGCCGGACGAACTGCAGGCGGTGCGCGCAGCGCTGCGCGGGATCCATCACTCGCCCCCGGCGGACATGGTTGCGGCCTACAACCGGTCGTGCCCACCGGCAGTGGTCGCCGCCGCGCGCTTCCGCGAACCGCTACCGCCCGACCGGGTGCAGGCGTCCGCGGCGGCCCACGACCAGCTCATGGAGCGCCTGGCGCGCCAGCGCGTGGAGCGCGAGCGCGAGGGTCTGCGCCGGGAGGTGCAGGCGCGCACGGAATGGGCGCTTGCCGAGCAGCGTCAGCGTCAGGAGTGGGTACGGAAACTCGAAGCGCAGCTGGCCGAGATGACGGCGGAACGCGACCGTGCGCTCGGCGATTTGGAACAGGCCCAGCAGGCCCTGCAGGCAACGCTAAACCGGTTGACCGAGACCGTCGACCGGCTGACGGCCACCCGCTCACGTCTCGACGCACTGCAGGAGAAGCATGACTGGATGCTGTCCACCCTGTCCTGGCGGCTCACGCGACCCTTCCGCGTGCTGTCGCGGGCCGGGCAGAATTTCATGCTGGCACGGGCCTGGAACCCCCTGCGCTGGCCAACGCTGCTGGCACGTCTGGCGCGCAGGCTGGCCACCGCGGGGCCCCGCGAAACATTACTGCGCATGCAACACTCCGGCCGCTTCGAGGCGCCGAAGACGCGCCGGGCGCAACGCCGGGAGGCGCCGCGCGAGGCCGCGCCGCCCGCGCAGCTTCCGAACCCGGGCGAGCCCGCTGTCAGCATCATCATCCCGGCATTCAACGAGTGGCCGTTCACCGCCCGCTGCCTGGCCAGCCTGGCGGAAGCCCTGTGCACGCTGCGCTTCGAGGTGATCCTGGTCGATGATGCGTCCACCGACGAGACCCCCGATGCGGCACCCGCCGTAGCCGGTCTGCGGTATCTTCGCCATCGCCGAAATCGCGGGTTCATCGCCAGTTGCAACCGGGGCGCCGAGGAAGCCCGCGGCAACTACCTGGTGTTTCTGAACAACGATACCGAAGTCGCCGACGGTTGGCTGGACGCCCTGCTGGAGATCTTCGACCGGCAGCCGGACGCCGGCCTGGTCGGGGCCCGGCTGGTCTATGCCGACGGCCGCCTGCAGGAATGCGGCGGATTGCTGTTCCGGGACGGCTCGGGCTGGAACTACGGCCGCGGGGATGATCCCGACCGCCCCGAGTACCAGTTCTTGCGCGAGACCGACTACTGCTCCGGCGCATGCCTGGCGGTACCCACCGACACGTTCCGACGTCTGGGGGGCTTCGACACGCGCTATGCGCCTGCCTATTACGAGGACACGGATCTCGCCATGCGGGTGCGCGAGCTGGGCGAACGCGTGTACGTGCAACCACGCGCCACCGTGATCCACCACGAAGGGGTCACCTCCGGCACGGACATCGGCGGCGGCGTCAAACGCTACCAGGCGATCAATCAGGGCAAGTTCCTGCGCCGGTGGTCGACGGCCCTGGCCGCCTACCCGCCACCCATCGAGGATCCAGGGGACCTGGCACGAGTGCGCGCAGCGCGCGACTTCCGTCTCCAGGGCCGGATTCTTGTCATTGATGCCACCACGCCGGAACCCGACCAGGACTCGGGCAGCGTGCGGCTCACCCAGGTCATGCGGTGCTTTCGCGAGCTGGGCTACGGGGTGAGCTTCCTGGCCGAGAATCGCGCCCACGCCGGCCGCTACACGCGGGACCTCCAGGCAGCGGGCATCGAGGCGCTCTACCTGCCGTGGGTGGACTCGCTGGACACCTTTTTCCGCGAACGCGGTGAGGAATTCGACCTGGTCTGGATCAGCCGTTATTACGTAGCGGCCAATTTCACCGGCCTGGTGCGGCGTTACTGCCCACGCGCGCGCCTCGTGTTCGACACGGTCGACCTGCATTACCTGCGCGAACAGCGCCTCGCCGAGCTGGAGGGCAGCGCCACGCTCGAAGCGGCTGCTCGGCAGACGCGGCGCGCCGAACTGGCGGTCATCGGGGAGGCGGACGCGGTGCTGCTGGTCAGCCCGGCCGAGATCGAGGTGCTGCAGCGTGACGCCCCGACCGCAAACGTACACGTCCTCTCCAACGTTCACGACGTGGTCGGCAGCCCTAACGGGTTTCGGGACCGCAAGGACCTGTTCTTCGTGGGCGGCTACCAGCATCCGCCCAACATCGATGCGGCGCAGTGGTTTGTGAACGAGATCTGGCCGCTGGTCCGCGAGCAGCTGCCCGAGGCCGTATTTCACCTGATCGGCAGCAAGGCGCCCGCCCGGGTGCGGGACCTGACGGGCGAGCGCATGGTGTTCCACGGCTTCGTCGAAGATCTGAAGCCCTACCTCGACGGCTGCCGGCTGGCCGTGGCGCCGTTGCGCTACGGGGCCGGCGTCAAGGGCAAGGTCAACCTGAGCATGAGCCACGGCCAGCCCGTCGTGGCCACAACGATGGCCGCGGAGGGCATGAACGCCAGACACGAGCAGGACATCCTGCTGGCCGACTCGGCAGAGGAGTTCGCCGCCGCGGTGGTGCGCCTGTACCAGGACGAGGCGTTGTGGAATCGCCTGTCCGCAGCGGCGATGCAGAATGTCGAGCAGTATTTTTCCGTCCACGCCGCCAGATCGAGCATCACCGCGCTGCTGGACAGGCTGGAGCTGCCCTACGCTCAGGCCTGATCGGACAGGCGCCGCGCCTCGAGCACGTTGCGGACACTGGCCAGGCGGTTGAGGAGGTCGCTCAGTTGCTCATAGCTCCTGACGTTCGCGTGCAGGCGAATCTCCACCTCGTCACTGAGCTCGTGCTGGCGGCTGTTGATGTCCGTCACGTTGACATCCGAGGCCGCCAGCACTGCTGAAATATCCTTGATCAGGTCGCGGCGGTTGAAGGCCGTGATCCTGAGCGTAACCGGGTAACTCGAGACCGGCGCCCGGCCCCAGTGAACCTGCAACAGGCGCGGGTTGTCCTCAGCCTGCCAGCGCAGCGCGTTACGGCAGTCCTCGCGGTGTATGGTGACGCCCCGCCCCCGGGTAACGTAGCCCACCACCGCATCCCCGGGCACCGGCTGGCAACAGCGTGCAAAACTGGTCATCAGGTTGCCCACACCCTCGATGCGCACATCGGCAGGCTCCGTGCGCTCCCCGGCCCGGGCGCGCCGGCCGGTGCGCGTCACCAGGTCGGCCGGTGTGGGTTCCGCATGCTGGGCCCGCAGGCGCTCGGCCGCACCCACCAGTTGCCCGACGGTCAGGTCGCCGTGCCCCACCGCCACGAACAGGTCCTCGCGTGAACGCAACTGAAAGCGCTCCGGGACCTGCTCCAGGTCATCGGTCGTCAGGTCCATGCGTCGCAACTCGGCCTCCACCAGCTCCCGCCCGTGGCGCAGGTTGTCCTCGTAACTCTCCTTGCGAAACCACTGTCGAACCTTGGCGCGACCGCGCGCGCCGCGAATGAAACCGAGGCGCGGGTTCAGCCAGTCACGGCTGGGGCGCGGCTGTTTTCCGGTCAGGATTTCCACCCGTTCGCCGGTCTGCAAGCGGTAGGTGAGCGGCACGATGCGGCCGTTGACCTTGGCCCCGCGGCAGCGATGGCCGACCTCGGTATGGACGTGGTAGGCGAAATCCAGGACCGTGGAGCCCTGCACCAGGTCGATCACCTGGCCCTTGGGCGTCAGGACATACACGCGGTCCTCGCTGGTGGCCGCGACGAAGCTGTCCAGCAGGCTTTCGTCGTCCAGTGTTTCCTCACCGGCCTCGAGCAGCTGGCGCATCACCGCAACCTTCTGGTCGAAGCCGGGATCATGCGGGCCGCCTTCCTTGTAGCGCCAGTGCGNNGTGAAGCGACTGGTAGTTGTTGCCCTTGGGGGTGGTGATGTAGTCGTCGAATTCGCCCGGGATCGGCTGCCAGGTCGAATGCACCAGGCCCAGTACGCTGTAGCAGGTCGGCACATCCTTCACCAGCACTCTCACTGCCCGCACGTCGAATAACTCGTGAAAATCCAGACCTTTGCGCTGCATCTTTCGCCAGATGCTGTAAATGTGCTTCGGGCGTCCCAGCACCTCGCCGCGGACCTCCGAGGCATCGAGTTGCTGCTGCAGCTTGCGGATGAAGCCGCTGATGAAACGCTCGCGGTCCGCCCGGCGCTCCGCCACCAGCCGCGCCACTTTGCGATAAGCTTCGGGCTCGAGGTGCCTGAACGACAGGTCTTCGAGCTCCCATTTCAGCTGCCATACGCCAAGGCGATTGGCCAGCGGCGCGTGAATCAGCATGGCCTCGCGGGCCAGCGCCTCCGCCTCGTCGCGCTCCATTTCCGGGGCGCGTTTGAGCAGCACCAGATGCCACGCCAGGGCAATCAGTACGACGCGCACGTCCCCGACCAGCGCCAGCAAGAGCCGCCGCAAACCCTCCGCGCTTCGGCCTGCACCCGGTTTCACGTTCTCGCCCTTCACCTGGTGCAGCCGCAACAGGCTTTGCAGCTGTTCCAGCACCGGGGCCGGCAAGCCATCGAAACGGGCCAGATCATCCCCCGCGAGAATGGCGACGAACAACATCGCGCAGGTCACCGTGCGCGGGTCCGGCGCAAGGTCCGCGAGGGTCTGCAACAGGTCGAGCAGGCGCGCGCAGCCGTCGCCGCGGGCCAGCGGTCCCTGCATGAGGTCACCGAGCACCTCCCGGCACAGCTCCGCCGAGCCGCCGACCGAGGCCTGGTATTCGTCCAGCCATCGCTGCAGGCGGACGCGATCGGTTTGCGTTTTCGAACGGCTCATCGCTATGGAAAACAAAGGCCCGGCAATTGCCAGGCCAGTGGCAGCCAAGACTAGCGCGGAGCAGCGGCCACTTCAACCACGAGTCAGCTGCGCGGTCCCCGTCGGAAGGCCGCTTGGACGCACACCAAAAATGCGCACGGATTGACCTGTCCGGTGGCATGGGGCTTGCCATGCGCACATGATGGGAGTTGACCCCGGCGGGGCAACTCGTGAGGCCAGCAGCCAGCCATGTGCGCCACACCCCATCCCGCTCCGGGCCGCCAGCCTGCCCAGCCCTGGACGCTGGAGACCTCGGAGCTGCTGTCGAGCCTGCAGGTGAACCCCGCGGAGGGGCTGCAGCCGACAGAATGTGCCGCGCGCCGCCGGCGCTACGGCGACAACCTGCTCCAGACCACGCGCCGGCGGCGCCTACTGTCCATCCTGCTGGACCAGTTCCGCAGCATCGTCATCGGCTTGCTGGGGCTGGCAGCGGCCATATCCATGTTGGTCGGGGACCGCCTTGAGGGCATGGCCGTGCTGGCGGTCATCGCCATCAACACGGCCATCGGATTCGTGACCGAATGGCGCGCCACCCGGTCCATGGAAGCCCTCCGACAGCTCGGGCAGTTCGAGACCGTGGTGCGCCGCGGGGGCGTGACCACCACCGTGCCCGCCTTTGCCCTCGTGCCGGGCGATATCGTGCTGGCCGAGGGTGGTGACATCATCACCGCGGACCTGCGCTTGCTGGAAGCCTCGAAACTCGCCGCCAACGAGTCTTCGCTGACAGGCGAATCGACCCCGGTGGGCAAATCCTTGGAAGCGTTGCCAGCGGACACGCCCGTGGCGGAACGCCGCAACATGCTGTTCAAGGGCACCTCGCTGGCCCGTGGGTCCGCGCTGGGCGTGGTAGTGGGCACGGGCGTTGCCACCGAGTTGGGCCGCATCGCCCAGCTGGTAAGTGAGGCGGAGCCGCAAGTGACGCCGCTGGAGAAGCGCCTCGACGCCCTCGGCAGACGCCTGGTGTGGGTCATGCTGGCGATTGCCGCGCTGATCGCGGTGGCCGGCGTCGTGGCCGGACGCGACACCGTACTGGCCATCCAGGTGGCCGTCGCCCTGACGGTCGCCGCGATCCCGGAAGGCCTGCCGATCGTGGCGACCATCGCGCTGGCCCGCGGCATGTGGCGGATGGCCAGGCGCCGCGCATTGATCACGCGCTTGTCCGCGGTCGAGACCCTCGGCGCGACCGGCGTCATCATGGCGGACAAGACCGGCACCCTGACCGAGAATCGCATGACGGTGACCGTCATCGAGCTGCCGGAGCGCACCGTCGAGGTGGGCGGCACCGGCCTGGAAACCCGGGGCCCGTTCCTGGCCGACGGCGCCCCGCCCGACGCCGCGACGATGGCGGGGCTGGACGCCCTGCTGACCGCGGTCACCCTGTGCAGCAACGCCGTCCTTTATCTCGACCCCAGCGGGGACGCCCGCGTGGTGGGCGACCCGACCGAGACCGCCTTGCTGATCGCGGCGGCCAAACGCGGACTGCAACGCGACGTGCTGTTGCAGTCGATGCCGGAATTGCGCGAGGAGGCATTCGACCCCGAATCCAAGGCCATGGCCACCTTCAACCGCGATGCCGGGGGCCTGAGGGTGACCGTCAAGGGTGCGCCGGAGCGCGTGCTGCCCGCCTGCACCCAGGTGCGCTGCACGCGCGGCGACGTGGCGCTGGACCGTGAGGGCCGGGAGGCGTTCCTGGCCCGCATCGAGGGGCTGGCCACCAAGGGCCTCAGGACACTGGCCATAGCGGAGCGTGCCGCGGCCGACCTCGACGAGTCGCCGTATCGGCAGCTCACCCTGCTCGGTGCCGTCGGCCTGATGGATCCGCCCCGCGCAGGCGTGCGGGAGGCGATCGCGCGGTGCCGCGCCGCAGGCATTCGCGTCATCATGATCACCGGAGACCACCTGGCTACGGCCCGCAACGTGGCCGAGACGCTCAACCTCGTGCGGCCCGACGAGGCCGAGCAGCGATGCATCGATGCCAGCACGCTGACGCATCCCGGGGCCTTGCAGGCCGCCACCCGCGAGGGCGCACGGGTGATCGCGCGCGCGACACCGGGACAGAAGCTGCAACTGATCGAATGGTTTCAGCAACAGGGGCAGGTGGTCGCGATGACGGGCGATGGCGTCAATGACGCACCGGCGCTCAGCAAAGCCGATATCGGGGTGGCCATGGGTCTGCGCGGCACGGCGGTGGCCCGCGAGGCCGCCGCGATGGTGCTGCAGGACGATCGCTTCTCCACCATTGTTGCCGCCGTGGAGCATGGGCGCGCCATTTTCGCGAACATCCGGCGCTTCGTGGTCTACCTGCTGTCATGCAACATCAGCGAAATCCTGGTAGTGGGCCTCGCCACCGTGGCCGGCGCGCCACTGCCGCTGCTGCCATTGCAGATCCTGTTCCTGAACCTGGTGACCGACGTGTTCCCCGCGCTGGCGCTGGGTGTCGGTCCGGGTGGCGCGAAACTGATGCACCAGCGACCCCGCGCGTCGGGCGAACCGATCCTGACCCGTGAGCACTGGGCGCGCATCATGCTGTTCGGCCTGCTGATGTCCGCCAGCGTGCTGGGTGCCATGACCGCCGCCGTGTGGCTGCTGGGCTACGCGCCCGGCGCCGCCGTCACGGTGTCATTCTGCACGCTGGCGCTCGGCCAGGTCTGGCATGTCGTGAACATGCGCGAACACTCTGCCCCGTGGTGGCGTAACGAGATCGTCGGTAACCCCTGGATGTGGTGGGCGGTGGCGCTGTGCATCCTGCTGATCCTGTCAGCAGTGCTGGCGCCGGGACTGAGCCGCCTGATGCGACTGGCCGCTCCCGGCCCCGCGGGGTGGCTGCTGATCGGTCTGTTCAGCCTGCTGCCGGTGCTGTTGGGTCCCGCGGCCAGACGCGCCGCGGCCGCACTCGCCCGATGGGGCTGGCGGGCGGCTGGCAGTCAGTAAATCTCCACGCTGCGCTCCAGCGGCCAATCCAACGCCTCCCGCAGGCGACGCTCGAGCTTGTCGGCCGGCAGGCCAGTCAGGTCGCGGTTGAGCTCGACGACCACGCGATCCCGCAGCTTCCGGCTCATGTGTTTGCGGATGGTCCCGAGGGTCCTGGGATCGGCCGCCAGCACCAGGGCCTCCAGTGCCCCGCTGGCGACCTCGCGATCGAGTCGTTCCAGCAGGTCCGCAACGAAGCGCCGCTCGGCGAGATCATGGGCGCCCATCCGCGGCTCCCGCGTGTGACTGCCCGGGCCCCGGATATGGTGCGACCGCCCGCGGGCGTCTGATTCCAGCTCCCGGCTGGGGCTTTGTCGGGTGAGCGAATCCAGCGCATAAATCTGGTGGAACTGCGGCGGATAGCGTTTCATGGACATGATGCGGGCAGAGCCTCCGTCGGTAACCAAAGCCCATGCCGCTGTCGGGTTGACCATGGCAGCTTCCTCTTCGGGTGACCCGGATGTCAGTTCATGGATACCATCATCGCCTCAGGGCGGCCATGACATGCATCACGAATATCGCCTCAGGCTGGCTCCGGCGAGGCATCCAGGACCTGCGCCCAGGCTGCCTCCAGGCGCTTGGCGGACACGCGCCCGGCGGTGCCCAGGGTCTGGGCGAACAGCGACACGCGGAATTCGTGCAGCAGCCAGCGGTAGCCGTCCAGCGCCTCATCATAGGCATGACCGGCTTCGAGGTGTTGCAGGTAACGTTGCCAATGGGGCAACACCTGCGCCATGAGCCGCTGGTCGCGGTTGGGGTCGAGCGACAGGCGCTCGAGGCGCTCCAGCGCGGCGTGCAGGTACCGCGGGAAATGCTCCAGGCGCCCCGCCTCCAGCTCGGTGAGGAAGCCCGGATACACCAGGTCGTCCAGCTGTGACCGCACATCTGCGCAGGCCGCTTCGTGGCGTCGCAATTCAACGCCCGCGAGCAGGCTCTGTGCGCGCCCACAGCACTCCAATACCTGCCCCAGGACCCGCACATGAGCCCGGAACTCCGCGCCGAGACGCTGCCGGGCGTCGCTGGCCCGGGCCTCGAACGCAGCACCATCGCGCACCGCTTCGATACCCTGCGCGCACACTTCGCCCAGGCAATACCACAGCAGGTCATCCACCAGGCTCGCGACCTCACCCCGTGGCGCCCAGGCCGCCTGGGCGGCGATGCTCAGCCCGTGGTGACGCTTCAGGTCGCGCAGCTTATCGGCCAGGGCAATCGACAGCAGGCGCATCACGCCCTGGTGGTGGGCGTGCGCCGCCGCACCCGGATCATCGAACAGGCGCACGCCCACGGCCTCCACCTGGTCCACGACCGCGGGCCAGGCACGGACGCCAGCCTCGGCGACGACGCTCGCCGGCAGTGCACCAAACCCCCAATCCGTCGCGCCATCGCGGTTCCAGTCACTGCCTTGCTGGTCCATGAAGCGGCGCTGCGCGCGATCTCCGAAATGCCGTTGCAGGCGTTCCAGGTCCCGGTCAGTCGCCAGCTCATGGCCGGCCTCATCGGTCAGGCAAAAGCGGAATCGCAAGTGGTCGGGAAGCGCCGATGGGTCGAAATCGCCAGCCGTAATGCGTGCCCCGGTCGCGGCGCCCAGCGCGCCGGCCAGCCACCGGGAGAGCGGCTCGGCCGGAGCTTCGGGCAACTGCTCCATGGCGGCGGCCGCGAATTGCGGTGCGGGCGCGCAGGCGCGCCGCAGCGGCTTGGGCAGGCTCCG
The DNA here is from genome assembly GCA_011773845.1 of Lysobacterales bacterium. Lineage (GTDB taxonomy): Bacteria > Pseudomonadota > Gammaproteobacteria > Xanthomonadales > SZUA-36 > WVWV01. Next base: position 42,409 of record WVWV01000089.1, on the reverse strand, counting down.
TATCAGGGCCGATATCTTCTCTTCCAGGTAACCGGGCACCAGCCACTCGAGCCCCCCCGCATCCAACGTATTCAAGAGCGCCAGGGGGACCGCCACGGTGATGCCGTCAGCCGGGTCACCGGGAGCAAAGAGATAGCTCAGGGCGAAGGTTTGCCCGCGGCTTTCGAGATGGTCCGGGAACCGCGCCCGGGGTGCAGGCTCCGCGTCTTCGCGCAGCAGGTCGTCGCGGCCCAGGCGCAGGCTTTCCTCCACCCCGTCGCCAGCGCTCGCCAGCCACGCGCGCAGGGATTTGCGCCCGTTGACGTCCGGGGGCACGCGCGCCTCGAACCAGCGACACAGCGCCCCCTCGTCCACCAGCACGTCCCGGGCCCGGCGTTTGTGCTCGACCGCCTCCAGGTCCGCGCGTAAACGGGCGTTGTGGTCGAGAAAGGCGGCCTCGCCACCCAGTTCGCCCCGTACCAGGGCATGGAGGATGAAGAGGCGGCGGGCCTCGACCGGGTCGACCGGCGCGAAGGGCACGCGCCGTCGCTCGACGATGACCAGCCCGAAGAGGCTGACCTGTTCCCAGGCCATCACCCGGCCGCCGCGTACCGACCAATGCGGGTCACGATAGTGACGTTTCAGCAAGTGGCCCGCCAGCAATTCCAGCCACGCCGGTTCGATCGCGGCCACGGTGCGGGCATAGGTGCGGGTCGTTTCGACGATCTCCGCGGCCATCAGCCAGCCCGGCGTGCGCCCGAACAGGCCTGATCCCGGAAAAATCACGAAGCTGCGGTTGCGCGCACCCAGGTATTGACGCTGCTCGGGATGCCGCTGGCCGACATGGCTGAGCAGACCGGCCAGCAAGGCCTTGTGGACGCTCTCGTGGCTGCCGTGCCGGCCGGTGAGCGCCATGCGCTCCTCGCGCGCCTGGTCGCGCAACTGCTGGGTGAGGTCGAACCACTCCAGCACGCGCTGCCAGTTGAGGTATTCGCGGCGGCACAGCTTGCGGAACTGGTTGCCGGTCCCGCTGTGGCGTTGTTCGCGCAGGTAGCGCCACAGCTTCAGCAATGCGTTGAAGTCGGAGCGTTCGTCATGAAAGCGTGCGTGGGCCTCGTCGGCCGCCGCCTGCGCGTCGAGCGGCCGCTCCCGCGGATCCTGGATGCTCAGCCCCGCCGCCAGCACCAGCAGGTCCTCCAGGCATTGCTGCCGCTCGCTCTCCAGCACCATCCTTGCCAGCCGCACGTCCAGTGGCCAGCGAACCATCCTGCGACCGAGATCCGTGGGTTGGCGTTGTGCATCCAGGGCACCGAGCTCGTACAGCAGGTGATAGGCATCGGCAATCATGCGGGGGGCCGGCGGATCGATGAACGGGAATTCCTCCACCGCGCCCAGGTCCATGGTCGCCATGCGCAGAATCACGGCGGCCAGAGAGGTTCGCAGTATTTCGGGCTCCGTATACTCGGGCCGCAGGTCGAAATCCTCCCGGTCATACAGGCGCACGCAGGTACCCGGTCCCAGCCGGCCGCAGCGTCCCGCGCGCTGGTTGGCGCTGGCCTGGGAAATCGGCTCGATCGGCAGGCGCTGGATGCGGCTGCGATGGGCATAGCGGCTGATCCGAGCGAAACCCGAGTCGATCACAAACCGAATGCGCGGCACGGTGAGGCTGGTTTCAGCCACATTGGTGCTCAGGATCACGCGCCGCAGCGCACCTGGGTGAAAAACACGGTGCTGCTCCGCGGCTGACAGACGCGCGTAAAGTGGCAGGATCTCGGTATGCCGCAGCCCACTGCGCTCCAGGTAATCACGCGCTTCCCGAATCTCCCGCTCTCCCGACAGGAACACCAGGATATCCCCTCGCGAATCGATGCGACCGACGTGCCCGATCGCATCGGCAATGGCGAGGTAGAGGTTGCGGTTGCCACCGCCGCCCGCCTCCTGCTCGCGGATCGGCTGATAGACGATCTCCACCGGGTGGCCGCGCCCCGAGACCTCGATCACCGGGGCACCGTCGAAATGGCTTGAAAATTTCTCGGTGTCGATGGTCGCGGAGGTAATGACCAGTTTCAGGTCGGGCCTGCGCGGCAACAAACGCTTGAGATAACCCAGCAGGAAATCGATGTTCAGGCTTCGTTCGTGCGCCTCATCGATGATGATCGTATCGTAGGCATCGAGGGCCGGGTCGTGCAGGGTTTCCGCCAGCAGGATGCCATCGGTCATGAACTTGATATAGCTATCGGCACTGACCCGTTCACGGAACCGGACCTGGTAGCCAACCTGTGCGCCGACCTCGCAGTTCAGCTCCTCGGCCACGCGGGCCGCCATGGCCCGCGCGGCGATGCGACGCGGCTGGGTGCAGCCGATCAAGCCACGGATGCCCAGCCCGGCCTCCAGGCAAAGCTTGGGCAACTGCGTGGTCTTTCCGGAGCCGGTCTCGCCGGCCACGATGAGCACCGGGTGCGCCTGCAACTGCGTGATGATCTCCTGGCGGTGTGCGCTAATCGGCAACTGGGAGTCGTCGGTGGCCTGCGGCAGGGAGCGGCTGCGGCGGGCCCGGCGCTCCGCGGACTCGGACATCCGATCCACGACGCGCTGCAGCATCCGGCCGGTCGGCTTGCGAACCGCAAGCCTGCGCTCGATCGACTCCAGCTGGGCAGCGCACCAGGCCACGTCCGCCCGCATGATGTGCTCCAGCCCCTTCCTGAGTTCTCTGATGACGGCGGCCTGCTTCATGGCGGCGCATTATCGGCGCCGTCCCGGGGCGGCAGCAAGGACAAATGACCGACGCGTCCCTATAATCGTGCGCTCTGGAGGGATCATGGGCATGAGCATCAATTTTCGCAGTGACAATGAAACGCCGGTGGCCGACGCCATCTGGCGGGCATTGGAGCGCGCCAACCAGGGTACCGCCTGGGCCTATGCCGAGGACCGGTGGTCCGAGCGCCTCGACGATGCGTTTTCCCGGCTGTTCGAGACGGACACCCGGGTGCTGCCCGTCGCAACCGGAACCGTGGCCAATTCCATTGCGCTGGCCAGCGTATCGCCGCCCTGGGGAACGGTGTTCTGCCACCGCAGTGCCCATATTTTCTGCGATGAGAGCGGGGCCCCCGAGTTTTTTGGCAATGGCCTGCGCCTGGTGCCGGTCGATGGGGCCGACGGCAAGCTGCAGCCCGATGCTCTCGAGCAGGCGATTCGTGCCTCCGAGGGCCATGGCGTGCACAGCTATGTGCCGGCCGCATTGAGCGTGACCCAAAGCACCGAGTCCGGCACCGTGTACACCGCCGGGGAAATAGGCGCCCTGTGCAAGGTCGCGGCCAACCGGAGCCTGGCCACCCACATGGACGGTGCGCGGTTTGCGAATGCCGTCGCCGCGCTCGATTGCCATCCCGCTGACCTGACCTGGCGCGCCGGCGTGGAGATGCTTTCTTTCGGCGCCAGCAAGAACGGCTGCATGGCGGCGGAAGCCCTGCTGTTCTTCGGCCATTCCGAGCTGCTCGAGACTGCCGAGCGCATGCGCAAGCGATCCGGGCACCTGTTGAGCAAGATGCGATACGTATCCGCCCAGTTGCTGGCCTACATCGAGGATGGGCTGTGGCTGCAGATGGCCGCCCATGCCAACGCGCAGGCCCACAGCTTCGCAGAGGCCATGATGCGCCATGAGGAGGCCTGCCTCGCGTTCACACCGGGGGCCAACGAGGTGTTCGTGCGCTGGTCCGCCGAGGGTCTGGCGGGCCTGCACGACAAGGGCGTGCAGTTCCACCTCTGGCCCGGCCACGACGACCTCGCCCGGTTCGTGTTCGGCCACTCGACGTCGGCCGAGGAGACCCAGGCTCTGATCGACGCCTTCGATGGCTGAGCCGGGAACGCCCGAGCCAACCGCAGTCGATGCTCCGGGGCCGGCGGCGCCGACCGGCCCCATGAGCCGGGAACCGACACTCAACCGGGTCATCGGCCGACTCGGATTTGGCGCCATCAATATCAACAGCGTGATCGGCGCCGGCATTTTCGGCTTGCCGGCGGTTGCGGCGGCCCAGGCCGGGGATTTCAGTCCCTGGCTGTTCCTCCTCGCCGGCGTGATGGTGTTCTCGGTCGTGCTGTCCTTCGCCCGCACCGCCAGCATGTTCCGCACGACCGGGGGCGCCATCGTGTACGCCAGCCATGCGTTCGGTCCGTTCGTCGGCTTCCAGACCGGCTGGCTTTCCTACTGCAGCCGCGCGGCTTCCATGGGCGCCAATACCAATCTGCTGGTGACCTATGCCAGCTGGTTCTGGGCCCCGCTCGACGGCCAGCCGTACCGCGCCATCAGCCTGGTGCTCCTGATATCCGGCATCACCTGGCTGAATGTGGCCGGGGTGCGCAACAGCATGGCCGCGGTATATCTGTTCACCGTCCTCAAGCTGCTGCCGCTCAGCCTGCTCATCCTGTTCGGACTGGGCAGCGTCGACGCCCCTGCCCTGTTCGGTGCGCAGGCGCCGGAGCCGGGTTCGCTGGGCGAGACCCTGCTGGTGCTCATGTACGCGTATGTCGGTTTCGAGGGCACGGTGGTGACGGCCGGTGAGGGTCGCAGCCCACGGCGGGACATGCCCGCCGCCCTGATCAACACCATCGTGGCGATCGGCGTGATCTACTTCCTGGTACAAATGGTGTCGGTGGCGGTCCTGCCGACGCTGGCCGACAGCCGGACCGCGCTGGCCGACGTGGCCGCGGTGCTGCTCGGGGGCTGGGGGGCCGCTTTGCTGACGCTGGGGGCGGTGTTTTCGATCAGCGGCAACCTGTCGTCATCATTGCTGTCCGCTCCGCGCATGACCTATGCGCTGGCGCGGGACGGAAACATGCCGCGCTGGTTCGGGCGCGTGCATCCGCGCTTTCGGACCCCCGCCAATTCGGTGTTTTTCTACGGCCTGCTGTCGCTGGGCCTGGCGCTCAGCGGAACCTTCATCTGGCTGGCCGCAATGAGCACGCTGGTGCGACTGCTGACCTATATGGTCTGCATCGCGGCATTACCGCGGCTGGAGAGGACTGCGGAGGCCTTCGACCGCCAGTTCACCCTGCCCGGCGGCCTTCTGATTCCCGGGGTTGCGATGATGCTGTGCCTGTGGCTCATCGCCCAGGCTTCCACGCAGTCCTGGCTGACCACCATCGCGTTCTTTGCGCTGGGCTCGGCTCTGTACTGGCGCTCCACCGGCACGCCACCCCCCGCAGGCGGTTAAGCCGGCAGCGCGGTCGCGGCGCGGTGGGGTCGCGCGCAGCCCATGGCAGGCCGGCCCGCGGATGCGGGCCGGCTGCGCAACGAGAATTACTCGGTCAGGCGATCCTTGGCGATCATGACGAACACGGCAATGACGCCCGCGTTCAGCACTGCACTGATGTTACCCATGATCGCGGTGATGTAGCCGCCGATCGCCGGAATGGATGCCAGTGCGTCCGTGCTGGCAGCAACTGCTATCGCGGTGACCAGGTAAATGATGCGACGGTCTTCGCTCACACCCATGAACCCGTTCGCGAGGCCCAGTATGGCCAGCCCCAGGGCGGCATAGGGAACCGTAGCGAAAGCGGCCACAACCGCCAGCAGAATGGCAAGCAAACGGACAATCTTTACAGCATTCATGTGTTTTTCTCCCTCGTCTAAAAACCGGGTCCAGCGACCCGCGTACGGCGCGCATGGCGCGCCCACCCAAGCGATGCCGGCGATGTCCGTATTCTCATGTCCTTATGCAGGCATCACCGGCACCTGCTTTTCTTGTTGGCCCGGCCCGGGCCAGAGCGGCACCGATTGCCGGTGCGGGAGCCGCCTGGCACCCGCCATCAATTCCCGGGAGTCCATTCCCTCGACCCGCCACCGTGCCTGGTGCCGGCGGTTCGCCCGAGCGCACAAGCTGGCGTTCGGGCCAAGTGCTACCTAGCCCGGAGCGGCAAGCCGCTCAGGCTTTGTGTCGGAGTACATCGCGCAGAATGCGGCGGTTGCCGATCGGCCGGACGCAAGGTGCGCCCCGTAAGCCCACACCGCGGAACAAAAAAAGGCCATGAACGGCGCGTTCATGACCTTCGCGGTGTCCTGACTCATGCTGTGGTCCCGTTAGAAATCCGCATTCAAGCGAAGTGACCCGGGCTTCGTGCAGCCATTATAGCCTTAATTGTCCGGAAGATGCAGCAAACACGCTCCGTCGTCGATGGGATCGCCAAAACCGGGCCGTCGGGCTCCGCGTGGAACGCTCTCCCGACATATGGGCGGTGGCGTTTTTCTTTGCTATGGTTGAGATGTCAATTTCCGTGGGTGGATCAGAAAATGGTTTACAGCGAACTTCACAAGGATTCCGACACCTTGATCGAATTCTCAGCCGGCTGCGAAATCTTCCATGAGGAGGACGAGGGGGACACCATGTACGTGGTGGTCAAGGGCATCGTCGACATCTCCCTGCGCGGCAAGCACCTGGGCGAGGCCACCCCGGGCGAAATCGTTGGCGAGATGGCGCTGCTCAAATCGACGCAGCGCAGCGCGACGGCGAAGGCCAAGACCGATTGCCTGCTCGACCCGATCGACAAGAACCGGTTCAAGGAATTGATCCAGATTTCACCGTCCTTCGCCTTGTATGTCATGAACGTGCTGGCCGAGCGCTTGCGCATCGCCAACGAAATCCTGGCAGCCCCCGCTGAGCCGAGCGATTGAGTAGCACCACGCCGGCCCGAGGCAAACGCCGTTCGGCCCCGCGCGCATGAGCGCTCTTCCCGGCACGGCGTTCTTCACCGAGGCGGAATTCCTCTCGCGCTCGGCTCACGAGTTGGCACGCCGCTCGCGGCGGGGTGTGCCGATCTACTTTCTGATGAGCCTGTTGGTGATCTTCGGCACGCCGGTGTTCAGCGACTTTCCGCGATGGACCGGGCTGCTGACCCTCGGCCTGGGCGTCATCACCTTCTATCGCATGCATTTCGCGAATGGATTCGAGGACCGCTACCGGGCCGCCGGCGAGCGGGCCGTGCGTCAATTCATCGCGCTGATGGCCGGCCAGAGCCTGTTGTGGGTGCTGGTCGTCATCACGATCATCGTCCGCTACGGTGTTGCCGAGGAGGCCGCGCTCGCAATGCTGATCACGGCGGGTTTTTCGGCGGGCGGCACCCACACGCTGGCGGTGCGGCGACGCGCGGCACTGATCTACCTGGCCACCGCCCACACCCCGATATTCCTGGCGGTGCTGCTCGCGGGAGGACCCGGAGCCGGTCTGTTCCTGACGGCGATCGCGGTGTTTACCGTGTTCCTGTACGTGGAAGGTGGACGCATCAACCGCGCGTATGTGGACAATCTGCGCAATCAGTTGAACCTCGAGGTCGCGCGTCGTANNTTGAACCTCGAGGTCGCGCGCCGTAACGCGGACGCCGCCAACCGAGCCAAGGGCCAGTTTCTGGCCAACATGAGCCACGAGTTGCGAACGCTCATGAATGGCGTGCTGGGCATGAACAATCTGCTCATGGAGACCCCCCTGTCCGGGCGCCAGTACGGCTATGCCAAGACCATCAAGAACAGCGCCAACTCGCTGCTGCGCATCCTCAACGACATCCTGGATTATTCCAAGATCGAGGCTGGTGCGCTGGAGTTGGACGAAGCCGACTTCGATATTCGAAAACTGCTCAATGAACTGACCAACCTGGTGGCCTGGTCCGCCAGCGAGAAGGGCATCGAATACATCAGCGCCATCGACCCGGCCATCCCCTCCACCCTGCGAGGCGATGCGGTGCGCCTGCGACAGGTGTTCCTGAACCTGATCGGCAACGCGATCAAGTTCACCGAGCACGGGCACGTGTCCGTCTGGGTGGAGCCGGGCGAGCCCGTAGCCAACAAGGTCAGCCTCCGAATTCGGGTAACCGACACCGGCATCGGCATTCCCGCGGGAAAGCTGGACAAGCTGTTCCAGCCCTACGAACAGCTCGATCCTGCCACCACCCACGCCTTCGGCGGAACGGGGCTGGGCCTGACCATCTGCAAGCACCTGGTGGAGCAGATGGGCGGAGAAATCCGCGTGGAAAGCGAAGAAAACGCGGGCTCCATGTTCGAGGTCAGCCTCGCCTTGCAGGCGGCCAGCGACGAGCGCGCAGCGCCGGCGGCCATCAACGAGGCCGATTTCGAAGCGGCCCCGGTCGTGGTCGCGGACGACAATCCGGCCAGCCGGCGCTGGTTGCGCATACTGCTTGAAAGCGCCGGCTGCCGTCCGCAGGCGGTGGGCGACCTCGAACAGTTGGCCCGCGTCATTGAAGAAGCCGCCGCAGCCGATCGACCGTTTCGCGCCGCATACGTGGACCTTCGGCTGGTCGGCGATACGCTGGCCGACTTCAACCGTTGGCGCGAGAACCAGCCCTGGGCAGGGCAACAGCCCTTGGTCTGCATGGTGCCGCTGGGCACGATGCCCGCAGGTGAAACATCGGAAATCCTGATCCTCACCAAGCCGATCAAGGCCGCGGCGTTCCGCGAAAGTCTCAATCATGCATTGCTGGAGCCGATAGCGGCACAGCCGGCTTCGGCACCTGCCGTGCGGCGGGAAAGCCGCCAGCTGGGCGGCGAATTCCGCATCCTGGTCGCCGAAGACAACAAGCTCAGCGAGAAGGTCACCATGGGCATCCTGGAAAATGCCGGCATCCATGCCGAGGTGGTGCCCAACGGTGCGGAAGCCCTCCGGGCGCTGGCGCAGGCCAATTACGACCTTGTGCTGATGGACTGCATCATGCCCGAACTGGACGGTTTCGACGCCACGCGAAAGATTCGTTCCGGCGAATCGGGCGTGCGCGATCCGAACGTGAAGATCATCGCCCTTACCGCGCTGGCGGTGGAAGGGGATCGCGAGAAATGCCTGGCCGCAGGCATGGACGACTACATGACCAAGCCTGTCAATGCGCTCACGCTGATCGGCATGCTGGAACGCTACCTGGGTGGGCCCGTTGCGGTCGAGGTATCCACGCCGAGTGCCACGCAGGAACAGGAACTCGATGATGATGTCTTCGAGCGCGCGGGCATCCAGGCCCACTTGAAGTGGGGCCGTGGGCAGCTGCACACCATCATTCGGCACTTTCTCAAGGATGCGCCACGCCAGGTCGCCGACCTGGAGAGGGCAATCGATCGGGGCGATGCGGAGACCGTGCGCCTGGTCGCTCACCAGATCCGGGGCTCCGCAGGCATCCTGGCGGCGGCGGAATTGGAGGCCCGGGCGTCGGCCCTGGAAGACGCGGCCACGTCCGGAAACCTCGAGCAGGCGGAAGCCATGAACCATGAGTTGAGCCGCGAACTCGAGAAACTGGTTCAGCAGCTGGGCTCCAGCGACATCGCCCCCATTGAGCCAGCACGGCCGCAGTGATGCCAGCGCGCGTTCGCAGGCCATCCCGCCGCCGCGCCGCTCATGGGGCCTCGTGGCAGACGCGGCTCCGATGCCCGGCAGCCCGTGGTATGCTTGATGGTCTTCGCCGGCCCAGGCGGGCATGACGGGAACCGGGAATGAGCACCGAGCACATGGTCGGGAACAGCCTTGAGCAGCAAGGGCGCTGCGCGTGACGGCCGTCACCCATATCAGCACGGAGCGCTGCCGCGTGCTGCTCGCCGACGACCACGCATTGATCCTGGAGGCCTTCTCCAGCCTGCTTGGGGATGCCTACGAAGTGGTCGGCACGGTCTCGGACGGGCGCGAACTGCTGAACGCCGCGCCCCGGCTGCGGCCGGACGTGATCGTGCTCGACATCTACATGCCCAACCTCAATGGTCTCGATGCAGCCAGCAAGCTGAGAAAAACGCTGCCCGAGGTGAAACTGGTGTTCCTGACCATGAACCAGGACCCGGCCATGATCGCCGCGGCACTGAACATCGAAGGCAGCGCTTACCTGCTAAAGAGTTCGGCATCGACGGAACTGTTCCAGGCCATCGAGGCAGTGATGAGCGGCAAGCCTTACGTCACGCCGCTCATCGGGGGCGACATGCTGGACACGCTCAGGGACGACGAGGGCCGGCGGCGGGTGCTGGGCAAGCTCACCTTACGGCAGCGGGAAGTGCTGCAGCTGCTGGTGGAAGGCAACACCATGAAGGAAGTGGCCGACACCCTGAACGTGACCCCCCGCACGGTGGCCTTTCATAAGTACCGCATGATGCAGGATCTCAAGATCAAGTCCAATTCCGAGTTAATCCAGTTCGCCATCAAAAACGGCCTCATTGCCTCGTCGCCCTGAATTCAGAAAATTGTAAAAACTGTCAATTTTGACAGTTGATTTTGACCTCGCACCTTCGTCAAGCTATGTCTACGGCTGAAATACCCCACAGCCGGACCCTGGCAAGGATGCCGACAGCAGGACAGCCGATCGTTAGAGCACTGAGTCTGCGCGGTTGGTAAACAGGGAACAGGTTTTAAATCTGCGGGAAAATGAAGGGCGATACGACGCCAAGAGTCAGACGGATCTGACTCTTGGCGTCAACCTTTTTGGGCACCTGAAAAGTGCCATCGGTGGCGTTCGGCGACGATGGCTTACGGCCAGAGGTCACTGCTGAACGGCAGCAACGCCAGCACCAGCGTATCCGCGTAAACGCTCTCGCGCGTCATGTAACCGTCCGTGAGCAGGCCAAAGGCGCCCCCGGCCTGCTTGCTGTTGACGGTCTCGAACACCCGGTCATTGGCCTCGCCCAGTTCCATGCCGTTGGCGATCAGCTCATGAACTTTCGGCGGCAGTGGCAAGGTGGCGCTGCGCGCCTCGCTGATACGCCCATCCGGCCCGCCGACCGCCATCCAGGCAAAGGCCAGCAGCTGGCCGTCGAATACCTGCAGGCCACCCTCGAGCCCCACGTGGAAATCCGCCTCGGGATACGCCCGACGCGCGTTCGCCACCCGGTTGCGGGCGCCCTCAAGGGTTTCCGCATCGCTCATGGGTTGCGCGGCCACGCCCGAATCCACTTGCAGCCCTCTCACCTCGACGCCCAGACCTGGATAGCGCTGCCCGAAAGCCCGCTGCACGGCACCCAACTTGACGGGATTCAGGGATGCGACCACCACCCGCAGGCCCGGGTGGCCGGTGCCGGCTGTTCCGGCGGGGTTCATGGGCCTGTCACCTCCAGGGCGTCTGGATGCGCAACGAGGCAGCTCTCGATGTGAAGGTTACTCCGGCACGACCAGATGTGCCCGGCGCAACACGGACTGATCGCGGTTTGCGCACCGCCGGTTACAGCGGTGCGGCCTTCATACCGTGCCGTCCGAGGGCGATGTACGGGCGCTGATCTCAAGGGCTGGTTTGGCGATGCAAAAATGGTGGGCCGTCTAGGGATCGAACCTAGGACCAACGGATTAAAAGTCCGGTGCTCTACCAACTGAGCTAACGGCCCCCGGGGTGCGATGGTGCGAGGCGCGGCATTGTAGGCGATATCCCGGTAGCGCTCAAGGAATGCCGGGCGCGTCAGTCGCGCCGATACGGGGTTGGATCATCGATACCGGCGGCCTCGAAACCGGCACGGCGAATGCGGCACGAATCGCATCGCCCACAGGCCCTGCCCTCGCCGTCCGCCTGGTAACAGGAAACCGTCAGCGCGTAGTCCACGCCCAGCGCCATGCCGCGGCGAATGATCTCGGCCTTGGTGAACTCGATCAACGGCGTATGGATCCGCATCTCCCGGCCCTCCACGGCAGCCCGCGTTGCCCGATTGGCCATGACTTCGAAGGCGCGGATGAATTCCGGCCGGCAATCCGGGTACCCGGAGTAGTCGATCGCGTTGACGCCGATGAAGATGTCGCCAGCGCCCAGCACCTCGGCATGCGCCATGGCCAGCGCCAGCAGGATGGTGTTGCGGGCCGGCACATAGGTGACCGGGATGCCCTCGGTGGGGCCTTCGGGCACCGCGATGTCGTCGGTCAGCGCCGATCCGCCGATGGCTCGCAGGTCGATGCCAACGACCCTGAGCGGGACGCCAGCGGCGTCCGCAACACGTCGCGCGGCCCGGAGCTCGGCATCATGACGCTGGCCATAATCGACCGCCAGGGCATGACACTGGTAACCCGCAGCCTGCGCCATGGCCAGCGCAGTGGCCGAATCGAGCCCGCCGGAGACCAGCACCACCGCGCGGGCCCGGGCGGTTGAGGTCACTTGCCGGCCGCCTCGCCCCACAGCAGCTTGTGCAGTTGCAATTGCAGGCGCACCGGCAGGCGGTCCTCGAGTATCCAGTCCGCGAGTTCGGCGGCGTCCTGATGCTGCCAGGCCGGTGAGAACAGGACCTCGCAGCGCTCGGCCAGGCCCCGTTGCCGCAACTGCTCGCGCGCCCATTCGTAGTCGTCCCGCGAGCAGATCACGAACTTGAGCTGGTCCCGGCTGGACAGGAGCTCGAGGTTCTGCCATCGGTTCTTCGCCATTTCTCCCGACCCCGGCGTCTTGACATCGACCACCCGGCACACGCGCGGGTCCACGCCGGCGATGTCCACCGCGCCGCTGGTTTCCAACGAAACTTCGAAGCCCGCCTCGCACAGGTCGGCCAGCAAGGCACGGCAGCATTTCTGCGCCAGGGGCTCTCCGCCAGTGACGCACACGTGCCGCACGTCATGCCGGCGAACCTCGTGCAGGATGTCCGCCAGTGACATCCACGCACCACCGTGAAAGGCGTATTCGGTATCGCAGTACGTGCAGCGCAGCGGGCAGCCGGTCAGCCGGACGAACACGGTGGGAATGCCGCTGGCCCGCGCCTCGCCCTGCAGGGAAAGGAAAATCTCGGTGATCCGCAAGCGGGCCGCCTGCGGGGCGACCGCCTGCCGGCGCTCGGCGGAGAGGTTCATGCCACTAGTGTACTGGCGTGAACCACGGGAGACGAGTGCCGTCCGCTACCATTGCCCGGGGTCGGCCCTTACTAATCCCCGGCGTCACCGACACCAGGCCACGCAAACAGGTCGCTCATGAAATCCAGCATCCTCCCGTTACTTGTCATCGGTGCGCTGCTGACGACGCTCGCGGCGCCCCTGGCGCTGGCGCAGAAAGCCGGACGGTCGGCCCGTCTCAGCATCGGCACGGTGCTGCAGACCGAGCAGGTCAGAATGCAGTCGGACGCCGCGAAGACCGCCTTGATCGGCGGGGTGATCGGCTACCATGCGACCTCCTCGAGCAAGTCGAGCTCCCGCAAGTGGCGCAACGCAGCCATTGGCTCGGCGGCCATGGCCGGGGCGACCCGCACCGCAGAGGGGGACCTCACCGGCACCCTGTACACGGTGCAGCTGACCGACGGCTCGCAAATGCGTTTGGTCTCCGACCAGACGCAGATCAAGCGGGGCGATTGCGTCACCATCGAGCAGGTCAGGGATAACGCCAACATCCGCCGGGTCGATCCCGTCATGTGCGAACCGGCCACGCGCGATGTGATTGCCGATGTAGAAGCGGAATTGCAGGAGGAGGCCGCGGAGTGTTATGCCGCCAAGCAGGAGTTGCTGGAGGCGGAAAGCGACGAGGCGGTGGAACGCGCGGCGCGCAAGATCAAGATTCTCTGCAACAACTGATCGGACCGGGCCGTCCACCCGGCGCCACTGACTAGAATCGGCCCTCCAGTCGCATGCTGCGCAGCCGGCTCTCCGCCAGGCGGGCCAGTGAGGTGTCCGGATACTGCTCCTGAACCTGGCTCAGAGCTGCCCGGGCCAAATCCCAGTTCTTCAGCTCGTAGTGGGTGTAGCCAATTTTCAGCAGCGCGTCACCTGACTTGGAGCTGTCCGGGAAACGCTGCTGCAGGCCCTCGAATGCTTCCAGCGCCAGTTCGTAATTGCGCGTGACGTAATAGGATTCGCCGAGCCAATATTGCGCGTTGTCCGCGTATTCGCTGCCCGGATAACGATTCAGAAACGCCGTGAAGGCGCTGGCGGCATCGGCGTAACGCAGTTCCTTGAGCGCCTGGAAGGCGCTGTCATAGGCCTGCTTTTCGGCCTCCGGGGTGGCCTCACCGGTCCTCGCGCTCGCCTGCGGGGCACCCAGGCCGGTGACGGTCGAGGGTGTCTCCATCGGAGCCCGCACTTCCGGCACGTCTTCCTGCGGGGGTATCACGCGGCTGGCCGGGGGCTGCGCCGCTGTGGAGGGTTGCGCCGACGCCGGGCGGCCGGCACCGGCCTCCGAAATCCGCTGGTCGAGGTCCAGGTACTGGTCGCGCTGCCGGCGCTTGAGGTTCTCGATCTCGAATGCCTGCTCCTCGAGCTGGCCACGCAGCATACGGATTTCATCCTGCAACTGCTGTATCTGCAGCACCAGGTCCACCATCTGCTGATTGGAGGCTTGTTGCGCGGCGGCCGGCGCCGAAATGGCGATGGCCAGCACGAAGCTGGCCATCCGTAACACTGCGCGATGATCGCCCGGCATACTTACCTCGCGGTGTAGACGATCTCCACGCGCCGATTCTGCCACCAGCAATCCTCATCGCTGACGCGGCAGACCGGGCGCTCCTCGCCGTAACTCACCACGTTGAGCTGGTTGCCGGTCGCACCGCCTGCGGACAGCAGGCCATTGACGCTGTTCCCGCGCCGCTCGCCCAGGCCGAGGTTGTACTCGCGCGTGCCGCGCTCGTCGGCATGGCCTTCGAGGGTGACGCGCGCGCTGCCGTGCGAGGCCATGTAAGCGGCATGGGCCGCCACGATGTCACGATACTCGGCCTTGACATCGGACTTGTCGAAGTCGAAATAGATCACACGCTTGGATAACAGGCTCTCGGCGTTATCGAAATTGCGTGGGTCAGAGTAGTCACGTGGGTCCGGAGCGGCCTCCGTCACCACCTCTGGCGCCTCTTCGGTGACCTGTTCCACCGGCTCCGGCTCGGGCTCGGTGGTCTGGCAGGCTGCCACCGCAATGGCGACGATGAGAGCGAGCAGCGAACGCAAGGCGATTTTCATTGGTTCCTCCTGGTTTTTCGCATAGCCGACTGTTGGGCCATTTTGTTCAAGTTTACCTGATAACGGGGGACCACGCGGGCTCGCGCACATCTCCCTCGTTCAGTATCAATCGTTGTCGCACGTTTCCATCCGCAGAAACGGCCGACAACACGCCCCTGGTCCCCTCCCGGGTGGCGTACAGGATCATGCTGTCGTTGGGCGCGAAACTCGGCGATTCATCCAGCACCCCCGGTGTCAGGATGCGCATCCGCTCGTTTTCCAGATCCCAGACCGCTATACGATACTCGTTTCCCTGCCCATGCGCTACAGCTATGCTGCGCCCATTGCGGGCGACCGTCGGGCGCGCGTTGTACTGGCCCTCGCGGGTGATCCGCTCGGCGTCTCCCCCGCTGGCAGGCACGCGATAAACCTGCGGTCTGCCGCCCCGGTCAGAGGTGAAATAAATCGATTTCGAATCGGGCGACCAGGCGGGCTCGGTATCGATCGCCCAGTGGCGCGTCAGCTGCCGCTGGTTGCCGGTGGTCAGGTCCCGTACGTAAATCTCCGGGTTGCCGGATCGCGACAGGGTCAGCGCCAGAAAACGACCGTTGGGCGAGAACGCCGGGGCGCCATTGATCCCGGTGCCGGAAGAGACCAGCTGGCGCGCACCCGTGCTGACCTCCTGGACGTAGATTGCCGAGTTGCCCTGTTCGAACGACACGTAGGCCAGCCGGGCACCGTCGGGCGACCAGTTGGGCGACAGCAACGGCTCGGGCGACCGGACCACGGTCTGCGGGTTGAAGCCGTCCGCATCCGCGACCACCAGCTCATACTGCAGGCCATCGCCGGCATCGGTTGCCGAGACGTAGGCGATCCGCGTGGAGAAGGCCCCCGGCACACCGGTGAGCTTCTCGTAAATGGCATCGGCGACGCGGTGCGCGCCAAAGCGCAGGTCGCCAAGGCTGACCGTGGTGATCTGCGAGAGCAACCGTTCCTGCGTGTGCACGTCAAAGAGCTGGTAGACGATATCGTAGGCATTGCCGCCCGGCGCGTCGTTCACCCAGCCGATGACCAGGTAATCGGTTTTCAGCAGGCGCCAGGTGCCGAAGCGGATCGACTCCGCATCGGCCGGGCGGTCGACCATGTCGGCTTCATCCATGGGCGCGAACAGCCCGGACCGGTAAAGGTCGGCGGCGACCACCTCGGCCACGCCGGTGATGGGCGGCATGCCGGCCGCCCGCCAATGAAAGGGCACCACCGCTATGGGCAGCGCACTCGGATTGCCCTGCACGATCTCGATTTCCAGCTTGGCCCACGCGGCGGGCACCCACAGTGCCAGCAGCCCCAGGATCAACAAGAATTTACGCATCGATTCACTCGCCGTCATATCTGAACACAAAGTCAATTTCCCGCTGGAATACGTCCTCGAAACCCCGGTAGGGCAGCGCCCCCGCTCGTTCAACAGCCGCCACCAGGGAGCGCCGCGTCGCCTCGTCGCCATTGCATGATCCGGTCACTTGGGCCGAGATGACCTCCCCGCCCGGAATCTGAATCACGCGCAAGGTGCAGCGCAGCCCGGGCCTCGCCGTCGGCGGGCGCAACCAGTTGCGGGTCACCTGCTCCTGGATGGCCAGGTAGTACTGTTCGGCCAGGCTTGCCAGGCGTCCGGCGCGAAACGCCGCCTGTTCCTGCTGCCTGGCCTGTGCCTCGGCCTGCTCCTGCTGCCTGGCCTGTGCCTCGGCCTGGTGCCGCGCCTCGAGTTGCTTGAGGCGCTCTTCCTCCAGTTTACGCTGACGCTCGGCTTCCGCGCGCTGCTGGCGCACGCGTTCCAGCTCCGCCTGCTGGCGCTGCATGCGCTGCTCTCGCTCGCGCTGTGCCTGGTCGCGCAGCTGCTGCAGGCGCAGTTGTTCCTGCCGCTGGCGTTCCTGTTCCAGTTCACGCGCCCGTTGCCGCTGCTCGGTCAGCTCCCGCTCCCGGCGCTCCTGTTCCTGGCGGCGCTGCTCGGCCAGCTGTGCCTCGCGCCGGGCCTGGTCCCGGCGCTCGACCAGGGCCTGGGTATCGACGATCACCGCCTCGATGGTCAGGCCCTCCAGGCGCGGCGGCCGGAACGGTCGCCACTCCATGGTGCCCAGCACGACCAGCACCGCGGCCAGCAGGTGAACGCCGATCGACAGTCCAAACGCCCTGGTCCGTGCCCAGAAATCGAACATGCCCGCGCCTCAGCCACCGCCCCCGTCCGCGCGGTCCTTGAGCGGGTCGCTCATCAGCCCGACCCTCTGCACGCCGGCCTTCTGCAACAGGACCATGGCGTTGTAGATCTCGCCATAGTCCACCTTGCGGTCGCCCCCGACGAGCACCGGCAATTCCGGGTTGCGGCGCACGATCGCCGCAACCGTGGTCACCAGCGATTCCGGGTCGATGAGCCCGCTCGATGTGCCATCGAGATCGCCCGCCGCGTTCAGGTAGAGGTCGCCGTTCTCCAGCACGGTCACGATCAGCGGTTCCTCGCTCTGTTCGACGTCCAGCGGCTCGGCATCCGCCTCGGGCAGCTCGACCTCGACGCCCAGGTTCAGCAGCGGCGCGGTGATCATGAAGATGACCAGCAGCACCAGCATGACGTCGATGTAGGGCACGACGTTGATTTCGGACATCGGGCGGCGCCGGTTGCGGATGCTGGCCATGTGCTATTCCTCGGCGAGGCTGTGTGCCTGGCGCTGCAGGATGCTGGAGAATTCCTCCTTGAAATTGTCATAGCGCAGCTCCAGGCGCTCAACCTGGTTGGAATACTTGTTGTAGGCAATGACCGCCGGGATGGCGGCGAACAGGCCCATGGCGGTGGCGATCAGGGCCTCGGAAATGCCGGGCGCGACCATGGCGATGGTGGCCTGGTTGACGTTGGCCAGGGCGTGGAACGAGGTCATGATGCCCCACACGGTACCGAACAGGCCGATGTAGGGGCTGGTGGAGCCGACCGTGGCCAGGAAGCTCAGGTGATGCTCCAGCCGATCCGTTTCCCTGGCAAGTGCAATGCGCATGGCCCGCTCGGCCCCCTCCACCAGGCGATCGGGTGACATGCGGCCCTGGTTTCGCATGCGGGCAAATTCGCTGAACCCGGCCACGAACAGTTGTTCCATGCCGCTGCTTCCATTGCCTTTTTCAGTGATGCCCTGGTACAGGCGGTTCAGTTCGCCGCCCGACCAGAAGCGTTCCTCGAAGGTGTTGGCGCCGCGCTCGGCCAGGGCCAGCACCTGGCGTTTGCGAAAAATGATCATCCACGACGCGACCGAAGCCACCACCAGCAGCAGCATCACGAACTTGACCATCCAGCTGGCATCGAGGATCAGCTGCCAGACCTGTAAATCACTCTGCATGTTCAATCTCCGCCCGGATCCAGTCCGGTATACGTGCAGGTTTCAACGATCGCGCATCCAGCGTCGCCGCGGTTACCGCGGCCTCGGCCAGAGGCGTTCCGTCCCGGCGATTCAGGATCTCCTGGCGCAGGTGCAGCCTGGAACCGCCGGCCTCGAGAGAGTGCACGCTGACCGACAATTCGTCATCCAGGCGCGCCGGGCGGTGAAAGTCCACTTCGATGCGCCTGATCATGAACAACAATCCCTGCTCCTGCGCCAGCGCCGCCTGGTCGACACCCAGGGACCGCAGCCATTCCGTGCGCGCGCGTTCGAAAAAGTTGAGGTAGCGGGCATGGTAGACCACGCCACCGGCGTCGGTATCTTCCCAGTACACTCTCAATTGCCAGACAAACGGTTCCCGCATTGGTTCACTGTCGTTATCCATACTACGTCCGCGCGGGCGAAAAGGGGTTAGCCCGGAGGTTCGAACAGATCCTCTTCATAACCTTCCGGTGCGGACAAGCCGAAATGCCGGTAGGCCTTGCCAGTCGCCATGCGCCCTCGCGACGTGCGCGTGATGTAGCCCTGCTGAATCAGGAAGGGCTCGAGCACGTCCTCCACGGTGCCGCGTTCTTCCGACAGCGCAGCGGCGATGCTCTCGACGCCCACCGGACCACCCTCGAACTGGTCGATGATCAGGCGCAGCAGGCGACGGTCCAGCGTATCGAAGCCGCAGTCATCGACCTTCAGCAGTTGCATGGCAGCGGTTGCGATCTCCCCGTCGATGAATCCCTGGCCCTTGACCTCGGCAAAATCCCGCACGCGGCGCAACAGGCGGTTGGCGACCCGCGGGGTGCCGCGGGAGCGGCTGGCGATACCTTGCGCGCCTGCCTCGTCGAGGCCGATGCCCAGGATGCCGGCCGAGCGTGTGATGATCTGCGCGAGTTCCAGGGCGCTGTAGAATTCGAGGCGCTCCACGATTCCGAATCGGTCTCGCAGGGGCGAAGTCAGCAGGCCCGCCCGGGTGGTGGCGCCGACCAGCGTGAACCGCGGCAAATCGAGCCTGATCGACCGCGCGGCCGGCCCCTCGCCGATCATGATATCGATCTGGAAATCCTCCAGCGCCGGGTACAGCATCTCTTCGACCACCGGTGACAGCCGGTGTATCTCGTCCACGAACAGGATGTCGCCCGGCTGCAGATTGGTCAGCAGTGCGGCCAGGTCGCCGGCGCGTTCCAGCACCGGCCCCGAGGTGTGCTTGAGGTTCACGCCCATCTCGTGCGCGATGACGTGCGCGAGGGTGGTCTTGCCCAGGCCGGGCGGGCCAAAAATCAGTACGTGGTCCAGCGCCTCCCCGCGCCGGCGGGCGGCCTCGAGGTAAATATCCAGCTTCTCACGCAGGGCCGGCTGGCCAACATACTCGGCCAGCGTGCGCGGACGCAGGCTGAGGTCGAGCGCCTGGTCTTCGCCCGTTCCCATTGGCGTCACGATGCGCTCCGCACTCTCCGTCATACCGTTTCCATTGTCATGTCTTTGCAGCGTTTTGCAATGCCCGGCGGATGATGGTCTCGGCGTCCATGCCCGCCTCCGCCGCCTCCCGCACCATGCGGTTGGCCTCAGCCGGTTTGTAGCCCAACGCGCGCAGGGCACTGGACGCTTCGCCCACGGCGCCGTCGGCGGCGGCCTTGCCCACGCCCGGCAGCGCGGCGGGCAGCTGGTCGAGCTTGTCCCGCAACTCGACGATGATGCGCTCGGCCGTCTTGCGGCCAATCCCCGGCAAGCGCGTCAGCGAGGCGGCATCACCGTCAGCGACAAACCGCGCCAGGTCTTCCCCGCTGGCGCCCGACAGGATCGTCAGTGCCAGCTTCGCCCCGATCCCGCTGATCTTCAGCAACTGCAGAAACAGCGCGCGCTCACCCGCGGCGGTGAACCCGTAGAGGGTCTGATGATCCTGGCTGACCTGCATGTGCGTCAGCAGCGTGACCGGCTCGCCGAGTTCCGGCAACTCGCCGAACACCCCCAGCGGCACCTCCACCTGGTAACCCACGCCGCCCACGTCGATCACGACGTACGGTGGCTGTTTTTCCACCAGCAACCCGGTCAGGCGCGCAATCATGTGTTTTGCTTTGTGGCTCCGGCCTGCATGACCGTCATGCGGCTCAGCGTGCTCTGGGTATGGAAATGACATAATGCCACAGCCAGGGCGTCCGCCGCGTCTTCACGCAACTCCTCGCGCAACCCGAGCAGCACCCGGACCATGTGCTGGACCTGGGTCTTGTCCGCACCCCCGCGACCGACCAGCGCCTGCTTGACCGAACGGGGCGAGTATTCGGCCACCGGGACGCCGCCCGCGATCGCGGCACACACCGCCGCGCCCCGCGCCTGTCCCAGCTTGATGGCCGAGGCCGCGTTGTGGCTGACGAATACCGTCTCGACCGCCGCCTCGTCCGGCTGAAACTCCTCCACCAGCGACCGGACACCGTTGAAAATGACGCCCAGCCGCGCGGGGAACTCGCCGCGGCCCGCCTCGATCACTGCATGGTGAAGCACCCGCGGCTGCGCGTCACCGACCTCGATGACACCGATGCCGGTGAGCCGGGAACCGGGGTCGATGCCGATGATGCGCATGGTTAGCGTTCAGGACTCGTAGGCGGCCAGCGGTATGTCGGCGTTGGAATAGACGCTTTGGGTGTCATCGAGGTCCTCGAGCCGATCCAGGAAACGCAGGACCTGCTGGCCGGTCTCCACGTCCATTTCCACCTCGGTGCTCGCGCGCATCGTGACCTCCGCGTTTTCCGGCGTCAGCCCCGCAGCCTCCATCGCCGCGAGCACATCGCGGAAAGCCTCCGGGTCGGTGAGCACCTCGACCGATCCGTCATCGGCGATGACGATGTCTTCCGCGCCGGCCTCGAGGGCCACCTCCATGACCGCATCCTCGGATGTCCCCGGGGCAAAGGTGAGCACCCCCAGCTTGTCGAACAGGTAGGCCACCGATCCGTCGGTACCGAGGTTGCCGCCGTGCTTGGTGAACGCGTGCCGGACCTCGGCCACCGTGCGGTTCCGGTTGTCGGTCACGCATTCCACCATCACGGCCACACCACCGGGCGCGTAGCCCTCGTAGCGGATTTCCTCCAGCGTCTGTCCCTCCAGTTCGCCGGTGCCCTTCTTGATGGCGCGCTCGATGTTGTCCTTGGGCATGTTGGCCGCCCGGGCCTTGTCGATGGCCAGGCGCAGCCGCGGGTTGGCGTCCGGGTCGCCGCCGCCCTCGCGTGCGGCCACGGTCAGCTCGCGGTTCAGGCGGGTGAAGATTTTGCCACGCTTGGCGTCTACGGCTTTTTTACGGTGCTGGATGTTGGCCCATTTGCTGTGACCGGCCATAACGGGGGCTTACCCTGGAGTCAGCTCGGGAACGCCGGGGATTTTATCACGGAACGTCCGCACCGACGCCCGCCCGGGGTGGCTGGCCGAGGCCGCCGAAGCGGCCGAACTGCAGAAAATCACCGGCCTGCCGCGCCACGGCGGCCGAGTACAACAGCCCGGTGTGCGAGGCGGCAATCTCGATCCGGTCGGCCAGGCCGGGCCGCAGCGTCTCGCGGACCGCGACGGTCCCGTCGTTGGGAACGCTGAGCCCGCCGACCAGCCGGCCCAGGCCGAGCGATCGGGTACCGGCGATCATGCCTGTTTCCCGATCCACCGGCAGGTCCGGCGCGCGCCCGTCGAGCAAATCAATCGCCGAACCCAGCAGGTAACGGCCGCCGGGCAGACCGAGGCCCCGGCGCGCCACCTCGCTGCCCGCCAGGGGGGTGCCAATGAGCAGCACGCGCCCGGGGGGCAGCATGGCCTCCCGGCGTAAAACATGAAGGATCAACAGGCCTCCGAGACTGTGGCCGAGCAGGTGCTGCTGGGGGTGCGTGGATGCGCGGCAGAACTCCGCCAGGGCAGCGGTATTGATTGCCACGCTGCCGCGGGTCGGGTAACCAAACAGCCGTACCCGGAAACCGGCGCGGCGCAGCCGGCGAGCCAGCACGGCCGTGGACCAGCGGCCGAACCACAAACCGTGGACCAGCACCACCTCAGCCAAAGCGGCGGCTCCGACGCGCCCGCGAGACCTGCTCCAGCGAGATCATCGCCAGGCCGGACCAGATGCAACCGAAGGCCACGGCATGCCCGCGGGTGAAGGGCTCATGCCAGTAGAAGACCGACAGCAGGAATGTCATGGTGGGCGCGATGTACATGAGAAAGCCGACGGCCGACAAGGAAATGCGCTGGGTCGCCATGTTGAACCAGATCAATGGCAGCACGGTGATCACCCCGGCCAGCAGCAGCAGTGCATCGGTCTGCCGTGACACCGAGCCGAACGCCAGGCCATCGTGGGCGCCCAGCCAGGCCAGGTAGCAGAGCGCGGGCAACAGCAGCAAAGCCGACTCCCAGATCAGCCCGGTCATGGGGCCGACCGGCAGACGCTTGCGCAACAGTCCATAGAAACCAAACAGGAATGCGAGCGACAGCGAGATCCAGGGCGGCTGGCCCAGCGTCCAGCCCAGGTATGCGGTGCCGGCGGCGGCGATCAATACGGCCAGCAGCTGCAAGCGGGACAGACGCTCGCGCAGGAACAGGAATCCCAAAAGGATGTTGACCAGGGGGTTGATGAAATAGCCCATGCTGGTGGCCAGTACCCGGTCGTGGGTTACCGCCCACACGAAGATCACCCAGTTCAGGACCAGCAGGGTACCCGACAGCAACAGCCAGGCCACGTGGCGGGCCGGCAGGCGCAGGCGCGGAACGAACGCCCGCCCGTCCCGAAACCACAGGAACAGCGCCAACAGCGGAATGGCCCAGATGATGCGATGCGAGATGATCTCCCAGGCGTCCACATGCTGAATCCACTTGAAGTAGAACGGCATGACGCCCCAGGACAGGAACGCCGCCAGGGCGGCGAGAACACCGACTTTTTCATGCCTGTCTTGCCACATGGCAGCTCTTCAACCGCGGTGTTGGCGCTAGGGTGGCAGGCTTCGCGCCGTCCGGCCCGAGTGTACCGGCCAAGCCGCGCTGCTGGAATCCGGGCCCGCGCGGTCAGCCCTTGCTGCCGGCCGGACGCAAGCCGAGTTCGGCCAGCTGCTCCGGCGAGATGGCCGAAGGGGCGCCGGTCAGCAGGCACTGCGCGGTGGTGGTCTTGGGAAACGCGATCACGTCGCGGATCGAGTCTTCGCCTGCCATCAGCGCCACGATGCGGTCCAGCCCGAACGCGATCCCGCCGTGCGGCGGGCAACCATACTTCAGCGCTTCCAGCAGGAATCCGAATTTCTCCCTGGCCTCGACGGCATCGATCCCCAGCAGCGCGAACACCTGCTGCTGCATTTCGGGGCGATGAATGCGGATCGAGCCACCGCCAATCTCCGCACCGTTGAGCACCATGTCGTAGCCCTTGGAACGCGCCTGCTCGGGGTTGTCCGCCAGCGCCGCGGGATCGTCGATGTCGGGAGCCGTGAACGGATGGTGCACGGCCATCAGGCGGCCGCTCTCCTCATTCCGCTCGAACATGGGGAAGCCTGTGACCCACAATGGCCGCCAGCCTTGCTTGACCTGCTCGAGGTCATGCCCGATCTGCACCCGCAACTGACCCATGAACGTGCTGGCGACCAGGGATTCACCGGCCCCGAACAGCAACAGGTCGCCATCCGAGGCCTGCAAGGACTCCGCCAGGCCGGTCCAGGCGCGCGCATCGAGGAACTTGGTGATGGGCGATTGCAGCCCGTCGAGGCCAGCAGAGATCTCGTTGACCTTGATCCAGGCGAGGCCCGGAGCGCCGTAACGCTTCACCAGCTCGGCGTACGCATCGATCTGTCGCCGGGACAGCGACGCACCGCCCGGCACGCGCAATCCGACGACTCTTTGCGCCGCGTCGTTGGCAGGACCGGCGAACACCTGGAAATCGAGGTGCGCCACATGCGCGTCGACCGTCACCAGTTGCGCGGGAATGCGCAGGTCAGGCTTGTCCGTGCCGTAGCACTCCACGGCTTCGCGCCAGTCCAGCCGCGGGAAGGGGTCATCGAGGGCAACGTCGAGCACATCCCGGAACACGGCCCGCATCAGTTCCTCGGCCACCGCCTGCACGTCCCGCTGGTCCACGAACGACAGCTCCATGTCGAGCTGGGTGAATTCCGGCTGCCGGTCGGCGCGCAGATCCTCGTCCCGAAAACAGCGGGCAATCTGGTAGTAGCGGTCCATGCCCGCCATCATCAGGAGTTGCTTGAACAGCTGCGGCGACTGCGGCAGGGCATAGAACTGGCCCGAATGCACCCGGCTGGGAACCAGATAGTCACGGGCACCCTCGGGCGTTGCGCGGGTCAATATCGGCGTTTCGAACTCGGTAAAGCCCCGTGCGTGCAGATGCTCGCGGATGGCGCGATTCAGCCCGGAGCGTATTTTCAGGTTACGTTGCATGCGCCCGCGGCGCAGGTCGAGATAGCGATACTTGAGCCTGACTTCCTCGCCATCCTCGTCGCTCATCAGCAGCGGCAACGGCGCGGATTCGTTGAGCAGCCGGACCTCGGCTGCCAGCACTTCGACCGTGCCGGTGGCCTCGGACGCCTTCTGCTGATGTTCGGGCCGCATGCGGACCTCGCCGGCAATCTGCACGCAGTACTCGTTGCGCAGGCGTTCCGCGTCCGCAAATGCGGCACTGTCCGGGTCGACCACCACCTGCACGTGCCCGCTGTGATCGCGCAGGCTGATGAAGATCAGGCCACCGAGGTCGCGCCGGCCATGAATCCAACCACACAGGCGGACTGCCTGGCCGTTCAACTTCTCGGTGACCTCTCCACATCGATGTGAGCGCATCAGTTCACTCCCGCGGTCGCCCGCTGTCGCCCGGCTGTGCGGCGGCCGGACTGGCCGGTCAGGCCGAATCCCCGCCGCTGGCCGTGGAACCACTCCCCGCGGCCGCGGGCTTGGTGTCCGAGGCAGGCTTGCCGCCTTCCTTCCCGCCTTCCTTGCCGCCTTCCTTGCCGCCTTCCTTGCCGCCACCCGCCGTCGACGCGCCGGACTCGGCGAGATTGCGTTTCGGCCCCTTTTTGAAATCGGTTTCGTACCAGCCGCCGCCCTTGAGCCTGAAGCCGGCGGCCGAGACCAGCCGGTTGAGGCTTGCATGGCCGCACGAGGGGCAATGGCGCAACGGCTCGTCGCGCAGGCGCTGCAGCCGTTCCAGGTGGTGCCCGCAGTGACCGCAGCGATACTCGTAAATCGGCATGGCAAACTCCCTCAGGGACGCGCCGCGCGCGTCGCCGGGCGTCAAACCGCTGAATTATAGTCGAGCGCCCGGAGAAATGGGGACGACGGGCGCCGCTTTCCACTCGCAGCCCACGCGCACGGCGCGTCGCCCCGGGCGCTCTGCGCACCGCCACGCGGGGCCGTTCGATGGTTCCGGGGCCGCTGCTCTGGCCGCTCGCAGGCCGATGTTGTAGTGTCTGTCACCTGGGTATCAGCAAACGGAGAACGACCCGATGAGACATGCCTTGCTCGCCACTGGTGCGGCCCTGCTCCTGCTCACCGCGTGCGATCGCGGAAGCCCCGAGCAAACCGAACCGGCAGCTGCCTTGCCGCCTGCGGCTGCCCCGCAGCCGCAAGCTTCGCGCTTTGACATCTATGCCCGCGTCCGCCTCGACGCCGACCTGAGCCACCTCAGCGAGCGGCAACGCAACATGGTGGGCGTCCTGATCGAGGCCGCAAGGATCACCGACGACCTCTTCTGGCTGCAGGTCTGGGGCGAGCGCGAGCCCTTGCTGGCCGGCATCGAAGATCCGCGAGCGCGGCAGTTCGCCCTCTACAATTATGGCCCATGGGACCGGCTGGCCGACGATCAGCCGTTTCTCGAGGGCTACGGTCCCCGCCCGCCCGGCGCGCGCTTCTATCCGGAGGACATGAGCAAGCAGGAGTTCGAGGCCTGGGATCAGCCCGGCAAGGAGGGACAGTACTCGCTGGTGCGGCGGGATGCCGAAGGCCGGCTGCAACTGGTCCCCTACCACGCGGCATTCGCCGAGCCGCTTGGCCAGCTAGCCAGCCTGCTGCGGCAAGCGGCGGAATGGGCCGACGACCCCCAGTTCGCCGACTACCTGCGGATGCGCGCGCAGGCCTTGCTCGAGGATGACTACCAGGCGTCGGACATGGCCTGGATGGACATGAAGACCAACCCCATCGAGCTGGTCATCGGCCCCATCGAGACCTACGAGGATGCCCTGTACGGCTACCGGGCGGCGTTCGAGACCTTCGTGCTGATCAAGGACCAGGCGTGGAGCGAGCGGCTGGCGCGCTTTGCCCGCCACCTGCCGGCCCTGCAGGAAGGACTCCCCGTGCCGACGGCCTATCGGCAGGAAATGCCCGGCTCGGATGCAGACCTGAATGCCTACGATGTTGCCTACTGTGCCGGTGATTGCAACTCGGGTGCCAAGACCATCGCCATCAACCTGCCCAACGACGAGGCAGTGCAGCTCGAGAAAGGCACCCGCCGGCTGCAGCTCAAGAACGCCATGCGCGCCAAGTTCGACCGCATCCTGGTGCCGATCGCGGACGCATTGATCGCTCCGGACCAGCGCGCGCACGTCACCTTCGAGGCCTTCTTCGGCAACACCATGTTCCACGAGGTCGCCCACGGCCTCGGCATCAAGAACACGCTGGACGGCGCAGGCACGGTGCGGCAGGCGCTGAAAGAACATGCCTCGGCGCTGGAAGAAGGCAAGGCGGACATCCTGGGCCTGTACATGGTCCAGCGCCTGCGCGCCATGGGCGAGATCACCACGGGTCAGCTGATGGACGACTACGTGACGTTCCTGGCGGGAATCTTCCGCTCGGTGCGGTTTGGCGCTTCCAGCGCCCATGGCCGCGCCAACATGATCCGCTTCAACTACTTCAGTGACGCCGGTGCGTTCAGCCGCGACCCGGACACCGGCACCTACCGCGTCAACCTGCCCGAGTTCGAGCAGGCGGTCGAGTCGCTGAGCCGCGAGCTGCTGATGCTCCAGGGTGATGGCGACTACGCGGCCGTGTCCGCGTTCGTGGCGGCCAACGGCCAGGTCGGGACGCAACTGCAGGCGGACCTCGATCGCCTGGCCCAGGTCAACATACCCGTCGACATCGTCTACGAACAGGGCAAGGAGGTTCTGGGGCTCTGAGCCCCGCCCGTGCAAGGCGCGGGGAGCGCGCACAAGAAATGGCTGAACCCGCAAAGCGAATCGTCGTCAAGACCGGCAGCCGGGTGCTCTGCAACGATGCCGGCGCCCTGGATATTCCGGTCCTGCAGGGCCTGGTCGCCCAGATGGCGGCGCTGCGGGACCGCGGCTGGGAAGTGCTGCTGGTGTCCTCCGGCGCGGTGGCCGCCGGCGGCGCCCGGCCCGGGACGCAACGCCTGCAGCGCGCGGATCCCGTGACCCGGCGGCAGGTGCTGGCGGCAGCGGGCCAGGTGTACCTGATGCAGACCTATCAGGACCTGTTCGGCCAGCACGGCGTGACCGTCGCCCAGGTGCTGGCCAGCAAGAGCGACTTTCAGACCCGCAACCACTACCTCAACATGCGCAATTGCATACAGGGCATCCTGGCCGCCGGCATCGTGCCCATCGTCAACGAAAACGACGTGGTCGCCATCACCGAGTTGATGTTCACCGACAACGACGAGCTGGCCGGTCTGCTGGCGGGCATGGTGAACGCGGACCTGCTGTGCCTGCTGAGCACCGTGTCGGGGGTGTATGCCAGCGGCCAGGACGAGACGGTGATCGCGCGCTGGGACGAGCAGCGGCACCGCATCGATGACGTGGTGAATTCCGGCACCTCGAAACTCGGCCGCGGCGGCATGCACAGCAAGCTGGCCGTGGCGCGCAAGACGGCCGCGCTCGGCACCGAAGTGTGCATCGCGCACGGCCAGTCGGCGAACGTCCTGATCGACCTGGCCGAAGGCAAGCCGTTGGGGACGCGTTTTGCGCCCGGCGCCGCGGCCTCGCCGGCCAAGCGCTGGCTGGCCAGCGCCGACGACCACGCCGCGGGGGCCGTGCGGATCAACCGCGGGGCGGTGGAGGCACTGCGCGACCGCAATCGCCTGACCAGCCTGCTGCCGGTCGGGGTCGAAGCATTCGAGGGCGAATTCAAGCGCGGGGACGTGATTCGCATCCTGGGACCGGACGGTGCGGTGCTGGGCTGCGGGCGGGCCCAGTATGACCGCGGCGAGGCCGAGCGCTGCATCGGCCAGCGCGACCGCAAGCCGGTGATACATTATGACTACCTCTACCTGGTGGACTGACATGGATCGCGCCGAACTGCAACGCAACCTCGAGGCGACCGCACAGGCTGCGCCAGCCCTGGCCGAGCGCCCCGATGCCGATATCCAGGCGTTGCTGAACGCGCTGGCTGACCGGACCCTGGAGGCAGAGTCGGAAATCCTCGCCGCGAACCGCGCTGACCTGGCGCGCATGGATCCAGAGGATCCGAAGTACGACCGCCTGCTGCTCGACCCGGAGCGTCTGGCCGGCATCTGTGCCGACCTGCGCCAGGTCGCCGCCCTGCCCTCGCCGGTGGGCGAGGTTCTGGAGCAACGCAAACTGGACAACGGGCTGCAGCTCAGCAAGCTGCGCGTGCCAATCGGCGTGATCGCGGTGATTTTCGAGTCGCGCCCCAACGTGACCTTCGACGTGACCGCCCTGTGCCTCAAATCGCGCAACGCGTGCGTGCTGAAGGGCAGCGCGGATGCCCGCGACAGCAATCGTGCCATCGTGAAGGTCATCCACGAGGTGCTGGCCTCGTTCGGGCTCGATCCGGCGACGGTCTACCTGGCGCCCGCGGAGCGCGAGTGGTTGCCGCAGATCCTGCGCGCCACGGACACCATCGACCTCGCCATCCCGCGTGGCTCCAAAGGCCTGATCGATTTCGTGCGCGACAATGCGCGCATACCCGTCATCGAGACCGGCGCCGGCATCGTCCACACCTATGTCGACCGCAGCGCCGACCCGGACAAGGCCCGGGCCATCATCACCAACGCCAAAGCCCGGCGGGTGAGCGTGTGCAACGCGCTGGACACCCTGCTCGTGCACCGCGAATTGCTGTTGCAGCTGCCGGCCCTGATGGCGGACCTCGGAGCGCAGTACCAGGTCGAGGTGTTTGCCGACAGCGAATCGTTTGCTGCCCTGGACGGGCACTACGCGGGACCCTTGCACGTGGCGCAGCCCGCCCATTACGGCCAGGAGTTCCTGTCCCTGCGCATGTCGATCAAGACCGTCGGCACCCTCGACGAGGCCCTGGAGCACATTCGCCACTTCAGTTCCCGGCACTCGGAGGCCATCGTGGCCGAAGACCCGGCGGTGATCGAGCGCTTCCTGCAGTCCGTGGACGCCGCAACCGTGTACGCCAACGCCTCGACCGCGTTCACCGATGGCGCGCAGTTCGGGATGGGCGCGGAAATCGGCATCAGTACGCAGAAACTGCACGCACGCGGCCCGATGGCGCTGCCGGAACTGACCAGTTACAAATGGGTCGTGCGGGGCACCGGGCAGACGCGGCCGCGCTGAGCCCGCCTTCGTCGACAGGCACCCCGGCAGGCCGGGGTCAGGGCCGTCGCAGCGCCCGCGCCTTGGCCTTTTCGGTCCGGTCGTAGGCGAGCAGCGCCCGCAGCCCGCCGAGGGCGAGGTCCGGGTCCTGGCCGTCCGCCAGGCGGTAAATCTGCTCGTAGTACCAGCCGATCTTGGCGAACCCGTTGAGCACCTTCATCAGCTTGATGGGTGAATGCGGCCCCAGCATACCGGGGCCGAAACGCAGGCGGCGCTCCACCTCGGGCGCGGCGGCGATCTCGCCGGCCAGAATGCGGGCCGGAAAGTCCGGGTCCACGCACAAGGGCCGGCCCAGGCCGACGAGGTCGACCTCGCCGCCCGACAGGGCCTCGTCCATGCCGGCGCGGGTTCGAAACCCGCCGGTCACCATCAGCGGCATGCGCGCGAGGCGCCGGGCGGCCACCGCGTAATCGAAAAAGTAGGCCTCCCGGGCCCGCGTGCTCGCGCGCACTTGTTCCTCGAAGACCGGCTCGAGCCCTTCGATCGCCAGCAACCGAGGCTGCTCGTAGGTGCCGCCCGAAATCTCCAGCAGGTCCAGCCCCTCCTGGTTGAGCATCTCGATGACGCGCAGGCACTCGTCGAAAGAAAACCCGCCCTGCTGGAAATCGGCCGAGTTCAGTTTCACTGCGATCGCGAATTCCGGGCCGGTGGCGACCCGCGCCGCGCGCACGCACTCCAGCAGCAACCGGGCGCGATGCTCCAGCGGACCGCCCCACTCGTCGTCGCGAATATTGACGCGCGGGGAGAGGAACTCGGACAACAGGTAGCCGTGGGCGCTGTGGATCTGCACCCCGGTGAACCCGGTCTGCCGCGCGATGCGGGCCGCATGCGCGAAGCGGTCGATCACGTCCCGGATTTCCTCGCCGCGCAGCGCGCGCGGCGTGCCGAACCGGCCACCCGGCAGGGCCAGGGGGATGTCGGACGGCCCCACCGGTTCGGTGGCGATCAGCTTCGGCGTCTGGCGCCCCGCGTGGCTGAGCTGCATCCAGAGGTGGGTGTCGCGCATCTGGCCGGCCGAGGCCAGCGCCTCCAATGCGCCCAATTGCCGGGGGTCCTGTTGGCCGTCGATGACGATGTTGCCGGCGCGCTCCAGGTAGCGGCGGTCGACC
This sequence comes from Lysobacterales bacterium, assembly GCA_011773845.1. GTDB lineage: Bacteria > Pseudomonadota > Gammaproteobacteria > Xanthomonadales > SZUA-36 > WVWV01. Next base: position 11,549 of record WVWV01000089.1, on the reverse strand, counting down.
TGCACGTTGCCGGTGATCAACAGGCCGGCGCCACCCTGCGCCCAGCGGCGATAGAGCGTCACATGGCGATCCGTGGCCCGGTTGCCGGCATCGGCCAGGCCTTCGGTCATGGCCGCCTTGCACAGCCGGTTCCTGATTCGTGCGCCGCAAGGAAGGGTCAGCGGCGTGGCGATGTCGGCGGTCACGCCCTCTGCCCCGCCCCGCGTGATGCCCGGTCCCATGGGCGACTCAGGCGTTGACGACTTCGTCGGCGAGTGCAGCGGAGAACGCGAACCGCCCCTCGGCCGCATCCACATGGACCGTCTCGCCCGGCGTGAAATCGCCGGCCAGGATCTTCTGCGCCAGCGGGTTCTCCAGCTCCTGCTGGATGGCGCGCTTCAACGGCCGCGCCCCGTACACCGGGTCGAAGCCGGCGTTGCCCAGCAACTCCAGCGCCTGGTCGGAGACCTCCAGATGCAGGCCGGCCTGCTCCAGGCGGCGACGCAGGTGGCCGAGCTGGATGCCCGCGATCATTCGGATCTGCTTGCGGTCCAGCGGGTGGAACACCACCAGCTCATCCACGCGGTTGATGAACTCGGGCCGGAAATGCTGACCGACCACGTCCATCACTGCCGCTTTCATGGCCTCGTAGCCTTCGCCCGCGAGCTCCTGGATGCGTTGCGAGCCCAGGTTGGAGGTCATCACCACCACCGTGTTGCGAAAATCCACCGTGCGGCCGTGGCCGTCGGTCAGGCGGCCGTCGTCCAGCACCTGCAACAGGATGTTGAACACGTCGTGGTGGGCCTTCTCCACCTCGTCCAGCAGGATCACGGAATAGGGTCGGCGACGCACCGCCTCGGTGAGGTAGCCGCCCTCCTCGTAGCCGACATAGCCGGGCGGGGCGCCGATCAGTCGGGCCACGGAATGTTTTTCCATGAATTCCGACATGTCGATGCGCACCATGGCGTCCTCGGTGTCGAACATGAATTCGGCCAGCGCCTTGCACAGTTCGGTCTTGCCGACCCCCGTGGGGCCCAGGAACAGGAAGGAGCCGATCGGCCGGTTGGGGTCCGACAGCCCGGCGCGTGAGCGCCGTATCGCGTCCGCCACTGCCGTCACGGCCTCGTCCTGACCCACCACGCGCTCGTGCACGACCTCCTCCATGCGCAGCAGCTTGTCGCGCTCGCCCTCCAGCATGCGCGAGACCGGGATGCCCGTCCAGCGCGAGACCACCTCGGCGATCTCGTCCTCGGTCACCCGGTTGCGCAACAGCTGGAAATCCGCCTTTTCGCCCTGCTCGGCCGCGGTCAGCTCGCGTTCCAGCTCCGGAATCCTGCCGTACTGCAATTCCGACATGCGCCCGAGATCCTGCGCACGGCGCGCGGTCTCCAGCTCGGCCCGCGCCCGCTCGAGCGCTTCCTTGATGTGGGTGGTGCCCTGCACTGCCGCTTTCTCGGCCTTCCACACTTCTTCCAGGTCCGAGAACTCGCGCTCCAGCTCGGTGATGGCCTGCTCCAGTTCCTCGAGGCGTTTTCGGGAGGCCTCGTCAGACTCCTTTTTCAGCGCTTCGCGCTGAATTTTCTGCTGGATCAGCCGTCGCTCCAGCCGGTCCAGCGCCTCCGGCTTGGAATCGATCTCCATGCGAATGCGCGAGGCCGCCTCGTCCATCAGGTCGATGGCCTTGTCCGGCAACTGGCGATCGGAAATGTAGCGATTGGACAGCGTGGCGGCCGCCACCAGGGCCGGGTCGGTGATCTCCACGCCGTGATGCACTTCATAGCGCTCCTGCAGCCCGCGCAGGATGGCGATGGTGTCTTCCACCGAGGGTTCGTCCACCAGCACTTTCTGGAAGCGCCGCTCCAGCGCCGCGTCCTTCTCCACGTGCTTGCGGTACTCGTCCAGCGTGGTGGCGCCGATGCAGTGCAGCTCGCCGCGCGCCAGCGCGGGCTTGAGCATGTTGCCGGCGTCCATGGAGCCTTCCGCTTTGCCGGCGCCGACCATGTTGTGGATCTCGTCGACGAACAGGATGATGTTGCCCTCCTGTTTCTTGAGGTCGTTGAGCACGCCCTTCAGGCGTTCCTCGAATTCGCCGCGGAACTTCGTGCCGGCAATCAGCGCGCCCATGTCGAGGCTCAGCACGCGCTTGCCACGGATGCCCTCGGGCACCTCGCCGTTGACGATGCGCTGCGCCAGGCCCTCGACGATGGCGGTCTTGCCGACGCCCGGCTCGCCGATCAGCACCGGGTTGTTCTTGGTGCGGCGCTGCAGCACCTGGATGGAGCGCCGGATCTCCTCGTCGCGGCCGATGACCGGGTCGAGCTTGGACTGCTCGGCCCGCTCGGTCAGGTCGATGGTGTATTTCTCCAGCGCCTGGCGGGATTCCTCGGCATTGGGATCCACCACCTGCTCGCCGCCGCGCATGTCCTCGATGGCATTCTCGATCGCCTCGCGGTTGGCGCCGTGGTTGTTGAGGAAATCGGCCAGCACGCCCTTGAGGTCCAGCGCGGCCAGCACGAACAGCTCGCTGGCGATGTACTGGTCACCGCGCTTCTGCGCCAGCTTGTCCGTGACGTTCAGCAACTTGATGGTTTCATTGGACAGGTTGATCTCGCCTGCCGCGCCCGACACGCGGGGCAACTGGTCGAGGCGCTCGCCCAGCTGCGAGCGCAGCGGGTTGACGCGCACGCCGGCCTTGGCCAAGAGGTGGCGGGCGCTGCCGCCTTCCTGGTCCAACAGGGCGACCATGACGTGCACCGGCTCGATCAGGGCGTGATCGAGCCCGACCGCCAGGCTTTGTGCATCAGCCAGGGCCAGCTGGAATTTGCTGGTCAGCTTGTCCATTCGCATTGTGCAACCCCCCCGGCGACTGCTTGCTGCGCCGGTGATTCGACTGCTGTGGATTTATGGGCTGGACGGGAACGAATCAAGCGCCGGACGGCACCCGGTACCGCTCCGTCCGCCGCCCTCAGACCCGGAAAAGTTGTTCCAGCACGCGAAGATAGGTGTTTGCGAGCGCCTCGAGATCGGCCACCGGGGCATGCTCGTCGACCTTGTGGATGGACTGGTTGACCAGGCCGAGTTCCAGCACCTCGCTGCCCAGGGGCGCAATGAAGCGGCCATCGGAGGTCCCGCCGCCGGTGTTGAGTTCGGGGTCCACCGCGAGGACTTCCTGCACCGCTTGCGTGACCGCCGCCCGCAGCGGCCCCGGTTCCGAACGGAATGGCCGACCCATCACGCGCCACTCGAGCGCGTAGTCGGTGATGGCGTGCCGCTCCACCAGCGCCCGCACCCGCGCCTCGAGCTCTTCCGCGCCGGACAAGGGGCTGGTGCGAAAATTGAACCACAGCTCCACGCGCCCCGGCGTGACATTCTCGGCACCGGTCCCGGCGCGGATGTTGGATACCTGGCAATGGGTGGGCGGAAAATCGCCATTGCCCGCGTCCCAGTCCGTGGCGGCCAGTTCCGCGAGCAGCGGTGCGAGCCGGTGCACCGGGTTGTCGATGGTCTCCGGGAACGCGGTGTGACCCTGTATCCCGCGCACCGCCAGGCGGGCGTTGATGGCGCCGCGGCGGCCGATGCGCACCGTATCGCCGAGCCGCCCGCAACTGCTGGGCTCGCCGACCAGGCAATACTCCGGGGCGCTGCCGCGGGTGGCGAGCACCTCGGCAACGCGCGCGATGCCATCCACGGCCAGGCCCTCCTCGTCACTGGTGAGCAACATTCCAACCTGGCCGCGGTGATCCGGCGCATCCTCGACGAACGCCTCGAGCGCCACCACCATGGCCGCCACCGCGCCCTTCATGTCCGCCGCCCCGCGGCCGTACAGCACGGCGTCGCGCACCTGCGGCTCGAAGGGCGGGGAAACCCACTCGTCTTCCGGCCCGGGGGGAACCACGTCGGTATGCCCCAGGAACCACAGGGCCGGGCGTGCGGTGCCCCGCGTGAGCAGCACGTTGCTGACTTCACCGCAGAAGAACCATTCGGCCTCGAAGCCGGCGGCCAGCAGCCGCTCGGCAATCAGGCGCTGGCAGCCCGCGTCCTCGGGGGTCACCGACGGCCGGCCCACCAGCTCGCGTGCAAGCTCCAGCACTGCGGACATCAGCGCACCCCCCGCGCCGCCAGCCGCTGCTGCAGGCGCTCCGGGTCGAAGCCCACCGCGATCACCTCCCGGTCCACCCATACCGGGCGCTTGATGAGGGTCGGGTGCTCCAGCAACAAGGCCACGCGCGCTGCCCCCTGCAGGTTCCGCTGCTGTTCCGTTAGCGCCCGCCAGGTCGCGCTGCGCCGGTTGAGTAGCTGGTCTGCGAACCCGGAGCCCAACCAGGCCCGCACGGTCGCTTCCTCGAGGCCATCGCGGCGCAGGTCATGGAAGCGATGCGCGATGCCCTGCCGGTCCAGCCATTTGCGTGCCTGGCGGCAGCTGTCGCATTCCCGGATGCCGTAGACCGTCAACACTCACTCGGCCTTGCGCAAAAGCTCGTTGACGCTGGTCTTGGCGCGTGTCTCATCGTCGACGCGCTTCACGATGATGGCCGCGTACAGGGCGTGGCTGCCATCAGCCGCCGGCAGGGAGCCCGGCACGACCACCGAGCCCGCCGGTACCCGGCCGTACAGGATTTCGCCGGTCTGACGGTCATAGATGCGCGTGCTCTGGCCGAGGTGGACTCCCATCGACAGTACACTGCCCCGCTCCACCACGACGCCTTCCACGACTTCCGAGCGTGCGCCGATGAAGCACCCGTCCTCGATGACGGTGGGCGTGGCCTGCAACGGCTCGAGCACCCCGCCGATGCCGACGCCGCCCGAGAGGTGCACGCCGCTGCCGATCTGGGCGCAGGACCCGACCGTTGCCCAGGTATCGACCATGCTGCCGGCGCCCACGTAGGCGCCGATGTTCACGTAACTCGGCATCAACACCACGTCCTCGCCGATATATGCGCCGCGCCGCACCGTGGCGGTGGGCACCACCCGCACACCCGCGGTCGCGATATTGTCCTCCTCGCGGGCCCAGCGCACGGGCACCTTGTCGAAATAGTGGGTATGCCCGCCAGCCATCACCGCCGGGTCATGGATTCTGAAGTAAAGCAGCACCGCCATCTTGAGCCATTGATTGACGACCCAGCCGCTGGCCTGCGGCTCGGCTACCCGCAACTGCCCGGCCTGCAGCAGGTCGATGCAGGTCTCGATGGCCTCCCGCACCACGGCCGGGGTGCGCTGCGGGGCGTAGTCCGCCCGGTTCTGGTAGGCGCTCTCGATGATGCGCCTGAGTTCCTCGATATGTTCGGGCACTTGCATGCTTTCACTGCTCCGCGCGCAGATGCTCGATGATCGCCTGTTCCAGGCGCGCCTGCTGTTCCGCGTCCAGCAGCGAACCATCGCGGCCGGTCAGCAGGAACGTGTCTTCCGCTCGGTCACCGAAGGTCGCAATCATCGCATCATGGATTCGAATCTCGCACGACAGCATGGCAGCCGCCAGCTGTGACAGCAATCCCGGCCGGTCGGTGCACTCGATCTCCATGGAGGTCACCGTCCCGCGCCTGGCGGTAGTGAACCTGATTTCCGGCGCACTGACAAATGGGCGCAGGCGCCGCGGGAGCTTGCGCCGGACCGGCCTGGGCACGGTCTGTCGGCCCAGCTTGCCGACCAGGCGCTGCTGCAGGTCTGCCGCGTCTTCCGGACTGAGCGGCCGGGAACGGGCGTCCATGACCTGGAACAGGTCGAAACTCCTGCTATCCCGGGTCGTGACCACGCGCGCCTCCAGCACGTTGAGGCCCATCTCGTCGAACACCGCGGTCGTGGTGGCGAACAGGCCGGTGTAGTCGGGCGCCGACACCAGCACCTCGGACACCTCGCGCTCGCTGCGTTCCCGCACGCCGATGATCACGCCGGCATCCGGCCCAGCGGACAGCACGCAGCCCGCGCCCCAGGTTAATTGCTCCGGCAGGAAGCGCGTGAACGCGCTGGCAGGCAAGGTGTCGAGCAGGGCGCTGACCGCGGGTGCGGCATGCGCCTGCTCCTGCAGCGCGGTGGCGGCGGCCTGCCGCGCCGCGGCAGCCCGCTCCCGCGGGTCCGGCGGCCCCGCCCCGCCCTGGCGCAACACCTCGGAAGCGGAGCAGTAGAGTTCCCACAGCAGTCCGTCCTTCCAGCTGTTCCACAGTTTCGGGCTGGTGGCGGCAATGTCCGCCACGGTCAGCACGTACAGGTAGTCCAGGTGGTCCTGGTCACCCACTTGCATTGCGAACCGGTGCACGATTTCGGGGTCGTTGATGTCCTTGCGCTGCGCGGTCTGCGACATGAGCAGATGATGCTGGACCAGCCACGCCACCCGCTCCGCCTGCGCAGCCTCCAGCGGCAGCCGTGCGCAGAAGCGCCGGGCTTCATCCGCCCCGAGATCGGAGTGGTCGCCCTCGCGCCCCTTGGCAATGTCGTGGAACAGCGCGGCCAGGTAGAGCAACTCGGGGCGGTCGATGGTCCTGAACACGCGCGGTGCATGGCGGAAATATTCCCGGTATTTCCCGTATGCGAAGCGGCGCAGGTTGCGGACCGAGAACAGGATGTGCTGATCCACGGTATAGACGTGGAACAGGTCGAATTGCATGCGTCCGGTGATCAGCGCAAAGGCCGGCAGGAAAGCGGCCAGCACGCCATAACGGTTCATTCTCTGGAGTTGCGTGTAGACGCCCTGGCGCTGGCGCAGCAACTGCAGGAAGGCCGCCAGCACCTCCGGATCGCTGCGAAAACGCTCATCGATCAGGTGCAGGTGATCACAGATCAGCCGCACGGTCGCCGCCCGCACGCCGAGCAGCTCCTCACGCCTGGCCAACAGCAGGAACAGCTCCATGATCGCTGCCGGCCGGCGCGTGAACAATTGCTCGTCGCTCACCTCGAGGTAGCCGTTGATGATACGGAACTGGCCATCGGCGGGCTCCGTGGGCGCCTCGGCGCCGGGCAGCAGCTCTTCCCGGAACAGTTGCAACAGACGTTCATTCAGCCGCTCCAGCTGCATGACCACGCGGTAGTAGCGCTGCATGAACCGCTCCACCGCGATATGGGCATCGACCCCGCGCGCGAACCCGAACCGCTCGGCGACCTGGCGCTGGAAATCGAACAGCAAGCGGTCCTCGGCGCGGCCCGCGAGCAGGTGCAGCGCGAACCGGACACGCCACAGAAAGGCCTGCCCCTCCCTCAGCTCGCCGTATTCCGGCTCGGTCAGGAAGCCATGCTCAACCAGTGCGTGCAGGGTCCGCGTGCCGAAATGCCGTTGCGTGACCCACGCGATCATCTGGATGTCCCGCAGCCCGCCGGGGCCTTCCTTCACGTTGGGTTCGAGGTTGTACGCCGTGTCATGAAAACGGGCATGGCGTTCGAGTTGTTCCTGGTACTTGGCTTCGAAAAACGGGCCCGCCGGCCACAGTTGCCCGGCGCCCGTGGCGGCCTGCATGTCCCGGAACAGCCGGGCGCTGCCGGCGATGCAGCGCGCCTCCATCAGGTTGGTCGCGGTCGCCACGTCCGCGCGGGCCTCCGCGACGCACTCGCCCACGCTGCGCACACTGTGGCCAAGATAAAACCCGGCATCCCACAACAGCGCCACGAACGTCTCGATCGCGGTGGTCGTTTCCGGGTCAGGCGGGCTGGTGCCCAGCACCACCAGCAGGTCGATGTCCGAGCCGGGGTGTAGCTGGCCCCGGCCGAAACCTCCGACCGCGGCCAGCGCCAGGCCATCGTCCTCGGGCATCACCACCGCCCAGGCAGACAGCACGAGTTGCTCGGCCAGCCAGGCGCGCGCGCCGACCAGCCCCTCCACCGACTCGCCCGCCCAGAAGCGCCGGGCCAGTTCCCCATCGCCGGCGTGCAATGCATCACGCAGGCCCTGCGTCAACGCGGCCCGATCAACCCCGGCATCCGGCACGGCGTCCGGGGGCAGCAACTCCACTGCGAACCCGGGTGCGGGCAAGCGGTCGAGCCGTGGCACAGGGCGGGGCGTCATCGCAGGCTCCGTCATGCGCGCTGGGAGAATCAGAGCGGGTCGCCGGGCAGGCGGGTCAGCACGTCCACCCCCGTGTCCGTGACCGCCAGGGTATGCTCCCACTGCGCGGACAGGCTGCGGTCGCGGGTGACCACGGTCCAGCCGTCCTGCAGCAGCCGGGTCTCCCGCTTGCCGAGGTTGATCATCGGCTCGATGGTGAACACCATGCCGGGCACCAGCACCTCGCCCGTGCCGGGGCGGCCGTAATGCAGCACCTGGGGTTCTTCGTGGAATCCACGGCCGATGCCGTGGCCGCAATACTCGCGCACCACCGAGCACCGATAGCGCTCTGCAAGCGTCTGGATGGCGTGGCCGATGTCCCCCAACCGGATACCGGGACGCACCATTTCGATGCCCTCGACCATGGCCTGGTAGGCGACGTCGCAGATGCGCCGGGCGCGAACCGGCACTTCGCCCACCTGGAACATCTTGCTCGTGTCGCCGTGCCAGCCATCCTTGATGACGGTGATATCGATATTGACGATATCCCCCGGTTTCAGCACCTTGTCGCCCGGGATGCCGTGGCAGACCACATTGTTCACGGAGGTGCAGATGGACTTGGGGAATCCCCGGTAGTTCAGCGGTGCCGGAATCGCCCCCTGCACCTCGGTGATGTGCTGGTGGCAAATCCGGTCCAGTTCATCGGTGGTCACACCGGGCTGCACGTGCGGGCGGATCATGCGCAGCACCTCCGCAGCGAGATGGCCCGCTACCCGCATGGCCTCGATCTCTGCAGGCGATTTGAGGATGATTCCCATGTGTCTCCTTCGTAACATCACCCATCGCGCTCGGTTCCCGGGGTGGCACTTATTGTACCGGCTCGCGCTGGCGCTTGCGGGGCCGCCGAGGTACCGTAAGCCATGGATTCCCCCAACTTTTGCCCCATGACCGCGCCACGCGCGGCTGGGATAATTTCGGTTTAAGGGTTGTCAGACCCTGGGTACGCCCGCTCGGGAGAATACACGCCATGATGGAGTTCCTGCGGAAATTTCTGCCGTTCGGCCTGATTCTCCTGTCCATCGCCGTGGTGGCCGTGCTGGTCGGCCTGGCGCGCGGCAAACGGCCGGAACGCAAGGCCGAGGGGCCCCAGGCGGTGCTGGTGGACGTCATCGCCGCCGAGACACGGTCGTTGAACCTGATCATCGCCTCGCAGGGCAGCGTCCGGCCCAGGACCGAGACGGTGCTGGTGGCGGAAGTGTCCGGCAAGGTGGTCTCGGTATCGCCGGACTTCGTTGCGGGCGGTTTCTTCAAGGCTGGGGACACGCTCCTGCAAATCGATCCGAGCGACTACCGCACGGCCCTGAAAGCGGCTGAGGCCAACCTGGCTTCGATGCAGGCCCGGCTGGCCGATGAGCGCGCCCGTTCCGAGCAGGCGCTGAAAGACTGGCGCAACCTGGGCCGCAGCGGCGAACCGTCCGATCTCGTACTGCGCAAACCCCAGCTGCAGGACGCCATGGCCAACGTGAGCGCCGCGGAGGCCGCCGTACAAAAAGCCAAACGGGATCTCCAGCGCACCCGCATCAGCGTGCCCTACGAAGGGCTGGTGCGCGAGAAACGGGTCGATATCGGGCAGTACGCCTCACCGGGCACGCCGCTGGGCGTCACCTTCGCCATCGACAGCGCAGAAATCCGTTTGCCATTGTCGGCCGATGACGTGGCCTACCTCGACCTGCCCAGCGCCGTCGAGTCCGCCGAGCGGCCATTCCCGGACGTGACGCTGTCCGCCGAGGAAGGCGGCGAAATCCGCACCTGGCAGGCCCGGATCATGCGCACGGAGGGCGTGGTGGACGAAACCAGTCGCGTGGTCTATGCCGTGGCGCAGGTGATCGACCCCTACGGCGTTCTGGGCCAGAGCGTTCAGGACGAACTCAAGGTCGGCACCTTCGTGCGGGCAGCCATCCGGGGGCGCGCCCTGCAGGACGTGGTGGTGTTGCCACGCTTTGCCCTGCGGGATGACGATACCGTCCTGATCGCCAATGCCGACGACCAGCTGGAAATCCGTCCGGTGACGGTGGTTCGCGCAGAGCCGCGGCAGGTGTATATCGGCGCCGGTGTGAGCGATGGCGAGCGGGTGGTGACCACCACCCTGGAGGCCCCCATTACGGGCACGCGCCTGGCGATCAGCGGAGCGGAATCCTCGCCGCCGGCCGGCGCTGCGGAGGCACGCATGGCCGCCAGCGCGGAGAATGCCGAGTGACCGGCCGCAATCCCTACGAGGCGATGATCGAATGGTTCGCCCGCAATTCGGTGGCGGCCAACCTGTTGATGGTGATCCTGCTGGCCGGGGGCCTGTACACGACCTTCACCATCAAGAAGGAATCCAACCCCAAGATCGAGACCAATTACATCACCGTCAGCATGCCGTTTCTGGGCGCCAGCCCGGAGGACGTCGAGGAAGGCATCCTGATCAAGATCGAAGAGGCCATCCAGGACATCGAGGGGATCGAGGAAATCATCTCGACCGCACGCCGCGGCACGGGGCAGGTGCGCATCGAAGTGCTGGCGGACTACGACGTGCTGGTCGTGATGGACGAAGTCAAGAACCGCGTCGACGCCATCACGACCTTTCCGGATAACACCGAAAAACCGGTGATCGCGCGCACCAGTTTCGACCAGCAAGTGATGATGGTTTCCGTGTTCGGAGCCGTGCCGGAGAAGACGCTCAAGGAATTCGCCAAGCAGGTTCGCAACGAGATCGTCACCCTGCCGGGGGTGACGCGGGCCAACGTGCTCGGCTCGCGCCCATATGAGGTCAGCATCGAGGTCAGCGAGTTTACCCTGCAGGAATACGACCTGACGCTGGCGGAGGTCGGCCTCGCCATCCGGCGCGGCTCACTGGACCTGCCCGCCGGCTCGATCCGCGCCGAATCGGGGGACATCCAGCTCCGCACCAAGGGACAGGCCTACGTAGGGCGGGATTTCGAGGATATCGTCATCCGCACCAATGCCGACGGCACGCGGGTGCTGCTCAAGGACATTGCCGCCATCCACGACGAATTTGCCGATACCGGAAGCTTTGCCGAATTCAATGGCGAGCCGGCCATCACCATCCAGGTGATGTCGGTCGGCAAGCAGAACGAACTGGATATCTCGGAGGTGGTGCGGGCTTACGTCGAGCGCAAGCAGGCCTCGCTGCCATCCGGAATCGGCGTG
>WVWV01000089.1:0-345 GCA_011773845.1 Lysobacterales bacterium | reverse complement strand
ACTTACTACCTGAAGGGCCGCCTCAACATGATGGTCAAGAACCTCATCTACGGCGCCGTCCTCGTGTTCCTCTCGCTGGCGCTGTTCCTGCGCCTGAAGCTGGCCTTCTGGGTGATGGTCGGATTGCCGGTGGCGTTCCTGGGCACCTTCCTCGTCATGCCGCTGGTGGGTGTGTCGGTGAACCTGATCAGCCTGTTCGGCTTCATCCTGGTGCTGGGTATCGTGGTCGACGACGCCATCGTGATCGGCGAGAGCGCCTACACGAACATGCGCGCCAAGGGGCATTCCGTCGACAACATCATCGAGGGCGTGTTCAAGGTCGCCGTGCCGGCCACCTTCGGCGTG
>WVWV01000080.1:13581-43476 GCA_011773845.1 Lysobacterales bacterium | reverse complement strand
TTTCAGCCCGGGCACCGACTCGAACGGCGACAGCCAGCCGCCGGTGAACAGCAGCGCGGTGAGGCTGGAAATCAGGATCATGTTGGCGTACTCGGCCAGGAAGAACACCGCGAAGGCCGCACCCGAGTACTCGACGTGGAAGCCGGCAACGATCTCCGATTCGCCCTCCGCCACGTCGAACGGCGCGCGATTGGTCTCCGCCACGCCGGAGATGAAGTAGACCACGAACAGCGGCAGCAGCGGCAACCAGAACCAGTCCAGGATGCCGCCCTGCTGGGCTCGCACGATGTCGCCGAGATTCAGCGTGCCAGCCATGACCAACACGCCGATGAGCGCAAAGCCCATGGCGATCTCGTAGGAGACGATCTGTGCCGCGGAGCGCAGTGCGCCCAGGAATGCGTACTTGGAGTTGGATGCCCAGCCGGCGATGATCACGCCGTACACGCCCATCGAGGTCATGGCCAGGATGTACAGCAACCCGGCATTGATGTCGGCAAGGATCAGCCAGTCGGAAAAGGGAATCACGGCCCAGGCCGCGAAGGCCGGGGCGATCGCCAGCACCGGCGCCAGCACGAACAGGAACCGGTTGGCGTTTTCCGGCAGGACGATTTCCTTGAGCAGCAACTTGAACACATCCGCGAACGGCTGCAACAGCCCCCACGGGCCCACGCGGTTGGGGCCCATGCGCACCTGCATGAATCCGATCACCCGGCGCTCCGCGTAGGTGAAGTAAGCCACTGCCAGAATCAGCGGCACCACGATCATCAGAATCTTGGTGACCACCCAGATCAGCTGCAGCAGGGCCTCGAGCATCAGCCGGCCTCCACCGCAATGGGTCCCGAGCCGTCTCCCAGCACGCGCGTGGCACAGGTGGCGCTGCGCACCCAGGCCGTGCCTGCCGGCACCCGGGTGCTCACGCGCAGCGGCAGTGACACCATGGCGCCATCCTGGCTGACATTGACGGCATCACCCTGCTCGCAACCCAGTCGCCCGGCATCATCGGGATGCAGGGCGACGAACGCGCTCTGCGCATGCGCCGTCTCTTGCAGTGCATCCGCCCGGCGGCACAGGGGGTCCAGGGAAAAGGCCGGCACTTCCCCGGCCCGGTACAATCCGGCGGCCGCCGGTGGCGGCGGCAGTGCCGCGACGGAAATCGGCTTGAATTCCGGCTGCGGTTCCGTCGGCATCTCGCGCCTGACATCACCGATGTCAATCTGCCCGAACCCCTCCAGCCCCAGCTCGGCGCCCAGGCGACGCAGGATTTTCCAGCCCGGCCGGGCCTCGCCCGTTAACCGGCCGGCCGGATGGAGTTCGCTCCAGGCGCCATCCACATTGACCATCGAGCCCTCGGTCTCCGGCCACGGTGCCAGCGGCAGGATGACCTCTGCGACATCCGCGATGCTGCTGGTGGCAAAACTGGCCACCGCCACCACGTGCTCGGCGCCGGCCAGGGCACTGTGCGCCAGCGCCGGGTTGGCCGTGTCGAAATCCGGTTCGAACCCCCACAGCAGGTAGCCCCGCCGGGGTTCTGCAAGCATGGCACGGGCATTCAGGCCCGGGGCGACGGCGGCGCCGGCGGGGCCGCGATGGGGCACCGCGCCCGCCAGCCAGGCACCCACGGAGTTGCCGCCGTGGGCCAGCACGTTCAAAGCCGCTCCGCTCGCGGCGGCGATCCACCCGGAGAGTTGCCGGATCCAGCTGGCGAGGAAATGGCCCTGGGCCATGTGTCCCAGCAGCACCAACCCCTTGTCCGACTGTCGCAATTGTTCGGCAATGGCGCGGTGCACGGCATCCGGCTGCGCCGCTCCGACCCGCTCCGCGAGCGCGTCCGGAACCGCGGCGCCGCCGTCACTGGCCAGCGCTGAGGCAATGGCGGCAAGCTCGTCGACCAGCCGTTGCGGCGCAACGATCAGCTTGTGCGCCAGGTCGAAATGGAAATCCCAGTCGAGCGGGTTGACGGCACTGACCGTGGCGCCTGCGCGCCAGGCCTTGCGCACGCGGTGTCCCAGGATGGGTGCCTCGTGCCGCACATTGCTGCCGACCAGCAACACCGCATCAGCCGCCTCCATCTGGGCGATTGGCATCGCGAACTGCGGGACGCAGGGGCGTGCCGGGTCATCGGTAAAGTCGAGCTCGCGCAGGCGGTGGTCGATGTTGCCGCATCCCAGTGCACGCGCTAGCTTCTGCGCGAGGAAGTATTCTTCGTTGGCGGCCGAGGGCGACATCAAGACCCCCAGCGCCTCGCCGCCGTGTTCGCTGACCACCGCGCGGAGGGCCCCGGCCGCCCGCGCCATGGCCTCGTCCCAGGTCGCCTCGCGCCATTCACCGTCGTCCCGCACGTGTGGCACCCGTACCCGGTCTCCCGCGTACAGCCCGAAGTGACTGTAACGGTCGCGGTCGGCGAGCCAGGCCTCGTTGGTCGCTTCGTCCTCGCGCGGCACGGCGCGCATGACCTGGCCGCCACGAACGTGGTAGTAGAGACTCGAGCCCAGGCCATCATGCATGGCGGCCGAGGGCCTGGCGGTCAATTCCCAGGCCCGCGCCGAGTACCGGAAGGGCTTGTTGGTCAGGGCGCCGACCGGGCACAGGTCGATGATGTTGCCGGACAGCTCGGAGTCGATGCTGCGCTCGATGCAGGTGCCGATTTCGAGCCGGTCGCCACGGCCCACCCCGCCCATCTCGCTGGTGCCGGCGATCTCCTCCAGGAAACGGATGCACCGCGTGCAGTGAATGCAGCGGGTCATGTCGGTCTGGATCAGCGGACCGACATTCTTGTCCTGGACCACGCGCTTGCGCTCCGTGAAGCGCGACACCGAGCGGCCATACCCCATGGCCAGGTCCTGCAGCTCGCACTCGCCGCCCTGGTCGCAGATGGGGCAGTCCAGCGGATGGTTGATGAGCAGGAACTCCATCACCCCGTGCTGGGCGTCGATGGCTCGCCGCGAGCGGGTGTAGACCTTCATGCCGTCCATGACCGGCGTGGCGCAGGCCGGCAGCGGCTTGGGCGCTTTCTCCACATCCACCAGGCACATGCGGCAATTGGCCGCAATGCTGAGTTTGGGGTGATAACAGAAGCGCGGAATGTCGATGCCCGCCCTGTCGGTGGCCTCGATGATCATCGAGTTCTTCGGCACCTCCAGGGCGATGCCATCAACCTCGATCCGCACGGTCTCCACGACCGCCTCGGGCCGGGCGCTCATGCGGCCTGTTCCTGTCGGTCGTCGACCAGCGACCGGCCATGCTGCACGAAATATTCGAACTCATTCCAGAAATGCTTGAGCATGCCCTGGACCGGCCAGGCGGCGGCCTCGCCGAAGGCGCAGATGGTGTGGCCCTCGATCTGCCCGGCGGCCGAGCGAAGCAATTCCAGGTCCTCCATCCGGCCTTCCCCGGCCACGATCCTCAGCAGCACACGGTGCATCCAGCCGGTGCCTTCCCGGCAGGGCGTGCACTGGCCACACGACTCCATGTGATAAAAACGCGCGATGCGGGTGCAGGCCCCAACCATGCAGGTGGTGTCATCCATCACGATCACCGCCCCGGACCCGAGGCCGGACCCGGCCTTGGCCAGCGCATCGTAATCCATCGTCACGTCCATCATGACCTCAGCCGGCAGGACCGGCATGGACGAACCGCCCGGAATCACGCCCTTGAGTGACCGCCCCGCGCGCATGCCGCCGGCCATTTCCAGCAATTCGCTGAACGGCGTGCCCAGCGGTACCTCGTAGTTGCCAGGCCGCTGCACATGCCCGGAGACCGAGAATACTTTCGGGCCGCCGTTGTTGGGCTTGCCAATGTTCAGGAACCAGTCGGCGCCGTGGCGCATGATGTGCGGTACCGAGGCCAGTGTTTCGGTGTTGTTGATGGTGCTGGGCCTGCCGTACAGACCGAAATTGGCCGGAAACGGCGGCTTGTAGCGCGGCTGGCCCTTCTTGCCCTCCAGGGATTCCATCAGCGCGGTCTCTTCGCCGCAGATATAGGCGCCGGCACCCAGCACGGCATGGATTTCCATGTCCACGCCCGAGTCGAGGACATTCGCCCCCAGCAGGCCGGCCTTCCGCGCTTCCTGCACGGCCCGTTCGAAACGCTCGAAGGGTTCGTGATGGAATTCGCCACGCAGATAGTTGTAGCCCACCGTTGCGCCGGTCGCGTAGCCCGCGATGGCCATGCCTTCGATCACCGCATGCGGGTTGTAGCGCAGGATATCCCGGTCATGGCAGGTGCCCGGCTCCGATTCGTCCGAGTTGCACAAGATGTATTTCTGCACCGGAGCCGAACGCGGCATGAAACTCCATTTCAGGCCGGTGGGAAAACCGGCCCCGCCCCGTCCACGCAGTGCAGAGGTCTTGACCGCCTCGATGATGTCCTCGGGCGGGGTCTTCTCGGCCAGGATCTTGCGCCACGCCTGGTAACCGCCGACCGACTCGTAGCTGGCCAGGGACCAGGGTGGGTCGAGGTCCAGGGTTGCGAAGACGACGTTGAACTCAGCCATGACTCAGTCCAGTGCATCCAGAATGGCGTCGATTTTCTCGGCGTCGAGGTTTTCGTGATAATGGCCGTCCACGAGCATCATCGGCGCGCCACAACACCCGGCCAGGCACTCTTCCTCCCGCACCAGCGTGATGCGCCCGTCGGCGGTGGTGCCCCCCGTCTCCACCCCCAGCCTGCGCTCGACATGGCTCACCAGTTGCTCGGCGCCATTGAGCCAGCAGGAAATGTTGGTGCAGATGCTCACCTTGTGTCGGCCCACGGGTTCGCGGTCGAACATGCTGTAGAAGCTGACGACTTCGAATGCCCACACGGGCGGCAATTGCAGGTATTCGGCGACCGCTTCGATCAGTTCCCGCGTGAGCCAGCCGCCGTTTTGATCCTGCGCGGCCATCAGTGCCTGGATCAGCGCAGACCGCCGCTTGTCGTCCGGAAATCTGGCCGCCCACCCGTCGATACGCGCGCTGGTTTCCGCCGTGAGCCGGCCCGGCACGTCGGCTTGCACTGTTTGTTTCCGGGCCATCAGCGGTCGATCTCCCCGAACACGATATCCATCGAACCGATGACGGCGACCACGTCGGCCAGCATGTGCCCTTGCACCATTTCATCCATGGCCGAGAGATGCGCGAATCCCGGCGCCCGGAAATGGGCGCGGAACGGCTTGTTGGCACCATCGGAAACGAGGTAGCACCCGAATTCGCCCTTTGGCGCCTCCACTGCCGCGTAGGTTTCCCCGCGGGGCACGCAGTACCCCTCGGTAAACAGCTTGAAGTGGTGGATCAGTGCTTCCATGTCATCCTTCATCTCCTCGCGGGTCGGCGGGATGACCTTGAAGTTCTTGAGCATGACGTGGCCGGGGTTGGCCCGCAGCCAGTCCACGCACTGCAGGATGATGCGGGCCGACTGGCGCAATTCCTCGACCCGCACCAGGTACCGGTCGTAGCAATCGCCGTGCGCGCCGACCGGCACGTCGAAATCGACGTGCTCGTACATGGCGTAGGGCTGCATCTTGCGCAAATCCCACTCGACTCCCGAGCCACGCAGCATGGGCCCGGTAAAGCCCAGTTGCAGAGCGCGTTCGGGCGGCACGACGCCGATGTTGACCGTGCGCTGCTTCCAGATGCGGTTGTCCGTCAGCAGCGTTTCGTACTCGTCCACCCGGGACGGGAAATCCGTCGCGAATGCCTCGATGAAATCCAGCAGGCTGCCTTCACGCCATTCGTTCCTGCGCTGGAGATCCTTGCCCTTGGTCCATGGCGACTCCCGGTACCGGGGCATGCGGTCGGGAAGGTCCCGGTAGACGCCGCCGGGCCGGTAGTAAGTCGCATGCATGCGCGCTCCCGAAGCGGCCTCGTACATGTCCATGATCATTTCGCGTTCCCGGAAGGCGTACAGGAACAGCGTCATGGCGCCCAGGTCCAGCCCGTTGGAGCCGATCCACAGCAGGTGATTGCTGATACGCGTGATTTCGTCGTACAGGGTGCGGATGTACTGCGCCCGGACCGGCGGTTCGATCCCCAGCAACTGCTCGATGGCGCGCACGTAGGCGTGCTCGTTGCACATCATCGACATGTAGTCGAGCCGATCCATGTAACCGATGGTCTGGTTGAATGGCTTGCTCTCGGCCAGCTTCTCGGTGGCGCGATGCAGCAGCCCGATGTGCGGGTCGGCCCGCACCACCGTCTCGCCGTCCAGTTCCAGCACCAGCCGCAGCACGCCGTGGGCGGCCGGATGCTGCGGCCCGAAATTCATCGTGTAGCTGCGGATCTCGGACATGCTCACCCCGCCTGGAGGGCATCCCGGTCGGCCGCCTCCTCGGCGGCCTGGTCGACGTCGTCGGTCCGATACCGGGAGTCGTCGCGAATCACGCGCGGCACGAGCACCCGCGGCTCGATCTCGACCGGCTCGTAGACGACCCGGCCCTTGCTCTCGTCGTAACGCACCGTGACATTGCCGATCAACGGGAAATCCTTGCGAAACGGATGACCGGTAAAGCCATAGTCGGTGAGGATGCGGCGCAAGTCCGGATGGCCCTCGAACACGATGCCGAACAGGTCGAAGGCCTCCCGTTCATACCAGTTTGCCGAATTCCAGACCTCGACCAGCGAGGGGATGACCGGCAGCGCCTCGTCCGCCAGGAAAACTCGCAGCCGCAGGCGGCGATTGTGCGGCACCGACAGCAAGTGGGCCACCACCGCGAAACGATGCTCCACGGTGTCCGACTCCGGCAGGTCCTGCCAACCGAACCGGCCCGGCCCCAGGCCTTCCACGGCCCGGCTGTAGCCCTCGCGGGTTGCTTCCGACGTTTCCCACTCGGTTACGCCGAAGCCGAGGAAGTCGATTCCGCAAAGGTCGGTCAACTGGTCGAAGGCAAATTCCTCGTGGTCGCGCAGCGCCTTGGCGACCTCCACCCAGTGCTCGGGGCTGACCTCGACGGTGGGCACCCAGGCATCCCCGGTTCCCGGCACCACCCTCAGGGTGTCGCCGAAGTGATCGGCGAGGCGGCCGCCGAGGCTCTGTCGATTCACGTTCATCGGCTCACCGGGCAATGGTATTGGTGCGGCGGATCTTCTTTTGCAGCTGCAGAATCCCGTAGATCAATGCCTCGGCCGTCGGCGGGCAGCCGGGCACGTAGACATCGACCGGAATCACGCGATCGCACCCGCGGGTGACCGAATAGGCATAGTGGTAGTACCCGCCGCCGTTCGCGCATGAACCCATGGATATGACCCACTTGGGCTCAGCCATCTGGTCGTAGATTTTCCGCAGGGCCGGCGCCATCTTGTTGACCAGCGTGCCAGCCACGATCATGACATCCGACTGGCGCGGAGAAGGCCGGAAGAGGACCCCAAAACGATCCAGGTCGTAACGGGCGGCTCCGGCGTGCATCATTTCCACCGCGCAGCAGGCCAGGCCGAAGGTGACCGGCCATAACGAGCCCGTGCGGGCCCAGTTGATCAATGCGTCGAGCGTGGTGGTGACCGCCCCGCGGCTCAGCACCGGGTTCTCCTCTGCCGCCGGCCTGAGGATGTCGTCGACGGTGCCCAGTTCGGTCACTCCCATTCCAGCGCCCCCCGCTTCCACTCGACGAGGAAGCCGACCACCAGCAACAGCACGAACACCATCATGGCTGCGAAACCCACCCATCCGATGCGTTCCAGAGCGACCGCCCAGGGGATAAAGAACGCAATCTCCAGGTCGAAGATGATGAACAGGATCGCCACGAGGTAGAACCGCACGTCGAACTTCATGCGCGAATCTTCGAAGGCTTCGAAACCGCATTCGTAAGGTGAGAGTTTTTCGCTGTCTGGCCGGCGCGGACCGAGCAGCCCGCCGATCACCACCAGCGAAATACCCATAGCGGTCGAGATCAGCAGGAAGATCAGGATCGGCAAGTATTCTGCAAGCATGCGTGTCCCACGTTATTCAGGGGCGGGTCCCGCCGCCCAGCAAGTGTTGTGGTGCCGAAGGCCGGACTCGAACCGGCACGGCTTTCGCCACTACCCCCTCAAGATAGCGTGTCTACCAATTCCACCACTTCGGCACCGGCATCAAACCCTGTGCCGGATCGGCTACCCGCCATCCGCGGCGCCGTCTTCCGGCTCTGCCGAGCCTTCGGGTGCCAGGGGCAGATCGCTCTCGAGGCCCGGTTCAACCGCGGTGTCCGCAGCCGGAAGGTCGGCAGCCTGGTCGATTTGGTCCAGTTGCGGCATTTCGATGCCCGTTTGGGCCGCGGGTTCCGGCAGAGGCTGGGCGCCGATGACGCCCAGATCCTGCTCCGGCGTCGCGACGCCGCGGGCGACGACCACCGCCATCGCCAGGCTAATGAGGCAAAACAGCGCCGCCAGCACCCAGGTCGCCCTGGAGAGGAAAGAACCGGCGCCGCGGGAGCCGAACACGGTGCCCGATGCGCCGCTACCGAAGGCGG
This sequence comes from Lysobacterales bacterium, assembly GCA_011773845.1. Taxonomy (GTDB): domain Bacteria; phylum Pseudomonadota; class Gammaproteobacteria; order Xanthomonadales; family SZUA-36; genus WVWV01. The sequence continues at coordinate 35,060 of WVWV01000080.1, read as the reverse complement.
CGCCTGCAGTCGCGCCCGGCCCCCGTTGCACCAGCACGAAGGCCACCATCGCGATTGCAATAAGCACATGAAAAATATTCAGAATCTGCATGAATTCAACTTCTCTTCAGGACCCGCATCGGCAGATATCCAGAAAGCCTTCCGCAGTCAGGGACGCGCCGCCCACCAGCCCGCCATCGATGTCTTCCCGGGCAAATAAATCGGCGGCATTGGATCCCTTCACACTGCCGCCGTACAGAATGCGTAATTGACCTGCAATTGTACCATCCAGCGCGGCAAATTTGTGGCGGATGTAAGCGTGCACCGCCTGCGCCTGCTCGGGAGTCGCGGTGTGCCCGGTGCCAATCGCCCATACCGGCTCATACGCGACCACCGCCTCGCTGAAGCCCTCGATGCCGACCGCTGCGAGCACCGCGTCCAGTTGCCGGGCGACCACCGCCTCGGTCTCTCCGGCCTCGCGTTGTTCGAGGGTCTCCCCGACGCACAGCACCGGCTGCAGGCCCGCCTCCAGGGCCGCCCGAAACTTTTCCGCCACCCCCGTACTGGTCTCCGCATACAGGGCCCGGCGCTCCGAATGCCCGACCAGCACATAGCGGCAGCCAAATTCGACCAGCATGTCGGCCGAGACCTCTCCGGTATGCGCGCCCTGGGGATTCGGGTTGAGATTCTGCGCGCCCCAGGCCACCCGGCCGCCAGCCGCCAGCTCGCTGACCAGCGGCAAATAGGGGAACGGCGGGAACACGACGACCTCGGCCAGGCAAGACGTTTCCAGTCCGGCCTCGATGCCGTCCATGAGTTGGCGGATCATGGTAGTCGAGCCATGCATCTTCCAGTTACCGGCGACCATCAATTTGCGCATCGGAGTCTCCAGCGGATCACGGGTCCAGGGCGGGCGCAAGGATACCCGCCCGCCGTGCGCAGCCGCAAGCCCGCGCCCGTGTCTGGCGGCGGTCGATCGGGTCCGGCGATCGCTTAACGGGATGATGGCGGCTGTAGTAGCATGAGGCATTGCCCCTCGCCCGCGCCGGATCCGCATGCACGACCCAGGCCCACAATCCACCGACCCCTCGCGCTGGGCTCTGGTCACCGGCGCCTCGTCCGGGATCGGCCGGGAGTTTTGCGTGCAGCTGGCCGCTCGCGGCTACCACCTGGCGCTCGTCGCCCGCAGGGCGGACCTGCTGCACGCGCTGGCCTCGGAATTACGCCATACGCACGGCACCGCCTGCCTGGTGCTGCCGACCGACCTGGCGAGCACCGGGGCTTGCCAGGAGATCGAGCGGCGCCTGCGGAAGGCGGAGATCGAAGTGGAGTTCCTGGTCAACAACGCCGGCTATGGCCTGCCAGGCCGATTCACCGAACCGACCTGGCCGGAACACGACGATTTCATCCGGGTGATGGTCACCGCCGTATGCGAGCTCACCCGCCGGCTGTTACCGGGCATGCAAGCGCGTGGGGCCGGCTACATCGTCAATGTCGCCTCGGTCGCGGGACTGGTTCCCGGCTCCGAGGGACACACCCTGTACGGTGCGGCCAAGTCCTTCCTGATCCGGTTCTCGGAATCCCTGGCACTGGAGAACCGCCCCCGGGGCGTGAACGTCAGCGTACTGTGCCCCGGTTTTACCTACAGCGAATTCCACGATGTTGCGGGAACCCGGGACCTGGTGCGCAGGCTGCCCGCATTGATGTGGCAGGATGCCACGGACGTGGTGCGCTACGGCATTGAATCGGTGCTGAACGAGCCGCCACGCGTGGTCGCCATCCCCGGCCGGTTGTACCGTACGCTGGTCGGCCTCAACCGCTTTGTGCCCGGTTTTGGCCGACTCTCCGTCAAGCGCATGTCGAAACGATTCCGACACCTGAAGTGACGCGCCCGAGCCGACAACCGCCGGCCGCCTTCAGGCGCCGGCCACAGTCATCCGCCCGATCAGCAGGGAACCCGACTGGATCGCACCGCGCTGATCGAGATCGTCGCCCAGCGCCTGGATCGTGGCAAACATGTCACGCAGATTGCCGGCCACGGTGACTTCCTCCACCGGATGGCTTATGGCACCGTCTTCGATCCAGAACCCGCAGGCACCCCGTGAATAATCGCCCGTGATGAGGTTGACGCCCTGGCCCATCACCTCGGTTACCAGGAGCCCCCGGCCCATTTGCCTGATCAGATCCGCCTGCGCCTGAACATCCCCGCGCACCCGAAGGTTGTGAATGCCGCCCGCATTGCCCGTGGTCTCCAGGCCGAGGCGGCGCGCAGCATAGCTCGCGAGCACGTAGCCGGTCAGCACGCCGTGGTCGATGAGGTCACGCTCCCGGGTGGCAACGCCCTCGGCGTCGAAAGCCGTGCTGCCCGGCCCGCGCGGCAGGAACGGCAGTTCTCGGATGGACAGCCACCCGGGAAACAGGCGCTCGCCCAGCGTGTCCTTGAGAAACGACGCATTCTGATAGAGCGCGCGCCCGGAAACCGCGCCGACAAAGTGGCCGACGAGGCTGCGCGCCACTTCCGGCGCGAACAGCACGGGCACCTCGCAGGTGGCTATCTTGCGGGACTCCAGGCGCCGAACGGCCCGCTCGGCGGCCTTGCGGCCGGTGAGCTCGACCGCTTCGAGATCTTCGAAGGCGCGGCGCGAATCGTACCAGTAGTCGCGCTGCATTCCGCCCCCCTGCCCGGCGACCAGCACGCAACTCTGGTCATACCGGGTGCCGCTGGATTCACCGCGGAAGCCATGCGAGTTCCCGTACACGGCAGCGCCGACATGCGCCGATACCGAAGCCCCCTCGGAATTGGTCACCCGGGCGTCTTCCAGGCCTGCCGATTCGCAGGCCAGCGCGCGCTGTATCGCCTCCTCGGGATTCATGGCGCGCGGGTGCCACAGGTCGAGGTCCGGGAAGTGGGTGGCCAGGCGCCCCGGGTCGGCCAATCCGTTGCAGCGGTCCTCCTGCGTGAAACGCGCGATATCGAGCGCGCGTGACACGCAGCGCCGTATCGAGTCCGCCTGGAGGTCCGCGCTGGTGGCATGGCCCCTGCTGCGCCCGATGAAGACGGTCACCGCGACTCCGCGATCGCGATGATGCTCCAGCGTTTCGACCTCCCCCAGGCGCACCGTGGCGCTCAGGCCGCTATGCATGCTGGCGGAAACCTCTGCCGCATCCGCGCCGCCTGTCGCCGCCACCTCGAGTACCTCATCGACCAGCACGCGCATGGCCGCCAGCTCCTGATCGCGGTCCGGCACGCCCTGCGTTACCATGGTGGTCTCGTTTTCTGAACCCGGAGCCTTCAAGGCGCCACCCTTCCGTGACCGAGCAGCGCCGCGAACATGCCACGGCGATCCCCAGCAAGAGCCAGCGCAAACGGGAAGCGCTCGCCTTGCTGGACCTTGCGCGCAACCTGACGGACCTCGAAGCCGGGGCGCTCCTGCGCCTGCCGCTGGACGAGGACCTGCGTACCGCCATCGACCAAGCCCGCTCGATCCGCTCCAATGTCGCCCGCAAGCGCGCCGTGCACTACCTCGCCAAATTGCTGCGCCAGCGCGACGCCGGCCCGGTGCTGGAGGCACTGGAACGCCTGCGCACCGAGGCCCGCGGGCTGGCCGCCGCCCATCACCGGGTGGAAGCCTGGCGGGACGAACTGATCGCCGACGGCGATGCGGCGGTGCAAAGGCTGGTCGAGGCTCAGTACCATGCGCACGCGCAAACGCTGCGACAACTGACGCGCAACGCCCGCCGCGAGGCCCGGCTCGGCCTGCCGGCGGCCGCTGCCCGGAAGCTGTTCCGGGCCTTGCGGGCCATCGACGATGAGTCGCCGCTGCCGCCGGTCGGGGGGAAATAAGCGCGGTGCGGCGCCGCGGCACAGGAGGCGCTCACGCCCGAGTGCCCCCCACCGTGAGTTCATCCAGCTTCAAGGTCGGTTGCCCGACTCCCACCGGCACACTCTGACCATCCTTGCCGCACACGCCGATGCCCCCGTCCAACTGCAGGTCGCTGCCAACCATGCTGACCCGCGTCATGGCCTCAGGCCCGTTGCCGATCAGGGTTGCGCCGCGCACCGGACGGGTCACCTTGCCGTCTTCGATCAGGTACGCCTCGCTGGCGGAAAACACGAAACGGCCGGAGGTGATATCCACCTGGCCACCGGCGAAATTCACCGCATACAGGCCTTTGCGCACCGAGGCAATGATCTCCGCCGGGTCATAGGCGCCTGGCATCATGAAGGTATTGGTCATCCGCGGCATGGGCAGGTGGGCGAAGGATTCGCGGCGACCGTTGCCGGTCGGTTCCATGTTCATCAGGCGCGCATTGAGCTTGTCCTGCATATAGGCCCGCAGGATGCCATTTTCGATCAACACCGTGCGGCCGGTCGGCGTGCCCTCGTCGTCGACGGTCAGCGAGCCGCGCCGGTCCGGGAGGGTGCCGTCGTCGACCACCGTGACCCCGGGCGCAGCCACCTGCTCGCCGATTCGGCCGGTAAACGCGGAGGTGCCCTTGCGGTTGAAATCTCCTTCCAGGCCATGTCCGACCGCCTCGTGCAGCAGCACGCCAGGCCAGCCGGGACCGAGCACCACGGGCATGCTTCCGGCAGGGGCGTTGTCGGCTTCCAGGTTGACCAGCGCCTGGCGCACGGCCTCGTCCGCGAAGCGCTGCCAGGCATTGTCCCGCATCAGCTCCCCGTAGCCGAACCGTCCACCGCCGCCATCGCTGCCCTGTTCTCGCCGGCCGGCCTGCTCGGCAATCACCGTCACCGACAACCGCACCAGCGGCCGGACATCAGCTGCCAGCGCGCCGTCCGCGGCCGCCACCAGAATCGTATCGTGCGTAGCGGCCAGGTTGACGAGCACCTGGCTGACCCGAGGATCCAGTGACCGGGCATAGGTATCGATCTGACGCAACAGATCGACCTTGTCCCCGGCCGCGAGCGACTCCAACGGATCGCCGGCCTCGTACAGCGGTTGCGTTTCCTGCCGTCGCCACGCGGCAACGGCACCTTCCTGGCCGCGCCGGGCGATGGCCCGCGCGGCGGAGGAGGCCTGCAGCAGGGCGGGCATCAGAATCTCATCCGCGTAGGCGAAACCGGTCTTCTCACCACTGATCGCGCGGATGCCCACGCCTTGCTCCACGGCATGCGTGGCGGTCCGGACCAGGCCATCTTCCAGCGCCCAGACCTCGCGCGCCGAGTTCTGGAAATAAAGGTCGCCGGCATCCACCGAGGCGCCCATGAGGTGCGCCAGGACGCGCGACAGGTCGTTCTGGTCCAACCCTCCGGGTGCCAGCAGCTGTTGCTCGGCGATCTTGAGGCGGTCACTGCTCATTGGGTTCTTTTGCCTCCACGCGTGCCTCGACCTCGAGCCGCTCGACGACCGGTTCCTGCCAGGGGCCCGAGAGCGCATAGCGGGCCTCGGCGGCGTCACCCAGGCTCTTCTGCAACAAGCCCTGCAGGGCGAGCCCGGCAGCGGCGCCACCGGGACCACCGGCGATCGCGCCAATCACGGGCAGGGTCTGACCGACCCCGGGGCGCACCGTCATCATATAGTCGAAGCGCTTGGCTACCAGGTCCGAGCTGCCGACGATCGACAGGGTTGCCGCCGTCGACTCTAACACGGTGTTGTCGGTATGCGCGTGCCCGTTTTCAAGGCGGACCGTCCCGCTGGCCTGGTCGAAGCTGAAACCGGTACCGAAAACGTCCCTGAAATCCAGCGCCAGGCGTCGCGGCAAGGCGGCGACGCTCATCAGTCCCAGCATGCGCCCGGCACCGGGATCGGCGCTGCGGATGGTGCCGTCGGTGACGCTGAAACCGATTTCCCCGTTCAGGCGGGCCAGCGCGAATGCGGCTGGCGGGCCGGGCCACCAGGCATCGTATCGCACCATGGTTTGGCCTCCTTCGAGAACCGAGGAAATATCCATCGCATCCATGAGCGCGCCCAGGCTCTCGGAGGTGATCACGATGTTGAAATCGGAACGCGCCCCGTCCGCAGTCGCGATCCAGTCACCGCGGGCCTGGAAATTGAAATGGGCGGAATTGGCGGTCACGGGATCGAAACGGAATCCGTCCTGTATCGGATAGGCCTCGATGCGCGTCTCTCCAAGGTCCAGGCCCAGGTACGCGAATTCCCGCACGTACAGGTGCAGTTCGGGCAATCGCGAGGGATCGGTATCCAGCATGGCCTCCGACGACTGTGCCGGTGGCAGCAGCAGCCGATCGAGCTCCGCGGTCAGACTGCTGGGGCCGGCCGGCGGCTGGCTGTAGCGGACCAGGCCGGACAGTTTGGGGCTGTCGAATTCGGACGATAGCGTGCCCTGCTGGTAGTGGACCTCGAGCTCGACATCCGGAAACAGCCGATTCAGCAAGACCAGTTCGTCCACGTGCAGGTCCGCGGCGCGAAACGCCAGGTCGGCGACGGCGCGTCCGCGCTGGAGCCGCTCACTGATCAGTCTCATCCAGCGGTCGAGGTCGAGGTGTTCGGCCTGGCCGCCCAGCGAGAAAAAACCGGCCTCCGGCAGCCCCGTATCTCGGGGTCCCAGTTGGATGCTGGCCCGCCGCGGACGGCTGATGCCGTCAGCCACGTCAAACTGCAGGCTCAGCCGGTCGTGCAGACGAACGAGAAATACGGGTTCGGCCGATTTGACCGGGTAGCGCACCTGCAGCGGCCAGGCCGCCTCGGGCGGTTTGTCGAGGGGTGCAGGCAGATCGAGTTCGACGCCGACCAGGTCCGTGCCCATCTGCAGCCAGATTTCCCGGGCCGCGTCCGCGCCCGCCTGCCCGACCACCAGGCCCATGTTCCAGCGGCATTCTCCCTGCAGGTCCGCGAGCAGTGGCTCCCCTTGGAGCACCGTGGCCGGTATCACCTCCGAGGCTGAGAACATGCCCTGCAGACCAGCGCGGAACACTTCCGGCGCGTCCCAATCGGCCATCAGCGCCAGGCTCGCGTCGCGTCCCTGGTAGCGCGCCTGCAGGCCCTCGGCCCGCAGTCCCTCGCGGTCGTAGGCCACAGTGCCCTGGATGTCCTCGATGACCACCCCGGACTGCAATTCACGGAAGTCGTTGCCGGCCAGCTCGAGCTGGCCTTCGATACGAATGGGCCCCGCGCCGGCCTTGAGCGGCGCTTCCAGCACCCCGGTCGTCCGCGCCGGCCCCTGGAAGTCGAACTGCTGCAGGTCGAGGTCGACATCTTCGAGCAGCGGTGTCGCGCCGATGAATCCGAGCAGCGTCGGCAAGGCAGCCTCGGAACGGTACTCCATTGCCAACACCGGCTGGCTGAAATCGCTGATCCGGGCGCGCGCCTCCTGGACCGGAACGCCGGCAAGGGTTCCGACCCTGCCCAGCACCTCCATCGAGGTGCCCTGGAATCGGGCGCGACCCGAGACGCGCCCGGCCCGCGGCCACCCCGCATAGTAATCGAGGTCCGCGTCGCTGAATTCCACGACCGCCTCGAGGCTGCCCTCGCCCTGTCGGAAGGGCCAGTCATCCATGTCGCCGGTCATGCTGAAGCGAGCGGCATCGATCCTGCCGCCCGCCAGGCCACGCCGCAGCCACTGCGTGACGTTCGGGCGCATCACGCGCTCCGGCCAGTAATCCTGCAAACCGCCCAGCGAACCCTCCGAAGCGGCCACGTTGATATCGAGTCGCGGTCGGCCTTCGCTCTTGACGAACCGGGCTCGGCCGCGCAGCGCAAGGTCCTCGTTGCGAAGCCGGCAGTCCCTCACGTCGGTCTGCCAGCGTAACCCCCAGACGATTTCCAGCGTGCAGCCCTCAATATTGACGATCGCCGGGCGCCGGAAATTGCCGGGCCAATCGATGCGGACCTGCTGGCCGGATAGCGACAACTGCCCCTCCCCGCCGCGCAGGTCAATCGACCCCGACGCCCCGGCGATGGCCGGCCAGCGGCCCCAGTCCCAGGCATCCAGCCGCTCGAATTCACCGCTCGTCATCTGCAGTTTCCACGCGCCGTCCAGCACCAACTCGAAATCCCGCACCACGCCACGGGCCTGCCGTGGCACGAAGCTCGGCCAGCGCGTGGAATAGTGCGCGAGCGCACGCTGGGTCAGCTGCAGCGGGAACTCGAGATCGATGAACTCTGAGCTCACCCAGATGCCGAGGTTGCCCGGAACATTTCGCGCCACCGTCATGCGGGGGCTGGACCACTGCGCCCCGTCACGCTTCACTTGCAGTTCCGAGAGGTCCAGCCGCCAACTCTTGCGGCTGATGAAATTCCAGCGGAAACGGCTGTTGAGGTGGTCCAGCTGCAGGGCTCGTGCCCCCCCCGGCAAGTGCACTTCGCGCAAGTCCAGCACGCCCTGCATCACCTGGTCCGAAGCGGGCGACCAAGTGCCCCACAGCTCGGCGTTGAGCCAACCCGATGCCGGCACGAGGGGGTGCGGCGGAAGTTGCCGTGCCAATTCCGACAGCATGAGCTCACCGGTCTTGACGTGCCACTCGGCGTCCTGCAAGCGCTGCTCACGATCCAGGGTAATCAACAGCGTGGCCTTCAGGTCGCCGAGCACCCGCGCATCGTAAGGGTCCGATATGTCGGCCTCCACTTCGACCGAAAACCGGCGACCCTCCATCTGCAGGCGGCCGTTGACCGCCGTCAGCTGCGCCTCGACCCCGCGCAGTTCATCCGTGAAACTCAGCCGCGACTGTTCCAGCACGACCTCACCAAAGGTCGCCAGGCTGCTCATTGCCGAACCGTCCGCGGACCGGCCACCACGGCCGCTGACACCCAGACCGGACAATTCGAAGCGCGCCTCGGCATTGCGCACCAGCGACAGGTCCGCGCCGATGATCCGGAAACTGTAGAGCGGCCGGCCCGGCAACACGGCATTCAGCGGTCGGATGTCGAGGGCCGCATGCTGGATGGCGATTGCCTGCGCCCCCGCGCCGTGCAGGGTCAGTCCCTCGAGCCTGATCTGCGGACCGAACGCCCGCCACTCGCCCGTGAACCGGGCAAGGCGAACGGGCTGCTGGAACTCCTGCGAAAGCCAGGCCTCGAGCTGCGGCTGGTAGCGGGCGCTGTAGGGCATCAGCAATTTGCCGATGCCCACCAGGATGGCAGACAGTACCGCTATGAGGGTGAGGGCGGTCCACATCAGCGTCTTGAGGCGTCGCAGCCAGATGCGAAGCGGATTCATCGCTCATCACTCCCCGGCCGGGGGGCCGGGTGCCGCGGGACCGGCCCCGCACCTTCAGAGCAAGACCACATCGAACTGCTCCCGCGTGTATTGCTCTTCGCTCTGAAAACGGATGGACTTGCCGACCAGTTCCTCCAGTTCCGCAACCGTGGTGGAATGGTCGTCGAGAATCGCGTCCACCACCGTCGTCGAGGCCACCACCAGCAGCTTGCTGGCCTCGAACTGCCGGCCGGAGCGGAGGATTTCGCGAAACACTTCCAGACAGACGGTCTCGGCGCTTTTCACGCTGCCGCGGCCGGAACACAGCGGACAAGTCTCGCTCATCAACTGCCCGAGGCTCTCACGGGTGCGCTTGCGCGTCATCTCCACCAGCCCCAACGGCGAGATTTCGCCGATGCGGGTGCGGGCATGATCCTGCTCCAGGGCCTTCGCCAGTGCGCGCATGACCTGTTGCCGATGCTCCTGCTCGGCCATGTCGATGAAATCAATGATGATGATGCCGCCCAGGTTGCGCAGGCGAAGTTGACGGGCAATGGCGTGGGCCGCCTCCAGGTTGGTCTTGTAGATGGTCTCCTCGAGCGTGCGGTGGCCGACGTAGCCGCCGGTGTTGACGTCGATGGTCGTCATCGCCTCGGTCTGGTCGATGATCAGGTAGCCGCCCGATTTCAGGGGCGTGTAGCGGCTCAGCGCCTGGTTGATTTCATCCTCGATGCCGAACAGGTCGAAAATGGGACGTTTGCCCTCGTAGAGCTCGATCCTCGGCAGCCAGTCCGGCACGAAGCGGCGCACGAAGTTCTGCACCGAGGCGAAGACCGCCGGCGAGTCGATCCGCACCTTCTCCACCTCGCCGTGCATGAGATCCCGCAAGGTGCGTAACGGCAACGACAGGTCTTCGTACAGGCAGCTTCCGATCGGCGCCTGCTCGATACTGGATTCGATACCCCGCCAGACCTTGCCCAGGTAGGACATGTCCGCAGCCAGCGCAAACTCATCCAGGCCTTCAGCGTTGGTGCGCACGATGTAGCCGTGGTGGTCGTCGTCTTCACGCAGCAGGTGGACCAGGTGCTTGAGGCGCTCGCGCTCGGCAGGGTCCTCGATCCGGGCCGACACCCCGATGTTGCCGTTGCCTGGCAGCAGGACCATGAACCGCGAGGGGATGCTGAGGTTGGTGGTGAGCCGCGCGCCCTTGGTCCCGATCGGGTCCTTGATCACCTGCACGATGATCTCCGCCTTCTCGCGCACCAGTTCCGCGATCATTGGCCCTGGTGCCGCCCCGACCGCTCCATCCTGCCCGGCATCCTCGCTGGCACCCTGGGCAGCATCGCGAACCATGTCCGTGGCGTGCAAAAAAGCGGTACGGTCCAGCCCCACCTCGATGAACGCTGCCTGCATGCCCGGCAACACTCTCGAGACAGTGCCCTTGTAGATATTCCCCAGGTACCCGTAATGCGAGGCCCGATCCAGCCAAACCTCCTGGAGCATGCCGTTTTCCACTACCGCCACACGGGCTTCAGTCGGCGTCACATTGATCAAGATTTCTTCGCTCACCGGCGAATCTTCCAGGTACGGGCAGCCAGGCTGCGCCGGCATGCGGGGTCGGGACCGCTAGAATAGCATCTCGAACAAGCCGGGGCGCTCGAAGCATGGGTATCAGGCCAGCAGCCCGGCGGTTCTCAGGAGTTCTGCCGTTTCGAACAGCGGCAAGCCCATGACACCCGAAAAACTGCCCTCGATGCGGCGAATGTGGGCCGCGGCGCCGCCCTGGATGGCGTACGCCCCGGCCTTGTCCATGGGCTCGTCCGTGGCACAGTAAGCGTCGATCCATACCTCGGGGAGAATTGAGAACTCCACGCGCGTCACATTCAGCCGGTCGCTGATCGTGTCGGCGCCGGTGGCCAGGGCGATCGCCGAATACACCTGGTGGGCGCGCCCCGACAACGTGCTCAGCATGGCCCTCGCCTCCGCAGGGTCGGCCGGCTTGCCCAGGATTCGCTGACCGATGACCACCGCGGTGTCGGCACCGAGCACGGGCAGCCTATCGCCCGCGAGATCCCAGCCCGCGGCGGCTTTGGCGCGCGCCAGTCGTACCACGTAGGTGGCCGGAGATTCGCCAGCCTGGCGGGATTCATCGATATCCAGCGGCAACACCCTGAATCGGACATCGAGTTGCCGCAACAGCGATTTCCTGCGCGGCGAGCCGGAGGCCAGGACCAGTTGCGCAGGGACGCTCATGGCCGATGATATGGATGCCGGTTGACGATCGACCAGGCCCGGTAGAGCTGTTCGACCACGATGATCCGGGCCAGGGAGTGCGGCAGGGTGAGCGGCCCCAGCGACCATCGGTGCTCACACTGCGCGGGGAGATCGTCGGACAAGCCATCCGGCCCCCCGACGATGAACCAGACATCGCGACCACCGGCCATCCACTGCTCCAGGTTTCGGGCCAGTTGTTCGGTCGACCACGGCGTGCCGCCGATGTCGAGCGCCACCCGGCACGCACCCGGCGGCACGGCGGCCAACAGGGCCTCGCCCTCCTGCTGCCGGGCGCGCCCGACATCGGCGCCGCGGCCGCGCCGGGCCAGCGGAATCTCGATCAATTTCAGGCCCAGGGGCGCCGGCAGGCGTTTGGCATACTCGTCCCAGGCCTCGGACACCCAGCGGGGCATGCGCTGGCCGACTGCGGCCACTTTGAGGTGCATGGGATCAGGCGATCGCGGAGGCACCCGAACGCCGCCCCGCACTCGCCTTCCACAGCTTTTCGAGGTTATAGAATGCGCGGGTTTGCGGAAGCATCAGGTGTACGATTACGTCGTTCAGATCGACCAGCACCCACTCACCCTCACGCTCGCCCTCCACGCCGAGCGGGGGGCACCCATCCGACTTGGCCCGGAGGATCAGCTTTTCCGCCATCGATCGGATGTGGCGGGACGAATTGCCGGAGGCGATGATCATGAAGTCGGTCAGGGTGCTGAGACCCCGCACGTCGATGGCCTGGATGTCGGTGGCTTTGTTGTCCTCGAGGATTCCGATGACCTGTTCCTGGAGTTGCTCAGATGAGCGTTCGTCCGGCTGGCTGTGTGTATTCAATCGTCCGTTTCACCCGGTGTCGGTAAGCCTGAAGCCATTGTAGCCTGCGCCCGTCGGCGTGGCAAAGTCAGGGCCCGAGGGGTCCGTGCTAGCCACGGTACAGGCCTTGCGCCTCGATGTATCGCACGACCGCGTCAGGCGTCAGGTAGCGGGGCGACCGCCCCGCCCGGACCAGGGCGCGGATGTCAGTCGACGCAATCGCCAGAGCCGTGACGGGCAGGCTGTAAACTCCGCCGTGGGTGGCGCCGGCCAGAGCGGCCGGAGTGTCGACGGCGCGGGCCTCGATCTCCGCACCCGGATCGGGCGCATAAGCCACCGGGGTGTCCGAGCGACGCATGATCACGAGGTGCGCCAGCGCGAACAGATCCCGCCAGCGATGCCAGCCGTCCAGTGCATTCGCCGAGTCCTGGCCGATGATCAGCAATATCGGCGCGGACGGGTGCTCCGAGCGGATCTCCGACAGCGTGTCGACCATGTAGGAGGGCCCCTCGCGGCGCAGCTCGCGCTCGTCAATGCGAAATGCCGCCTGCCCCGCCAGCGCCAGTTCGAGCATCGCCAGGCGATGCTCGGGCGGCGACACGGGGCGCTTTCGATGCGGCGGCTGCCCCGCAGGCACCCACCGAAAATCCTCGATGCCGAGCTGCTCGCACACCTCGAGCGCGGCACGCAGATGGCCCAGGTGAACCGGGTCGAAGGTGCCGCCAAAGATACCGATCATGCCGCTGCGCCGCCCGCCGTCATGCCGCGCACACGTGGCACACGAGGTGATCGAGGCTGTGCCATGCATCACCGGCGGCCATGCCCTTGCTCTGCCGATCGATCAGGCTGAGGCAGGAGAGCGCATGGTTCAACGCCCGCGCCGAGAGCCGCGTGGCCGCCTTGCGCACCAGCACCTGCCGGTCGCGCCAGATGTTGAGGCGGCGGAACACGGTGCGCTCATCCTCGCCGGCCGCGCAGGCCAGGCGGTAGGCTTCCAGGTCCTTCAGGTTGCGGTACAGCGCCCCGGTGACCAGTTGGATGGGCACACCCGTGCGGCGGAGCCCAGCGGAGATTCGCAAGGCGTTCCGAAGGTTGCCGGCCAGCATGCCCTCGGCGAGCAGGAACGCGTCGAACCGCGAACTGTCCGCCACCGCCTCCAGCACGTCGGCCGCAGTGACCGGCCCCTGGCCCTTGATCAGCGCCAGCTTCTGAATCTCCTGGTTGGCGGCCAGCAGGTTGCCCTCGACACGCTCCGCGAGCAGCATCACGGCCTCGCGCTCCGGCTCGAGCCCGAGCAGCTGCATGCGCTGTGCGATCCAGCCGGGCAGCTGCTCCGGCCGTATTGGCCAGATGTCCACCCGAACGCCGGCCCGGTCCAGCACACCGGCCCATTTAGAGTCGCGTGAGCTCTTGTCCCACTGCGCGCAGCTCACGATCAGCATCAGGTCCGGGTCGACGCGTTCGACCCAGCCGCTCAGCGCGGCCGCTCCGTCATGGCCCGGCTTGCCGGTCGGGAGGCGCAGGTCGATGATCCGCCGCGATGCGAACAGGGACGTCGTTGCCCCGGCGTGCTCCAGCGACTGCCAGTCGAACCCCCGCTCCACCTCGAACAGCTCGCGCTCCAGGAACCCCTCCGCACGGGCCGCTTCGAGTATCCGGTCGCGACACTCCTGGACCAGCAGCGGCTCGTTGCCCCCGAGCAGATAGATCGGGGCCAGGCCCTGTTGCAGGCGTGCCTCCAGTTGCTCGATCCTGATCGGCATGCAGCCGGCCCCTTCAGCCGCCTGTGGTTCCGAGGCGACGGATGACGAGCCGGGACAGCTGGTCGGCCAGGTTCTGGCGCAGAAACTCCTCCTCTTGCGCCGCTGCCAGGATGTCCTGCTCATCGAAACTGATGACCCGGCTCTGTTCCAGGAACTGCTCCGGCACCAACACCGCCCCGTCCGCGTCCAGCAACCGGAAACGGACCGTGTGGCGCACCCGGTACTCTCGCACCCGGGCATTGTCGCCAATGGTCAGGATCTCCTTGCGCACCTCGTTGACCGGAACCTCGAGCACGGCCGCACCCTCGGCGTCTTCGACGATGCCGGCGCCGTTCTGCTCCAGCAGCAGTTGCAGGCGGCGAGCGAAGGGACTATAGGGATCCTGGACTTCCAGGCGCACCCGCTCCATGGCAGCGGGCAGCTCGGCCTCAGTCTGCAGCTGGAAGCCGCAGGCTGCCAGCAGCAGCGCCAGCGCCAGCGCGGTCAGTCGGGCCGCATGCCTGATCATGCCGGCCTCAGGAGACCACGATGTTGATCAGGCGATCGGGCACGTGGATAACCTTGCGCACGGTCTTGCCCTCGACATGCCGCTGCACATTGGCTTCCTGTAAAGCCGCGGCGTGGACCGCCGACTGCTCGCTGCCCGGTTCGACCTCGATCCTGGCCCGAACCTTGCCGTTGACCTGGACCACCATGGTCACTTGGCTGCGCACGCGCGCCGTCTCGTCGGCCGCCGGCCACTCCGCCCCTGCTACCAACTGCCGTTCGCCCAGGACCTCCCACAGCGCCTGGCAAATATGGGGCGTCACTGGCGCCAGCATCCTGACTATGGCGCGGCACGCCTCGTCGAGCACCGCACGGCCCGCGGCGCTGTCGTCATCGAAGCGGCCGAGGTGGTTGGTCAGTTCCATGATCGCCGCGATGGCGGTATTGAAGGTATAACGACGACCCACGTCATCGCTGACTTTGGCGATGGTGTCGTGAACCAGGCGTCGCACCCGTCGTTGCTCATCGTCCAGCCGGTCCGGCTCCAGCCCCGGCGCGGCGCCGCAGGCGGCGTGAGAGGTGACCAGCGTCCACAGGCGGCGCAGATACCGAAACGCGCCCTCGACACCGGACTCCGACCACTCCAGCGACTGGTCGGGCGGCGCGGCGAACATCGAGAACAGCCGCACGGTGTCCGCACCGTAGCGATCCACCAGCCGGCTGGGGTCGACTCCGTTGTTGCGCGACTTGGACATCTTCTCGACCGGACCGATGTGGACTGCAGAGCCATCGGACAACAGGCGCGCGCCGACCGCCTTGCCCTTGGTGTCACGCTCGACCTCGACCTCGCCTGGATTCACCCAGCGCACCGACCCATCCCCGGCCTCCTGGGAGTAGGTTTCCGCAACCACCATGCCCTGGCAGAGCAGTCGCGTCGCCGGTTCATCGCTGGCCACCAGGCCGGCATCGCGCATCAGCTTGTGATAGAAGCGGAAATACATGAGGTGGAGAATGGCATGCTCGATGCCGCCCACGTACTGGTCGACAGGCAGCCAGTAATTCGCCCGCTCATCCAGCTGGGCATCCGCATCCGGGCAGCAATAGCGAGCGTAGTACCACGACGATTCCATGAATGTATCGAAGGTATCCGTCTCGCGCTCCGCGTCCCCTCCGCAGGACGGGCAAACAGTCTGGCGCCACGCGGGGTCCGCCTTGATCGGCGATTGGACGCCCATGAACTTCACGTCTTCGGGAAGCACCACGGGCAGGTCCTGCTCCGGAACCGGCACGGCACCGCAGGCCACGCAATACACCACCGGTATCGGGCAGCCCCAATACCGCTGTCGGCTCACCCCCCAGTCACGCAGCCGGTAGTTCACGGTGCGGGCGCCAAGCCCCCGCTCGGCCAGCCACTCGCTGGCCTTCTCCACTGCCTCGTCGCGGCCGAGACCATTGAGCCATTCGCTGTTGATGGCGGGGCCGTCCCCGGTATAAGCCTCTCCCTCCCAGTCATCCGGCGGCTGCACGGTGCGGATGATCGGGAGGTTATGGGCCATGGCGAAATCCCAGTCGCGCTGGTCCTCGCCCGGCACCGCCATGATCGCGCCCGTGCCATAGCCCATCAGCACGTAGTCGGCAATGAACAGGGGCACGGGTTTGCCCGTGAAGGGGTTCAATACGTACGCCCCGGTGAACACGCCCCGCTTCTCGCCCTCATCCGACAGGCGATCGGCCTCCGTGGACTGGCCTGCCTCAGCGGCGAAGGCTTCCACCGCGTCCCGCTGCTCCCTGGTCGTGATCTGCGCCAGCAGAGGGTGTTCTGGCGCCAGCACCGCGTAGGTCATGCCAAAAGTGGTGTCAGGGCGCGTCGTGAACACGCGTATGACGGTGCCGGCGGCATCGGGTTCACCCCCGGCATCGCACAAGCGCAAGTCGAACTCGACACCTTCCGAGCGGCCAATCCAGTTGCGCTGCATGGTTTTGACCGCCTCGGGCCAGCCCTCGAGCCGATCCAGTTCACCGAGCAGTTCCTCCACATAGGCCGTGATCCTGAGAAACCACTGCGGGATCGAACGGCGCTCGACCACCGCCCCCGAGCGCCAGCCCCGGCCGTCGACCACCTGCTCGTTGGCCAGCACCGTCTGGTCGACGGGGTCCCAGTTCACCTCGGCATCCTTGCGGTAGGCCAGGCCCTGCTCCATGAGGCGCGTGAACATCAACTGCTCCCAGCGATAGTACTCCGGGTCGCAGGTGGTGACCTCGCGGCTCCAGTCATACGCGAACCCCATGCGCTGGAGTTGCTCGCGCATGTGCTCGATGTTCCGGTAGGTCCAGGCCGCCGGCGCCGTTTCGTGCTCGATCGCGGCGTTCTCCGCCGGCAGGCCAAAGGCGTCCCAGCCCATCGGCTGCAGCACGTTCTTGCCCAGCATGCGCTGGTAGCGCGAGATGACGTCACCGATGGTGTAATTACGCACATGCCCCATGTGGAGCGCGCCCGATGGATAGGGCAGCATGGACAGGCAGTAATATTTCTCACGGCCCGCCTCTTCCCGCACCTCGAAAGCCCGCTCATCGCGCCACCGCTCCTGGACGCGCTGCTCGATTTCAACCGGGTTGTAGGGCGTTGGTTCCATGGAGAGATGGCATCGTGGCAAGCGTGGGTGACGGGCTGGAAGCTTAACCGACCCCCGGATCATAAAAAAGCCCCGCCTGCCGCGCGCAGGACAGCGCTCAGCGCCCGTTGCCCTCAGGCCTTTATGCGCTCCCTGATATAAGCAAGCAGATCGTCGAGGCCGGGCAGCGAGGGCCCCTGCGGATGCAGCGCTTCGCGGATGCCGGGGGCCAGCGATTTGCCCAGTTCGACCCCCCATTGGTCGAACGCATTGATGCCCCAGATGACGCTTTCCACGAACACCCGGTGCTCGTACATGGCCATCAGTTGGCCGAGGTTCGCTGGGGTCAGTTCATCGAGCAACACAATCTCGCTGGGCCGGTCGCCGTTGAACGTGCGATGCGCCAGCAATTCCGGATCGGCCTGCGGGCCGAACTGGGCCCTTGCCTGCTCGGCGGTCCGGCCCTCCGCCAGGGCGGTGGCCTGCGCCAGCAGGTTGGCCAGCAGCTCGTACTGCGCCTCCTCGTCGCCGTGCGCCGGCCGGATAATGCCGACCAGGCTGATCGGCACCGGCTCCACGCCCTGGTGCAGGGCCTGGAATACCGAGTGTTGGGCATCGGTCCCGCAATCGCCGAACACCACGGGCGCGGTGCCGTAGGACAGTCGCTGCCCGTCACGGCCGATGGATTTGCCATTCGATTCCATGATCAGCTGTTGGAGGTAGGCGGGCAACAGTCGCAGACGCAGATCGTAGGGAAATACGCCCCAGGCGCCGAATCCGCAGATGTTGCGGTGCCATACGGAGGCCACGGCGGAGAGCACCGGCAGGTTGTCCGCCAGGTCGGCCTCCTGAAAGTGCCGATCCATGCATGCCGCACCCTGCTGGAACTCGCGAAACGCCTCGGAGCCGATCCTCGCGGCCGCGCTGAGGCTGACCGCAGACCAGACCGAATAGCGCCCCCCCACCCACCGTGGCAGCTGCAGCGTCTGCTCGGGGACGATGCCGAGCGTGCCGGCGCGCTCCGGTTCGGACGTCACAGCGAACATGCGCTGGCGGGCCGGCCCGGCACCCAGCGCCCGCTGCAGCCAGGCCTGCAACGCCCGGCCATGCATCAGCGCATCGACGGTCGAAAAACTCTTGGAAACCAGCACCACGGCGGTCTCCGAGGGATCGAGCCGGCTCAGCAGGGATTCCCGTTCGTGGGCATCGACGGAGCCCAGGAAGTACAGCTGCGGTGCTGTCGGGTTCCCGGTGTCCAGCGCCTCGGCAATCAGCCGGGGCCCGAGCAGGGACCCCCCAATGCCGACGTGGACGATATGCCGCACCGGCGCCTCCGGAGCGCCCGGCAGGCGCCCCGCATGCAGGGCATCCGCGATGGCCAGCATTCGCTTCTGGCTGGACGTGACGGCCGCAGCCTCATCGGCAGGCAACCGCGCCAGCAGGCTCGGGTCGCGCAACACCATGTGGAAGGCCGGACGGCGTTCCGTCCAATTGACCGGTGCCGCATCGAACAGCTGTCCGCGCGCGGCTTCGACACCGCTGTCCCGCGCTAGCCTGATAAGCAAGCCGAGCGATTCCTCGTCGATGTGCAGGCGTGAGTGGTCGAGCAGCAACCCCTCGACGCCGCGCGAGAACCGCGCGAAACGACCCGCCCGGGCGAGCAACTCATGGCTGGGAATCGTCCGGAGCCTGTTGTTGCTTTTTTGCAACAATGCGATGATTTCGGGGTTCATGCGCGTCACGAGTGTCCTGACCACGACCCTTGACCAAAGTCACCGGATTCTAACTGATGGCACGCGCCGGATGCGCGACGGGCCTTGCATCTGCCAGCGTCCGAATGGGCGACCAGCCAAGTGAATTTCATTATATTTTATTGTTTTTATTATATTTATTATGGTTTATCGGCAAATGTCGGGGACAAAAAAAACCTCTCCCCGAAACCGGGGAGAGGCAGGCTTTTGGAGTGATGTACCCGTCTTTCGCGCCCTGCGACCTTGGTATTCGTTGCATTTTTACCAAGGATGGTTGTAATAATACCACTAACTTGCATGTTTTGCCAACCGCAATCTTGCACGCGAAGCCTGCGAATGAACCCCCGCCTCTCGGCGAAATCCGGCGGTTCAGGCCTCCCGCCCGACCCCGCTGCCGTGCGCTTCATCCAGCAGCCACACCGAGCGGGTGCCGATGCGCGCGAGGCACCCACCCACCGTGCCGCGACCCGGGATGACGAGCCCCGGGTCCAGCTCCGCGAGCGGACGCAGTACGAATTCACGCCGGTGCATGCGCGGGTGGGGCACCACCAGGTTCTCGCGCAGCACGATGAGCGCCTCGCACAGCAACAGGTCGATATCGATCGCCCGCGGCCCCCAGCGTCGGCCGCCCCGGCACCGGCCGAGACGCTGCTCGACCTGCAGCAGGCGCGGGAGCAGGTCGGGCGGCTGCAGCGATGTTTCCACCTCGACCACCGCGTTGGTGAAGCTGGGTTGCTGACGGTATCCCCACGGCTCGCTTCGGTAGGCGCCGGATGCCCGCAACAGGGTCATGTCGGGATGCGCAGCGATGGCCCGCTGGGCGGCCCGAACCATTGCACCGGCATCGCCCCGGTTGCTGCCCAGGCCGATCCAGGCCTTCACTCGGCACTCCTTCCTGGCCGGCCTCGCGAGCGTCGCCTGCGCCGCCCCCTGCCGCGCCCCTGCGATCGCGCGGGTGGCGCCGGCGATGGCGCACTCGCCTGCGCCTCGGTCCAGAACTCGGCGGTGGTCTGCAGGGAGGGGTCCTCAATGGCGCGCAGCAGCAGGAAGTCATAGGCCGCCCGGAAGCGGGGCTGGCTCAGCAGGCGCATCGCGCGCCGGCCCCGGGTGCGGTTGAAGCGCGGCTGCATCACCCAGATCTGACGCGTGACGGCACTGAACCGGCGGGGAATGGCCGTGCGCTCGGTCTGCAGCGCGAGCACCTCCGTGGCCGCGCGCTCCAGGCTGGCGAACTCCTGCTCGCCCTGCTCCTGGTAGGCCGTCGCCCGCTCGAGGACGGGCTGCCATAACAGCGCGGCGAACAGGAAGGCGGGAGTCACGGGCTGAGAGGCCTGCACCCGCCGGTCGGTGTTGAGCAGTGCCTCGCGCAACACCACGCCGGTGTGCGCTCGGCCTTGCATGCCGCGCTGCGGCAGCACGGGGAACAGGGGCACGGTCAGCTGGAAGCGCTGCAGGGCTTCCAGGGTGCGTGCCGCGTGCCCGGTCAGAAACAGCTTGCAAACCTCCTCGAACAATCGCGCCGGGGGAATGTTGGCCAGCAGCGGCGCCAATTCCGGAATGGGCGTCGCCGTGTCGGGCTCTGGCTCCACGCCCAGCTTGGCCACGAAACGGGCCGCGCGCAGCAGGCGCACCGGGTCTTCACGGTAACGTTCCACCGGGTCACCGATGAGCCTGAGCCGGCGTTCCTGCAGGTCGCGATACCCGCCCACGAAGTCCGTGATGTCGCCGGTAACCGGATCCATGAACAACGCATTGATGGTGAAATCACGCCGCCGCGCATCCTCGGCCAGCGAACCAAATACGTTATCCCGCAGAATCCGGCCGTCCGCATGTACGCGGTCGCCAACAGACGGCCCTGCCTCACCCCGAAACGTTGCCACTTCCACCAGCACGCCGCCCAGGCGCACGTGCGCCAGCCGAAACCTGCGGCCGATCAGGTGACACCGGGGGAACACGACCTTGACCTGTTCCGGCGTGGCGCTGGTGGCGACGTCGAAATCTTTGGGAATTTTTCCCAGCAGGATGTCACGCACACTGCCGCCGACGATGTACGCCTCGTAACCGGCCTCCTGCAAGCGCCGCACGACCTCGGTCGCGTTCGGGCAGAGCTGCCGGACCGCGATGCCATGCCGCTTGGCGGGTATGAATTCCGAGTTGTTGATGGGTAAATCCCGGGGTTGTCGGCGAGCCTCGCGTCGCGGGCTTCGGCGGTTGAACGAAAAGCGGTGGCTAGTTTACCATGAGCACCCGTTTTGCAGCGTCTGTAGGTCGTTCGCTCCCTTCGTCTAGCGGTCAGGACGCCGCCCTCTCAAGGCGGAAACACGAGTTCGATTCTCGTAGGGAGCGCCAACTTTAAACTTCGGAGTCGCATGCCGGCGAATGACGTTCGTCGTCACTGAAAACTGCATCAAGTGCAAGTACACCGACTGCGTCGAAGTCTGCCCGGTGGACTGCTTCCACGAGGGGCCGAACTTCCTGGTGATCGATCCCGAGGAATGCATCGACTGCACCCTGTGTGAGCCCGAGTGCCCGGCCGAGGCCATTTATCCCGAGGACGACCTGCCCGCGGGGCAGGAGCACTTCATCGCGCTCAACGCAGAGCTCTCCCTGGCATGGCCGGTGATTACGGAGCAAAAGCCGCCGCCGGCCGACGCCGAGCAATGGGATGGGGTGCCGGACAAGCT
>WVWV01000080.1:8924-13504 GCA_011773845.1 Lysobacterales bacterium | reverse complement strand
GTATGGTCTCCATCCTGCTCCAGGCGGGTCCGGTACACGCCGGAATGGTTGGGGCCCGCGTCGCTGCGCCAGAACAGCATCTTCTCGAAGAAGCCCCGCTCATCGATGCGGATGTGTACATACTCGAACTCATGATCGCCGGCCTCCCCGGACTGCGTCAGGCTCATGCCACTGCGTTGAATCGCGAAGCGCAAGCGCCGGGCGACGCTGTCGGGCGTGTCCTTAACCATCAGGTAAACGCCATCCGCGGACCAGGCCATGAACGCATTGGTATCGCCACGGCCTCCGGTGCTGACCGCGCGTGGTGGGCCCGGGTTCAGTTCGTCCCCAGCGGGCAGCCGCATGGCATCGATCCGGATCGCAATCGGCCGTTCGTACCGGATCTCGTCCAGATCCTCCGGCACCTGCAATGGGGCGCCGTCCACGGACTGGAGGTACTCGGGCTCCTTGTCCCGGAACAGGCTGCAACCCTGAAGGCCGATGAGTAGCGCGCCCAGCGCAATGATGAGGCTTTCTTTCCTGACCATGGCTATCGTTCAGGGCGCTCCCAATACGCCAAGTTCCCGTAGGCAATCCCGAGCCACTTTGCGGTGCGTTTCCGCGAACGGCAACAGGGGCAGACGGATGGCCGGCCCAATCCGGCCCATTTCCGAGACCGCCCATTTTACAGGAATGGGATTCGATTCCACCGCCAGAATGCGGTAAAGCGCGCCCAGCTCCGCATTAACCTCCGCGGCCCGCGCGGCCTGCCCGCCGAGCGCATCCGCGCACATCGCATGAAAACGTGCGGGCACCACGTTGGCCGCCACCGACACCACACCCCTCGCACCGCGGGTCATCGCCTGCAGGCACGATGGGTCGTCGCCACTGAGAACCGTCATCCGATGCCCACACCGTTCCAGCAACTCGTCGATCCGCTGCATATCGCCACTGGCCTCCTTGATGGCAACGATGTTGTCGTGCCCGGCCAGCCGGGCGACGGTATCGGGCAGCAGATCGACCGCCGTGCGAGACGGCACATTGTAGAGCACCAGGGGAATATCGCTGGCCTCCGCGACGGCCCGGTAGTGCGCCTCCAGCCCGGACTGCATGGGACGCACGTAATAGGGGGTTACGACCAGCGCCGCCTCGGCGCCGGCTGCCGACGCCATGCGGGTCAGGTGGATGACTCGCGCGGTATCGACGCAGCCCGTGCCCGCCACGACCGGCACGCGGCCCGCGACCTGTTCGACGGCAGCCGCCACCAGCTGGCCGAACTCGTCGTCCGTGAGTGTTGCGCCCTCCCCGGTGGTGCCGGCCACGACCAATGCGTCGCTGCCCTGCTCCAGGTGCCACGAGATCAGGCTACGCAAGGCTTCGAGGTCGAGCTCACCCGCCTCGTCCATCGGCGTGACCAAGGCCACAATGCTGCCTTGAAACATGAAAAATACTGCGCGTGAGAGGTCGCGCAATAGTACTTGCGGACCCGTTGAGTGACAAGTATCCTGCCCGGGTCACGAGGCTTCGACAGGCCCGGGGCCGGCCGGCCACCGGGTCGCGCACTGCGAGGAGAGTTCATGGTCAGCGTTGGCAAGCGCGTCGCAAATTTCGAACTTCCGGCCACCGGCGATCAGCAGCTCTCTCTCTCCGACTTCAAAGGCAAGACCCTGGTCCTGTATTTCTACCCCAAGGACAACACGCCCGGCTGCACGCGCGAGGGTCAGGAATTTCGCGATGCCTACGACCCGTTCCAGCGAGCCGGCGCCGAGATCCTGGGCGTCTCGCGGGACAGCATCAAGAGTCATGAGAACTTCTGCAGCAAACATTCCTTGCCGTTCGACCTGTTGTCGGATCCGGACGAAGTGCTGTGCCGGCAGTTTGACGTCATCCGGGAAAAGACGCTCTATGGGCGCAAGTTCATGGGCATCGAGCGCAGCACCTTTCTGATCGATGCGCAGGGTGTGCTGCGGCAGGAATGGCGCAAGGTCCGCGTGCCCGGGCACGTGGACGAGGTGCTGGAAGCCGTCAAGGCGCTCGCCTGAGCGTTTGCCGCGACTCCGGAACGACCCGCATGGGCAAGCACAAACGTCTGTATGTCATAGACACGAATGTGCTCATGCACGATCCCACCGCGCTGTTCCGGTTCGAGGAACACGACGTGTTCATACCGATGATGGTGCTGGAAGAGCTCGACGCCGCCAAGAAGGGACTTTCCGAGGTGGGCCGCAACGTGCGCCAGGTGAGCCGGTTCATCGGCGAGATGATGGCGCGCCAGGGCGTGAGCAACCTCAAGCAGGGCCTGAAACTGGAAGTCCCCGAAGGCGTCGACCTGCCGCGCAGCTGCGGCCGCCTGTATTTCCAGACCCGCATGCCGGAACAGCATTCGAGCCTGCTGCGTGACGGTTCCTTTGCGGACAACGAGATTCTGAGCACGGTGATGGCGCTGCGTGAGGCGCAGAGCGCCCAGGACGTCATCCTGGTGTCCAAGGACATCAACCTGCGCATCAAGGCCGCCATCCTGGGCGTGACCGCGGAAGATTACTTCAACGACCGCGCCCTGGACGATCTCAGCCTGCTGTATCGCGGCATTTCCCTGGAAGACGAGTCGTTCTGGGAGCGTTACCCCAAGGTCGACTCGTGGAACAAGGACGGCCACACGTACTATCGCGTGCAACGCGAGGCCGGCGACGACTGGTACCCCAACCAGTGCTTCGTGATCGGCACCGGTGAGGGGATCGAGGCGATCGTCACCGAGGTCTCGGAGCGGGAGTCCGTGCTGCGGCTGGTAACCGATTACCAGTCCGGCCGCCAGGCCGTATGGGGCATCCAGGCCCGCAACCGGGAGCAAAACTTCGCGCTCAACCTGCTGATGGACCCGCAGATCGATTTCGTTACCCTGATGGGCACCGCCGGAACCGGCAAGACCCTGCTGACCCTGGCCGCGGGCCTGACCCAGACCCTGGACCAGCAGCTCTACACCGAAATCCTCGTGACGCGCGCCACGGTCTCGATCGGCGAGGACATCGGTTATCTGCCCGGCACCGAGGAGGAAAAGATGACGCCCTGGATGGGCGCGCTCACCGACAACCTGGAGGTCCTGACCCATTCCGAGGAAGGCGGTGAATGGGGGCGCGCGGCGACCAACGACCTGCTGGCCAGTCGCGTGAAGGTCCGATCCCTGAATTTCATGCGCGGCCGCACGTTCTTCAATCGCTACGTCATCATCGACGAGGCCCAGAACATCACGCCGAAACAGATGAAGGCCCTGCTCACGCGCGCCGGCCCCGGCACCAAGATGGTCTGCCTTGGCAACGTCGAGCAGATCGATACGCCCTACCTGACCGAGACCACCTCGGGGCTGACGTACGCGGTCGACCGCTTCAAGCGCTGGTCGCACGGCGGGCACATCACCCTGCGCCGCGGTGAGCGTTCCCGCCTGGCGGACTTCGCCTCGGAAGCACTGTGAACTGGGGGCCGCACGGCCCGCCCGGCGGCTAGGCGCCGATTTCGGAACTCTCGCCGGCCGCCTCGCCGGTCACCGTCGCCGGATGCCGGGGCCAGGCCCGCAGCACCGCCTGGACCAGCGTCGCGAGCGGAATGGCGAAGAAGATGCCCCAGAAGCCCCACAGGCCTCCGAAGACGAGAATGGCCACGATGATCGCGATGGGGTGCAGATTGACCACCTCGGAGAACATCAGCGGCACGAGCACGTTGCCGTCCAGCGCCTGGATCACCGCGTAGGCGATCATGACCTGCCCGAAGTCCCAGCCCCAACCCCACTGGAAGAACGCCACCAGCGCAATCGGCAGTGTCACCACGGCAGCGCCAACGTACGGGATCAGGACCGAGAAGCCGACCAGGGTTGCCAGCAGGGCCGCATATTGCAATTCCAGGGCCACGAACGTCACGTAGCTGACCGCGCCCACGATGACGATTTCGCCGACCTTGCCGCGCACGTAGTTGGCGATCTGGCCCTCGACCTCGGTCCACACCGAGGACACCAGGCGACGCTCGCGCGGCAGGTAACCGACGAACCAGTCCAGCAACGCCTGCTTGTCCTTGAGCATGAAGAACACCAGCACCGGCACCAACACCAGGAAGATCAACAGGCTGACCACGCTCGCCACCGAGGCGAGCGACCATCCGACCAATTGCTGACCGATGCGCGCCAGTTCGGTGCCCAGGTTCGCCAGCATGGTCTGGATCTGCTGCTCGGAGATCAGCTGGGGGTAACGCTCAGGAAGCTGCACCAGAAGGCTCTGGCCCTGGGAGATGTAGTTGGGCAACTGCTGGATCAACTGCGTGAGCTGGCGCGTGAGGATGGGCGTCAGTCCGAACACCAGGAAGAACAGGATCGCCATGAACAGCAGGAACACCAGGATCACCGACAGCAGTCTCGGCAGTCCGGCCCGCTGCAACCGCATGACCACTGCCTCCAGCAGGTAGGCGATCACGACGCTGGCGAAAAATGGAGCCAGCATCCGACCCAGCCAGAAGAACACCGCGAAGCCCAGCAGCAGGAACAAGCCCAGGATCACGACCTGGGGGTCTGAGAAGGTGCGTTGGAACCAGGCCTTCAGCAATTCCATGGCTCAGCCCTC
>WVWV01000080.1:0-8875 GCA_011773845.1 Lysobacterales bacterium | reverse complement strand
GAGGCCACACCGAGCACGCTGCCACCGAACGCAAATTCGGCGGGGGCGTAGGCCGCGTTGAGGTTGAAGCGGCTGTTGATCCCGGTGCGCTTGCTGTAACCGAGAATCATCGCATTCTCGGCGAGCTCGCCCCGCAACGCCCGGTTGAGGGCCCTCGAGTTGGGCTCCGGCTGCGAGCGCGAGCTGAAATCAACGCGCCACTGGGTATCGTCGCCATCGCTCCACGACCAACCGACGGAGTAGACGGTCAAATCATCCCAGTCGAACGCGGGGCTGGTGGAGTCGCCCAGCATGGACAGAAACCGGTCCGGCAAATAGCGACTGGGAAAGGCGTTGATGTCGCTGTACAGGACGCGTTCCACCGACACGTTCAACCAGGACTGCTTGCTGGCCTGGAATGCCAGGCCCACGTGCGCCCGGGCCGGCAGGTCGAGGTCGGCCGGCTGTGAATAGACACCGTAGTAGTTCGCAAACTCTTCCATGTCGATGCGCGACTGGAAGCCCGCATCGAACGCCATCCCTTCCGCCAGCTCGCTGCGCAAGGCCAGACGCACGCCGGTGCCATAGCCGCTGTCCTGGTACGGCGTGTAATAGTTCGGATACAGATAGCTGGGCACGTGGTGGTTGAATGAACGCACGCCGAGCGCGCTCACGCCATAGCTTTGATAAGCAAACACGGCGGACACCCCCAACACGCTGTCCTCGCTGACCTGGTGCATGATGCCGGGAGCAAACAACTGCCGCTCGAAGCCCAGGCCCGAACTGTCCTGCATGAAATGGAAGCTGGAGGTGCGGGGATCACGCGAGTATTGCCACTCCAGCTTGAACTGGAACTGAGTGGCGGACTCTCCGAGGAGGTCCTCGGCGAAGGCCGGCAGGATGAGTACCGACTCTGGGTTGAGCCAGCTCACATGCACCGGCTCCGAGCCGCCATCCAGCATGAACTCGGGGGTGAGTTCGCGCGCCAGGTATTCCTGCCATGGGCCCAGCTCGAAACCGAGCACATAGAATGGCGTGAGGCCGGTGCCGCCGGCGGCAAACCCGGCCATCGGCAGGCCGTACGCCTGGGCAGCCGACACCCCGGGGAACAGCCCCGTCAGGATCAGCAGCAATGGCAGCAGCTTGACGCGCATATCCGATACCTGTGCCCGGTTGATTCTTAACCGCTTAAGCGAGCGCCAATATGGCAGGAATACAACACCTTGTCAATGAATCCGGGCGGCCGCGGCCGGAATCGGGCGAGCTTCCGGCCCGGGAAGAGCCATTCCCGTTAATGCCCTGATTTTTATCGCTTTGAATACCACCGCGCCGGATTTTTCAAAGCCGACACGGGTGCACGCATGCCCCTGCCTTTGCGCCACAATGTTGTTAGAATGCAACAGCAACCGGCGAGCCCTCAATTAAGTGCGAACATGACCCGACCGCCATCGCTCGAAACCGCCGCCCTGACCATTGCCGGTTCCGACTCCTGTGGTGGCGCGGGCATTCAGGCTGACCTGAAAACCTTTGCAGCCTGCGGCGTGTTTGGCGCCTCGGTGGTCACCGCGATCACCGCCCAGAACACCGAAGGCGTGCGCGCGGCCGAACTGACCGAGCCAAACCTGGTCACAGCGCAACTCGAGATGGTGCTGCGCGACCTGCCGGTGGCGGCCGTCAAGACCGGCATGCTCGGGGCGCCTGGCAGCATCGATGCCATTCGGCGGGTGCTGGGCGCCCAGGAGCGGGCCATTCCGCTGGTCATGGACCCCGTGATGGTGGCTACCAGCGGCGCGGCGCTGGCCGATTCGGAAACCATCCAATCGATGCAGGCGTTGCTGGCGGCAGCCTCGTTGGTGACGCCCAACCTGGATGAGGCGTGCGCGCTCACCGGCCGCGAGGTCCGCGACGCCGGCGACATGGCCAAAGCGGCCGAGGCGCTGCTCGAGCAAGGCTGCGCGGCGGTGCTGATCAAGGGCGGCCACCTGCATGGCCCGGAGGTGACCGACCTGCTGGTGACCCGGGATGCGCGCCGGGCCTGGCGCCATCCCCGCCAGCCCGGACAGTATCACGGAACCGGTTGCACCCTGTCGGCCGCCGTCACCGCGGGGCTTGCGCTCGGCATGGACATGGAGACCAGTGTCGAAGCCGCCATCGCTTTCGTGCAGGCCGCCATGCAGCGGGGCCGGGCGGCCAGGCGTGGGCCGCTGGTACTGCTCGGCCACAATCTCCCGGGCTAAACCAGGCGTTCGATGATGGCATCCGCCATGCCGGCGGTGGTGCCGTCTCCGCCCACATCCGGCGTCACCCGGTCCCGCGCCTCGAGCGTGGCCCGGATTGCCGCACGCAATCGCGCTGCCTCGGACGCCATGCCCAGGTGGGCGAGCAATTCGGCTGCGGCCAACATCAACGCACAGGGGTTGGCGATCTGCCGGCCGGCGATGTCGGGGGCGGAGCCATGCACGGCCTCGAACATTGCGGCATCGGTACCGATGTTGGCGCCCGGCGCCAGCCCCAATCCGCCTACCAGCCCGGCGCACAGGTCCGAAATGATGTCGCCGAACAGGTTGGTGGTGACGATCACGTCGAACTGCCAGGGGTCCATCACCAGGCGCATGCAGGTGGCGTCCACGATCATCTCTTCGCTCTCGATATCCGGATATTCCCCGGCGACCTCCCGGGCCACGTCGAGGAACATCCCGGAGACCGCCTTGAGAATGTTGGCCTTGTGGACGATGGTCACTTTGCGGCGGCCGGCGCGCCGGGCCAGATCGAAGGCGTAGTGCGCGATGCGCGAGCAGCCCTCGCGCGTCACCACCATCTTGGACTCGGCCTGCTGCCCGTCCTCACTGACCCTGGAGTCTGCCGCCAGGTAGGCGCCCTGGGTGTTCTCCCTGACCGTGATGATGTCGATATCTTCGTAGCGCGCCCGGGTTCCCGGCATGGTGACCACCGGGCGGACGTTGGCGTACAGGTCGAATTCCTTGCGCAGCGTGACGTTCACGGACCGGAAGCCCTCGCCCACGGGGGTCGTCAGGGGTCCTTTGAGCGCCACCCGGTTGCGGCGGATGGATTCCAGCGTGGCCCTCGGGATCAGCTCCTCGCCCTGTTCCAGCGCGGCCAGGCCGGCGTCCACGAACTCGAACTCCAGCCCGACCCCCATCGCTTCCAGCACGCGCAGCGTGGCCTGGGTGATTTCGGGGCCGATCCCGTCGCCCGGGATCACGGTGATCGTTTGGTTCATTCCCGGAGACCTCGACAATCAGTCGTGGCGAGCGTCAGGACCGCAGCGGCCATGCAGTCGCGAATGCTACACGCGGCGCCGAGGCGACCGGGCATCATATGCAGCTGACCGGGATCGGCAACCCGGCATATCGGCTGGCTTGCCGCGCCGGACCCTCCGGGAACAAGCGGTACAGGACGCGACTGCTTGCCAGGTCGGGGCGCCGGCGTTTCAGGGCTCCCACCAGCGCCCGCATCGGCGGCGCGATCTCGTACTGCCGGTAATAGTCCCGCAGCAGCTCGATGACCTGCCAGTGCGCCTCGGTCAACTCCATGCCATCCACGCGCGCGAGCGCCTCGGCGACAGCGCCATCCCAGGCCGTCCAGTCAGTCAGGTAGCCATGCTCGTCCAGCGCCAGGCTGCGGCCATCCGGCAGTTGCACGCTCGCGCTCACCGCCAGCTGATCACCCGCTGGTGCGCCCGCACGCGATCGACCCAGTCCCGATCGCTGAGCAGCGCGACCGCGTGCTGCTCCGCGTGCCACGCCAGCCCCCGCGCCACCACGTCGGCGCGCAGCGCATGCACCCGGTGGTCGCTCACGAGGTGCCGCAGGGTTTCGAGGGAACCGGTCGCGCCCAGCATCTCCACGCCGGCATCGACCAGCAGCACCTCGTCGCCCGCCACGAGCAAAGCGGCGCAATCGGCCGCCGCGCGCGGATCGGAGCTGAGTAGCTGGTGCAGGGTCGCCATGCTCGCTCACACGGCCAGCACATGATCACACAGGGCCAACTGACGGGCGATTTCCACGTCGTCAACCGCCTGCACCGCCAGCGAAAGCGGCCGATCTCCCTGCCCGACCTGCGCCCACTCCGCTGCGTTCACCAGCGCCTCGAGCGAGGTCAAGTCGGGCAGGCTCCCCCAAGCGGCCAGGCCCTTCGGCAACCCGGCGGCTGCCGGCTCCCGCTCGGCCAGCAATTGCAGGATGCCCGCTCCCCTGAACACCAGCAGCAGGCGTTGGCCCAGCGAGGCAGCCGCCAGCGCCATGTCGAGTTGATCGCGGGACGAACGCCCCTGGAACGGGCCACTGCGGATGACCAGGCCAATGCGCGGCTCTGCGGTCGGCACAGCTAGAATCCCACCACGCGATCGCTGGAGCCCACGCGGCTGAACAACTCCACCAGCCCTGCCAGCCTGAAGGGTGGCGCCAGAGCCTGTTGAACCGCCGGTGCACCGCGGCGGGCACTCGCCGCCGGGCAGACCAGCAATTCGAAGCCGTGGGCCTGCGCCAGCCCCCGCCATTGGTGGTGGACGTCGGGCAAGCCGTCATCCGCCATGCCGCCTGGCAGCGCGTGGTACACGCCATCCCCGTGAAAGAATACCGCGACCACCTGCTGACCCGCTTCCACGGCCGCATGCGTGAAGCGGAACGCCGCCGCGGCGCTGGAAGAGCCCCAGGGGCTCGCGTTGACAACGACCAGCATTTGCACGTTAGATAAGCATCCTGGGGCTCGGATTCGGCCCGGGCCAACGGCCCCTGACCGAACCCGGGGGACAAATGATTGTCTCAGAATCCATGGGCGGAGTCACATCCAGGTCATGAGCCACAAACCTGCCAGGCAACGTCGCTGGCCGCGCTGGCTGCTGGCCGCGCTGGTCGCGGCAGTGGCCTGTTCTGCCGCAGCCCAGTCCGGGCGTGTGCCACTGCCCGACATGGGCAATTCCGCCGAGAACGTCATCTCCGAGCGCGAGGAAAGCGATTACGCCAAGGCGCTGGTGCGCCAGATGCGCGCCTACGAGGTGTTGGTGGAGGATCCCCAGATCAGCGACTTCTTCTCCGACATGGGCTACCGCCTGGTGGCCAACAGCGACCGCCCCGACAAGGCCTTCATCTTCGTGGTGCTCGATGAGCCGAACGTCAACGCGTTCGCCGCACCCGGCGGCGTCATCGCGCTGCACAGCGGGCTGATCCTGTCCGCCGAGACCGAGCACGAAGTGGCCGGCGTGCTGGCGCACGAGGTGGCCCACATCACCCAGTTGCATCTGTACCGGGCATTCGAGAAGGCACAGCGGATGAGCATTCCCCTGGCGCTGGTCATGCTCGGCATGATCCTCGCCAGCGGCGGTGACAGCGATGCGATTACGGGCGCGGTGATGGGCACCAATGCCATGGCGCAGCAGATGCAGATCAACTTCACGCGCGAGAACGAGAAAGAGGCTGATCGCATCGGCATCCAGACGCTGTGGCAGGCCGGCTATGACCCGCAGGGCATGGCCTCGTTTTTCGCCAAGCTCAATCGCCTGACCCGGGCCAACGGCGAGGGTCCGCCCGAATTCCTGCGCACCCACCCGGTCACCGTCAATCGAATCGCGGAAGCAGAGGACCGGGCCATGAGCATGCCCCGTCCCGCCACCGCCGACGGGGTCGACTTCTACCTCATGCAGGCCCGGCTGCGCGCGCTGCTGGAGGACGAGCCGGAGGATGCGATCACGCACTTCAGGAACCGCCAGGAGGTCATCCAAAGCCCACCGCAGGCCGAGGCCAACCGCTTCGGAATGGCCATCGCGCTGCAACGCGAGGGCGAGTTCGAAGCCGCAGCCGAACTCCTCGCGGGCCTGCTCGAGCGGGACCCGGGACGCCTGGCTTATCAACTGCAGAGCGCCAACCTCGATCTCGAGCGGGGCCGCGCGGACCTCGCCCTGTACCGTCTGGCCGGGCTGTACCACAACTTCCCCGGCAACCATGCCATCGCCATGCAGTACAGCGAAGCGCTGATCCGCGGCAACAACGCCCAGCAGGCGGAAACCGCCAGCGTCATCCTGCGCCAGCAGATCCTGTTGCGGGGCGAGGACCCCGCGCTCTACGCGCTGTACGCCCGCGCCGCCAACATCGCCGGCGACCATGTGCGGGCCGCCGAGGCCATTGCCGAGTCGTATTACCAGCGCGGCGGCATCCGCGAAGCCATGCAGCAGCTCGAAATGCTGTCGCGCAAGCCCGACCTGGATTACTACCAGCGCTCGCGGGTCACGGCGCGCCTGCTGGAGCTGCGCATCCAGATGGGCCAGCTGGCGGAGCAGCGCCAAAGCAGCTGAGCAAGGGTTTCGCGGCCGGGCGCCACATTCCCACCGCTTCCAACCTGTCATCAAACTGTCATGTCGCCCGTTATAATGGCAGGGCATGAAGCGTGATCCCGAAATGCCATGAGCGATCGTGCCGCCAACGTCCTCGTGGTGGACGACGAAGCCGCCATCCGCGAGATGATCGAATTCGCCCTGCGCCGGGTGGGCATGGACGTGAGGGGCGCCGGCGACGCCCGCCAGGCCCTGTCATCGATCAGCGACTGCAAGCCGGACATCATCCTGATGGACTGGATGATGCCGGGGGTGAGCGGTCTCGACCTGACCCGCCGTCTGCGCCGCGACTCGGTGACCTCCGACATTCCCATCATCATGCTGACCGCCAAGGTCACCGAAGACGACAGGGTGGCGGGCCTGGAGGCGGGCACCGACGATTACGTCGTCAAGCCGTTCTCGCCGCGGGAACTGATCGCACGCATCCAGGCCGTACTGCGACGGGCCAGCCCGGCCGATGCCCGCGGCCGGATCACGGCCGGCAAGCTCACCCTGGACACCTTGTCGCGGCGGGCACTGGTCGATACCGGAGAGGTGCGGTTGGGCCCCACCGAGTATCGATTGCTGGAATTCTTCATGTCCAATCAGGGCCGTGCATACAGCCGCGTGCAGCTTCTCGACCACGTGTGGGGTACGAACGCATACCTCGAGGAACGAACCGTGGACGTGCACATCCGCCGGCTGCGCAAGGCCCTGGAAAAGCACGGTCTGAGCCATTGCGTCCAGACCGTGAGAGGGCATGGGTACCGGTTTCTCGCTGAGGATTGAACCGGCCCATGGCGACAGGAAGCTGGCAGCACCACCTGGGCCGCGCCCTGCTCGCGGCCGCTGCGGTGCTGGCCGTTGCGTGGCTGAGCGGCGAGCCCGTCACGGTCATCGCGATCGCGCTGGCCGCGCTATTGCTGTGGTATGCGCTCAACGCCTGGAGGTTGAATGCCTGGCTCAACAGCGGCGCCCGCGAGCCGCCGCGCAGCCTGGGTCTGTGGTCGGACCTTTTTAACCACATCACGGAATTGAAGAACCGCAACCGATTGCAAGCCGAGCAGTTGCAGGAGCTGAGCAGGGAATTCGAGGGCATGACCGATGCGTTCCCCGACGCCGTCATCGTCATCGACGACGATGACCGCTTGACCGGGATCAATGACGCGGCGCGGCTACTGCTGGGCCTGAGAATCCCCGATGACCTGGGCCGGCCGGTCACCAACCTGCTGCGTGGTTCGGATTTCGCCAATTGGTTGGCCGTCCAGGACCGGGTCGAGAGCCGCCTGGAAATACCCTGCCCCGGCGACAGCACCGTCCACCTGTGCATCAGTGCGATGAAGTATCGGCAGGGCCAGCGGCTGCTGATCCTGCGGGACACGACCGAAATTCACAACCTGGAGCGCGTGCGCCGGGATTTCGTCGCCAACGTGTCGCACGAGCTCCGTACGCCGCTGACGGTCCTGCTCGGTTACCTCGAATCCATGCAGGAGAGTTGCGAAGAGGAGCTGCAACCCGTCGTCCTGCGCATGCAGGATCAGGCCAGGCAAATGCAGGCCTTGCTCGGTGACCTGCTGGAACTCGCCCGGCTGCAAGGCGGTGAGCAGGAGGACGCGCAGGCGGCAGTGGATATTCCGGCCATGCTGATGCTCCTGAAGGAGCAGGCCGAGGAACTCAGCCAGGGGCATCATGCACTGCGGTTTGAAATCCAGCCAGGCTTGCACCTGCGCGGCACTGCCGCGGACCTGGAAAGCGCTTTTCGCAACCTGATCAGTAACGCCATCCATTACACTCCGGATGGCGGTCGGGTGACCGTGCGCTGGCAAGACCGGGCGGATGGTCCCGCTCTGAGCGTCGCCGACACCGGCATCGGTATCCCCAAGCGGGACATCGGGCGGCTCACCGAGCGCTTCTATCGGGTCGGCGCGGACCGCTCGCGCAATTCCGGTGGCACCGGCCTGGGGTTGGCGATCGTCAAACACGTGCTGAACGCCCACCAGGCGCGGTTGACAATCGAGAGTGAATTGGGCGCAGGCAGCCGCTTCATCTGCCGGTTTCCTGTCGAGCGGCGCGTGATGGCGCCGGAACCCGAGGCGGCAACCCCTTAATCCCGGGAATCGTCTGCCGCGTGTGCCGCGCAGGGACCGGGAGGGTTTGACTCACCGGGGGCACACCGCCCCATCCCGGTCACGCGGTGATCCGGACCCGGACCACCGAATCCATCGATTCGCCGGCTGCCGACAAACCGTCACAGAAACGTCATATTTCCGTCATATACTGCCGCGCAAATCCTTTCCACCCATCGGAATCGAGAGGGCACTCTGTGATGAGACGCAAACCGATAACCCTGGCCTGGATCCTGCTGCTCGCACTGCCCGGGCTGGGCCTGGCGGCCGAATCCGCAGACCCCGATCTTGTCGCCCTGCGCGCCCAACTGCAGGTGTTGAGCGAACGCCTGGATGAGCTGGAGGCCGCCAACGCCGAACTCCGGCAGAGCCATGCGACGCTGCAACAGGCCAGCCGCGAGACCACCAGCGCGGTGGCCGCGGTCAGTGAGCGCACTGCAGC
>WVWV01000131.1 GCA_011773845.1 Lysobacterales bacterium | reverse complement strand
TCAGCAACGGTACCGCCGTGGTGTACTGGTTCAGTTACGACCCGGCCGGCAACCGCCGCTGGTTCTTCGGTGTGGGGGAGGTACAGGGGAGCACGCTGGTTTTCAACGAGCTATCGACCACGCGGGGTGCGCGGTTCGGCGCCGCCTTCGACCCCAACGACGTCGCCGTCACGCCCTGGGGCACGCTGCAACTCGAGCTCGATTGCGCGAGCGGCACCGCCACCTATGCCAGCGACGAGGCGGGCTTTGGCTCGGGGCAGCTGAGCCTGGTGCGGCTGACCGCCATGGCCGGACTGGAATGTGACGGCTAGCGGCGCAAATGCCCTATAATCGCACTTTCTTTCGAGAGACCCCCTGCGGAGACGTCCATTGAACGATCGGGAATCCCATAATCAGTGTACAGGTAAATTCATCGAGCTCGCCAACCAGCTCAAGGATGAGGGTTTCGACGTCCGCCTCGTTTCGGCCGCGCTGATGTCCGCCTCCGGGGTGTACGCGACCTACGTCGCCGCCGGCAACACGGGAGCCCTGCAGCCCAGCGGCGTGGAGAAGGTCACCGAGGCATACCGCAGGAGCCTCGAGCACATCCAGGAAGCAAAGAAGGCCCAGGCCAGCGCGGCCACCGAGGCAGGTTCGGAAGAGACCCGGCAATAGGGTCGCGGCCCGCGTCAATCCTCCTCGCCGACGCCCGCCTCCGCCCGCCAGGGCGGGGCCAGCAGCACGGTGGCGCCAAAGAACAGCGCCAGCACCATTGCGATTCCCAACGACCGCGTACCGGCCGCCAGCCCCACGCCGATGCTGGCGAAAGTGAAGAACGCATCGGCCTGGTTCTTGAGGGTGGTCCGGTAACGCACGCCCGCAAAAATGCCGGCCAGGGCAAACGCAAGCGGCAGGCTGAAGCGCACCACGTAGACGATGGCGGTCACCACCAGCGGCAGGACCAGCAGGCTGGACGCCACCGCGGGCCTCGACGGCTGGTCCTGTTGCAGGAACAGGTACACCCGCCGTAGCGGCAGCATCACGATCAGCGTGCCGATCATGGCGGAGAACAGGTTGAAGGAATCCACCAAGGCGTCGGCGGAGCGACTGGCCAGCAACATCTTCTCGGCCAGGCTGTCGAGCCCGGTGTGGGCGTCCAGTTCGACGAGGCTTCCGAGGCCGCCGAACGGCAGGTAGCGCAGTGCGTCCGGCGCCTTGAACGCCGCCACCAGCAACAGCGTGATCAGGAACAGGTAGTATCCGACCACCCGCATCAGCAATGCGTTACGTGTTCTGGCTGCCATGCTCAGGGCTCCGCCGCCGCGCTCCTTGCACGGGGCGCATTATATACGCCGCGCCAACAACGGTGCGGGGCCCGGCTCCGCCCGGTGCCCTGGCCGGCCGATGCGCAGCGGTCGCTGGCCGGGGTCGGCCACGACGCCCGCTCAGGCGTCATCTGCATGGCGCCAGTTCTTGGGGTCGAAGAATGCCCACGCCTCGGTGGTCGAGCGGCCGGTGCCCTCGACGCTGGCCAGTTTTGCGCTGATCCTGCGCGCCAACTGTTCCTCGACCATCGATGCGCCGACCATCTCCCACCACACGCGATTACCCGGATTGGCCATGAACCTGACGTGCATGTCCTCGATGCTCTGGTAGACGTCATCATCGATGGCGCCCTTGGCATGGAGTTGAAACGCCACCCGGAAGTGCATCAGGTGCTGGTGGAAGAAAATGTGACATTGCGATTGCTGGAACGCCGTAATGCTGTCCCAATCCTGACACCCCCGTACGATCGTCTCGAACAGGGCATCGCTGGCGAGCAGCTGCCCGAGGGTGACGTTGTAGGAGTCCGTGATGGCCTGATGCCCCTCGCTCCGCATCTGCCGGGTGTTCTGGCGTATCTGTGTTGTCAGATACAGGAGCGTGGCGATCACGCCGATCGCGCTCACCACCTCGCCAATAGCTCCCCAATCCTGGATCGACATGTCCACGACCCCTCACCGCCCTTACGGCGAACTGTCTCCGGTCGATACCGATTCTAGGTGAAAAATCACCGGGCAAAAGGCTTTCCAGCGGCGCCGGATTTCAATCGAGACACTGCCGCGCGAAGGACTTCAGCATCTTCTGCTCGTCGGCGGCGCGTTCGAAAAACGACTCCAGGTACTCCGTGATCCGCGTCCGGTCGGCGGCATCCAGGCCCGGCGTGGAAGCGGCCACGCCGAGCAGGTTCGCGCGCTCGGCAACGACCTGGCGCAAGGCCGACTGCAGGGCAGCGTCGTCCATGCAGTAACCCCGGTAGCGCCGCTTGCGAACGTTGCGAAGGCGCAGCGAAGGATCGGGTTTCGCATAAGGGGCGTTGACCAGCCCGGCGAGATCGAAGTCGAACGGCACGTAGTAGATTCCGTCGCCGCCGGAGAGCAATTTACCGTTGTGGCAGCAGTGCTGTTCGCCGTCCGAGGTGACGAACGACCAGTCCGTGTTGCCGATCAGGTACTGAAAGACGAACACCCGCGCCGCCTGGTCGGAGTGCACACGGCTTAGCCGGAGGGCCGCCAAGTCCAGCGGCTCGGTGCCGGTCCGGGCCGCCAGCTCACGCGTCGATTCGATCACGAACCCGAAGCGCTCGCGCGCCCCGTGGTCGAGCTTCCCGGTACTGTCCGCATAGCGCAGGCGTAGCAGCCGGACCCGGTAACTGAAATCCGACAGCACCCGGAACAGGCGGTAGGCGACGTACTCCTCCAGCAGATCGATCTCGCCGCGATCATCATTGATGCAGTGCGTGACCAGCTTCAAGCGATGCTGGCCGGCGAACGCGGTTCCCGCGGTGTGGCCTCGCTCGAAGTTCAGGCGCAATGGCGGAAAGTCGCACACCCGGATGCGACTCTTGCCGCGGACCCGAACGTCCAGCTCGAACCCGGCGCCGCCCGTTTCCAGGGTGAAGGGATACTCGACCCGCTCGGCCCGGTTCGAGAACAACTCGCTTAGCGGGCCGGTCAGCCCGATTTCCAGCACCGCTTCTTCTTCGAACAGGGGCGCGCCATCGACAGGCCCCGCCGCGGCAAGGCCAATCGCCAGGCATAGCCATCGGTAATTCGGGTTCATGCTGCCATGATGCCCGCTCGGGTCGGCTCAACAATGCAGTCAAATGGTGGGCCCTGCTGGACTCGAACCAGCGACCGATCGATTATGAGTCGACTGCTCTAACCAACTGAGCTAAGGGCCCAAGCGACGAACCGAATTGTAACCGCACCACCCGTCGGCAGCATCCCGTCGCGTCAACGAAAAAGGCCCGCGGGGGCGGNNCCCGCGGGGGCGGGCCTGTGCGGGAAGCGCATTTCGCAGTCGCATCAATCCAGGTCGAGGAAGCTCCGCAGCTGCTCGGAGCGGGTGGGATGGCGCAGTTTCCTGAGCGCCTTGGCCTCGATCTGGCGGATGCGTTCGCGCGTGACGTCGAACTGCTTACCCACCTCCTCGAGCGTGTGATCGGTATTCATGTCGATCCCGAAGCGCATGCGCAGCACCTTGGCCTCGCGCGGCGTCAAGCCGCTCAGGACATCCTGCACCGTACCGGTCAGCCCCGAGCCGGTGGCCGACTCGATCGGGGAATCGATATTGGCGTCCTCGATGAAGTCGCCGAGATGCGAATCCTCATCGTCGCCGATGGGCGTCTCCATGGAAATCGGCTCCTTGGCGATCTTCAACACCTTGCGGACCTTGTCTTCCGGCATCTCCATACGGACCGAAAGCTCCTCGGGCGTGGGCTCCCGGCCCATCTCCTGCAGCATCTGCCGCGAGATCCGGTTGAGCTTGTTGATGGTCTCGATCATGTGCACCGGAATGCGGATGGTGCGCGCCTGGTCGGCGATGGCGCGGGTGATGGCCTGCCGGATCCACCAGGTGGCGTAGGTGGAGAACTTGTAGCCGCGCCGGTACTCGAACTTGTCGACCGCCTTCATCAGGCCGATGTTGCCCTCCTGGATCAGGTCCAGGAACTGCAGGCCGCGGTTGGTGTATTTCTTGGCGATCGAAATCACCAGACGCAGATTGGCCTCGACCATCTCCTTCTTCGCGCGGCGCGCCTTGGCCTCGCCGATCGACATCTTGCGGTTGATGTCCTTGAGATCCTCGATGGAAACACGGGTCTCGGTTTCCAGGCGCCCCAGTTTCTCCTGGATGGCCTTGATCTCCTTGGCATGCTGCCGCAACGCCGGGGCCCATTTCTGCTTGCTGCCGCGCACCACGGAGTCGACCCATTTGAGGTTCGACTCGTTGCCCGCATAGCTCGTCATGAAGCCGCGCTTGGGCATGCGCGCACGGTTGACCACCAACTCGATGATCATGCGTTCCAGGTCGCGTTGTCGCGACACGGTATACCGGAGGCGGTCGATCAGATGATCGAGCATCTTCGGCGGCATCTTGAGCTGCATGAACAGCTCCGCCATCTCACCACGAATCTTCTCCGCCCGCGGGTATCCCGGACCGTGCTTTTCGCAGAGCTTCACGAAACGGGCGTTCAGCTTGCCCAGGCGGGTGAAAAACTCCACCACCTCCTCCGGATCCGGGCCGGTCGGGGCCGTTTCGGCCTCATCCTCGTCCTCGTCTTCGGCCTTGGCCTCACCCGGTTTTTGGGCCGGGGGGATGGGTTCGTCCGGCGCGTGGGGATCGACGAACTCGGTGAGCAGCTCGGCCAGCCGCTGGCGCCCTTCCTGATACAGCACGAAGTTCTCCAGCAGCGTGGCATAGGTCCCCGGGAACCGCGCCAGCGCCTCGTTGACCTGCAGCAGGCCAGCCTCGATGCGCTTGGCGATGGCGATTTCGCCTTCGCGGGTCAGCAGTTCCACGGTGCCCATCTCGCGCATGTACATGCGCACCGGGTCGGTGGTGCGCCCGATCTCGGTCTCGACCGCCGCGAGCGCGGCCGCCGCCTCTTCGGCCGCGGTTTCGTCGTCGGCGTCCGTCGAGGCGGAATCATTCAGGATGAGCGAATCGGCATCCGGCGCCTTTTCGTGCACCGAGATCCCCATGTCGTTGATCATGTTGATGATGTCTTCGATCTGCTCCGGATCGACGATGTCATCGGGCAGGTGATCGTTGACCTGTGCGTAGGTCAGGAACCCCTGCTCCTTGCCCTTGGTGATGAGCTGTTTCAACTGAGATTGCTGATTCTGGTTCATAAAAATCTTGGCTAGCTAACTATAGACCATGGGCGGTATCGCAGCGACCTGGCGCGACTGCGTCGCAACCCACTCAGTCGAGGGCGCCCCGCAGGTCCTTCTTCAGGTCCTGCTGACGCTGCTGCAAATCGCGAAATCGATCCCGCTCCTCGTTGCTCTGCTCCACGATCCTGGGCAGGCTCGCCAGTTGCTGCGCAACCCATTGCAACCTGACCCCCGTCACCGCATCCCGAAACTCGAGCGCCTGCTGCTCCGGCGCCCCGGGCAGTTGCCACATCGCCAGCTTGCGCAGGTGTTTCTGCCCTGGATGGTCACGCCACAGTTCGAGTAATTGAGCGGTGGTGATATTGGGGCGTTGCCCACAGAACTCAACAAGCTCGAGAAACAGGTCCACGCCGGGTAGATCACAGCCCGCGAACTCGTCGAGCGTGCCGGCATACTCGACCAGCCCGGGATTCTGCACCAGGTGCGCCATCGCCAGTCGCATGGGCGTGCGGGCGGAGCCGGAGCGCTCTGCCGGTGCCCGGCCACCGGCCGGCGCCGGGGGCCGCCGCTGGGATGGAAGTCGATGTTGCGCCAGCGATTCCAGCCGTTCCAGCATCATGTTGCGAAACACGCCCGCGGGCAGGGCGTCGAGCAGGGGCATGGCCAGTTCAACCAGCCGCGCCCGGCCATCGATGCTTTGCATGTCGAGTTGCTCGGTGAAGTGTTCGAACAGGAATTCCGACAACGGCTGGGCGTCTTCGAGCAACTCTTCAAAAGCCTCCCTGCCCTGGCGCCGGATGAGGCTGTCGGGGTCCTCGCCCTCGGGCAGGAACAGGAACCGGGCCTGGCGCCCCTCGCGCAACTGCGGCAGGGTCGCCTCCAGCGCCCGCCAGGCTGCCTTGCGGCCGGCCTCGTCTCCGTCAAAACAGTACACGACCGTGTCGGCGGCCCGGAACAGCAGCTCTGCCTGCTGCAGCGTGGTGGCAGTCCCCAGCGTCGCGACCACGTGGCGCAGGCCAAACTGGGCCAGGGCCACGACATCCGTGTAGCCCTCGACCACGATGATGGACGCCAGCCGCCCGGCGCGCTGCCGGGCGAGGTACAGGCCATACAACTCGCGGCCCTTGTGAAAGATTTCGGTTTCCGGTGAATTGAGGTATTTCGGGCCATCGTCCTGCAGCGCGCGCCCGCCGAAAGCAATCACGCGCCCGCGTCGGTCCTGGATCGGAAACATGATGCGGTTGCGGAACTTGTCGTATGACTTGCCCTTGCCCTCGCTCAACAACCCGGCACGCTGCATCAGCGTGGGCATCCCGGCCTCGCGCCCGAGATGCTCCTGCAACGCGTGCCAGGAATCCGGCGCATAACCGATGCGGAAGTCACGGCAGATTTCGCCCGAGAGCCCCCTGGATTTCAGGTATTCGACCGCCCCGGCATGGGTGGGCAGCTGGGCGCTGAAAAATTCCGCTGCGCGTTCCAGCACCTCGTACAGTCCGGCTTGCGCCCGGGGCTGGGATCGCGACTTTGACCGCGGCACTTCGAGGCCAGCGTTGCGCGCCAGTTCCTCGACCGCATCCGGAAACTCCAGGCCTTCGAACTGCATGAGGAAGCCGATGGCCGAACCGTGCGCCCCACAGCCGAAGCAGTGGTAGAACTGCTTGCGGGGGCTGACGGTGAACGAGGGCGTCTTCTCCTCGTGGAACGGGCAACAGGCCTTGAATTCGGCACCCGCGCGCTTGAGCTCGACGCGGCGCTCGATGACCTCGACGATGTCGGTACGCGCCAGCAGTTCTTCCACGAACGACTCAGGAATGCGCCCGCTCATCGCGCGACCGTCCCCCGGAGGTGTGGCGCAGCGAGTTCAGCGGCTGCGGCCATGGTGATCATCAGGCGTTCAACTTCGCCTTGACGGCGTCGCTCACGGCCTTCATGTCCGCGCGACCCTGCACCTGGCCGCGCAGGTTCTGCATGACCTGGCCCATGTCGCGAATGGTGCTGGCGCCGGTTGCTTCGATCGCCTGATCGATCAGCGCGGTCAATTGCGACTCGCCCAATGGCTCCGGCATGTACTCGGCGAGCAGATCCAGCTCGAACTGTTCCTGGCGGGCCAGGTCTTCGCGCCCGGCGTCGAGAAACTGCCCGAGTGACTCACGCCGCTGCTTGGCCATCTTGTCAAGCACCCCCAACACGCCCCCATCGTCGAGCTCGGCGCGGTCGTCGACTTCTTTCTGCTTGATCGATGCCGTAATCAGGCGCAGGGCGGCCAGGCGCGCCTTGTCACGGGCCCGCATGGCTTGCTTGACATCTTCCTGGATACGGTTCTTGAGTGACATCAAGGCTGTACCGGCACCGCAGGACGCGGCGCCCCGGGGTGGTCAGTACAACCGAGTGCGTCGGTTGACGTCGCGCGCCAGCCGGCGCAGATTGCGCTTGACGGCCGCCGCCGCCTTGCGCTTGCGCTCCTGCGTCGGTTTCTCGTAATACTCGCGGCGCCGGGTCTCCGCCAGGATGCCGGCTTTTTCGCACGAGCGCTTGAAGCGTCGCAACGCGTACTCGAATGGCTCGTTTTCGCGGACTTTTACGCTGGGCATTTCAACTCCAAATTCGCTGCCACGGGTTGGTCCCGCCCCACGCGGGCGTAGCCAGATATTCTACCGCGTTGTATGGCGTGCGTGCAAAAGTCAAATGAGCGCTCAGCGGACCGCGAGGGCGACCACCCCGCCGCGGCGGGGATCACCGGCACCCCGGAAACCACCGTCCGCCAGCCGCTCGACTGCGTGGACCCCACCGAAGAACAGGCTGGGCTCCGGCCAGATGCGCACATCCGGCCATTCCTGTCGCAGACAATCCAGCGCCAAGGAATCAAAGCCGCTTTCGATACTCAGGTGGCTCCCTTCCAGATGCAGGCGGGGCGACGCCACCGCCTGCTCCAGCGGCATGCGGAATTCCAACAGGTTGAGGAGAACCTGGAGGATCGCACTGCGGATACGGTTGGAACCGCCGGTGCCCAGGGCCACCTGGCTGCCATCCGGGAGCGTGGCGACGGTCGGGCACATCATCGAGACCATGCGCCGGTCGGTTGGCCAATGATGGAAGCCCGCCGGGTGAAGGTCTTCCTCGCCCAGCATGTTGTTCAGCATGATTCCGGTGCCGGGCAGGACATAGGCGGAACCTTCCCCGTTGGAGACGGTGAGGCTGGCCAGGTTGCCCTCCGCATCCGCCACGCTGATGTGGGTGGTGCCCCGCGATGACATCGGCGAATCCGCCATCGCATCGCACCACTTGCGAAGGTGGCCCGCATCCAGGATGGCGGCCACCTTATCGTCATCCAGCTCAAGGTCCACCCTGTGCTCGCGCCGCAGTTGCCCCGCCAGCCGCATCGCCCGTCCCAGCGCGAGCGCGTGCTCCGCGTGTCCCCATTGCAATGAGCTCAGGGCCTGGTCTTCGAGCAAGGCCAGCGCGAAAGCGATCAGGCAACCACTGGGCGAGGGCGGGCTGTTGAGCGCGAAATGCGCACCATGAGAACTGAAGCGGACGGGTGACCGGACCCGCACCCGGTAATTCTCCAGGTCGCGCAGGGTGAGCAGCCCTCCGTGCTCCTGGCAGTCACGCACCAGCTGACTGGCCAGCTCGCCGCGATAGAAGAGGTCTTCACCCTCGGTCACGAATGCCTCCAGGGTCGCGGCAAGATCCGGGTTGGTGACCGTGGCACCCGCCGGCGCGATCTGGTCGGGCCGCGCCGCGGTGGCTGCCAGGCGCATGGCGCCCGGCGAGGCGCTCAGGATGGGCAGCAGGATGGTGCTGATGTAGTGCTGAAAGTCATTCATCTCCACACCCTCGCGCGCCAGCACCGTGGCGGGCGCGAGGATATCGGCGAACGGCAGCCGGCAGCGTTGGCGATGGACCTCGAACAGTCCGGCCACGACGCCGGGCACGGCAATGGATCCCATGCCGATATGGAAT
Source organism: Lysobacterales bacterium (assembly GCA_011773845.1). GTDB lineage: Bacteria > Pseudomonadota > Gammaproteobacteria > Xanthomonadales > SZUA-36 > WVWV01. The sequence goes on along the minus strand of WVWV01000131.1, from coordinate 50,629 downwards.
TCCTGGGTAGCGGTGCCAAAGTCCGCGACGATCGGGTAGAAATCCAGGGCTTCAGGGGGCAGGCGCCGGGACGGGGTGTGGGCGAAGAAGTCATAGACGCGGGCCGGTTGCCCAGCCGGCTGGGCCATCAGAAATCCGCCACCACCGAGGCTGGTCAGCATGGGCTCCACGACACAGGCAGTGCAGAGCGCCGCCAGTACGGCATCAAACGCGTTGCCGCCGGCCTCCAGCATCGTGACGGCAGAGCGGGAAGTCTCCCGGTGCCCCGCAGCCACGATGCCCAGATTATCCGCCACTGCCTGCCTCCTTTCGTGCCGTGAACCATCTTACCCGATGTATTGATCCGCATCGCGCGGCGCTGCCCGGGCAGAAGTCCGCCCGGGCTTGGATTACAATGCCCGCGATTCGGCCGGTCAGAACGGGCTTGCAATTGTGCTGGTACTTGGAATCGAGACATCGTGCGACGAGACGGGCGTGGCCCTGTTCGACAGCGAGCAGGGTCTGCTCGCGCACGCGCTTTACAGCCAGGTGGAACTGCACGCCGATTACGGTGGCGTCGTCCCTGAAATCGCTTCCAGGGACCACGTTCGAAAACTGTTGCCGCTGGTCAATGCCTGCCTGTCGGAGGCCAGCCGCCGCCGCGAGGACATCGATGGGGTCGCCTACACGGCAGGCCCGGGGCTGATCGGCGCCCTGTTGGTGGGCGCCGCGGTCGGCCGCAGCCTGGCGCTGGCGCTGGACTGCCCCGCGGTCGCGGTGCATCACATGGAGGGCCACCTGCTGGCACCCATGCTGGAGCCTGAGCCACCGGAATTCCCGTTCGTGGCGCTGCTGGTGTCGGGCGGGCACTCGATGCTGGTGGAAGTCACGGGCGTTGGCGGCTACACGGTGCTGGGCGAGACCCTGGACGACGCCGCCGGCGAGGCATTCGACAAAACGGCCAAGCTGCTCGGACTGGGCTACCCGGGCGGGCCCGCGGTGGCTCGCCTGGCGCAACAGGGAGACCCGCAACGCTATGCATTTCCGCGGCCGATGACCGACCGACCGGGCCTGGATTTCAGCTTCAGCGGCCTCAAGACGCACACCCTCAACCTGTGGCGCACCCATGCCGAAGAACCGGGCGCGGCGGCGGACATTGCCGCCGGATTCGAGTGCGCGGTGGTCGACACGATGGTCATCAAGTGCCGTCGGGCCATGCAGCACACGGGCGCGCGGACACTGGTGGTTGCCGGCGGTGTCGGCGCCAACCGGGCCCTGCGCGATGGGTTGCGCGCGGCGGGCCGCAAATATGGCTGGAAAGTGTCGTATCCGCGGCTCGAATTCTGCACCGACAATGGCGCCATGATCGCATTCGCGGGCTGCCAGCGGCTGCAGGCCGGCGCCACCGAAGGGCTTGCGATCGAGGCGCGGGCACGGTGGCCGCTGGACAGCCTGGAACCACTCCCGGGGGCAATGGCATGACAGGCGATATCGTGTTTATCGACGACTTGCGGATCCAGACCGTCATCGGCGTATTCGACTGGGAGCGGGAGATTACCCAGACCGTGAGCCTGGACCTGGAAATGGCTTTTGATATCGGGGCCGCGGCAGACACCGACCGCATCGAGGACACGCTGGATTACAAAGCGGTATCGAAGCGCCTCATCCAGTTCGTGGAGGCGAGCGAGTTCCAGTTGGTGGAAGCGCTGGCCGAGCACTGTGCCCGCATCATCCTGGAGGAGTTTCCAGTGACGTGGTTGCGCCTCAAGCTGAGCAAGCCCGGGGCGGTGCGCGGTTCCAGCGCAGTAGGCGTCATCATCGAGCGGGGCCCACGACCCGGGTGAGCGTCGCCTTCCTCAGCCTCGGCAGCAACATTGATGCCGAATTCCATATCCGCGCCGCCGTCAGCGAACTGCGCGCACATTTTGCCGATTGCGCGCTGTCCCCGATCTATCGCAGCCGCGCCGTCGGTTTCACCGGCAATGATTTCATCAACCTGGTCGCGAAGGTCGTGACCCCACGCTCACCGCAGCAGTTGCGGCACTTCCTGCGTGCGCTGGAAGATCGGTTCCGGCGCGACCGGACGGCGCCGAAATTTTCCGACCGGACACTGGATATCGACATCCTGTTGTTCGATGACCGGGTTCTGGATGACCGGGACCTGCAGCTGCCACGCCCGGAGATCCTCAGCTTCGCACACGTGCTCAAGCCCCTCAGCGACCTGGCGCCCGACCTGGTGCACCCACTGGAGCGCCAGACGATGCAGGAACTGTGGAAGGCTTCAGGGCTCGAAGGCGTGAGCCTCGAGCCCGTGGACCTTGACCTCGATGGCGGCTGACCCGGTCATGGCGTTACGGCGCCGGGTGCCGGGCGCAGCGCCGGCATGGGAATGCACAGGAGACACCACATGACACAGACCGCCAGAGACGTACTCCTGCAGTGGATTGACCGTGTCGGCCGCGCTGACCCGGACGCCGTGCTGGAGTTGTACGCCGAACACGCCACCTTGCTGCCAACCTTCTCGCCGCACGCGCTTGCCAGCACGCAGGCAATCAGCGCCTATTTCCACCAACTCGCAACGCGCAGCAACCTGCAGGTCGAGTTGCACGGCGGGAGCGTGCGGGAAATGCAGGTCGGTGAGTACATGTTCGTGCTGACCGGTGTGTATTCATTCCGCTTCGACGTGGATGAGGACAACCTGACGTTTCCGTCCCGGTTCACGTTCGTGATCGATGTATCCAGTGCGCGGCCGATACTGCACCATCACTCCTCCCAGGTGCCGCGAACCCTGTCCTAGCGGCTGTTGCGGAACCCGGGCCCGGGCCGGAGGCGAGCGGCGAAACGCCCTCAGATATTCAGGCTGCGGCCTCCGTCCACGGCCAGCACCTGGCCGGTGACGTAGGGCGCCTCGAGCCCGAGGTAGGCGACGGCCCCGGCGATGTCCTGCGGGGAACCCAGGCGGCCCAGCGCGGTGCGTCCCAGGATGTGCGCCTTCATCTCGCTCCCCGGCTCCTCCTCTGGCCACAGGATGGCGCCAGGCGCCACGCCATTGACCCGCACCTCCGGCGCCAACTCGCGGGCCAGAGAACGTGTCATCATGGCCAGGCCGGCCTTGGCGATGCAGTAAACGGTGTGCCCTCGCATGGGTCGTTCCGCGTGGATGTCGAGAATATTGATGATGGCCCCGCTGTTCTGGCGCAGTTCCGGCAGCAATGCCTGGCACAGGAAAAAGGGGCCCCGCAGGTTGCTGCCCACCAGGTCCCGCCAGTGCTCCGTGGTCACCTCGCCGACCCGGGTCGGATAGAAGCGCGATGCGTTGTTGACCAGCAGGTCGAGGCCGGGCGACAGCTCGCGCAGCCGCTCCGCCAATTGCGCGGGGCCCTCGTCGCGGGTCAGGTCCGCCTGCACCAGCACCGCGCTGTCGGCGCGCGCGCGGTTCAGGTCGGCAGCCAACCGCTCGGCCGCATCGGCGCTCGAACGATAGTGGAGCACCACCCGGCATCCGCGGGCATGCAACTCACTGGCGATGGCTGCCCCAATGCGACGCGCCGCCCCCGTTATGAGGGCCACTCGTTGTCTGGACATCGCTCCACTGCTCACCGAAACTACCTCGTCATGTCACCCGCCCCTGCCCGCGCCATCCTGCCCGAACCGCCTGCCGAGCTCAAGCGCCTGAGCGCGCGGCTGCGCGGCCGGATTCGCGAGGAGATCGAACAGCACGGCAACCTGCCCTTCTCCCGTTATATGGAACGCGCGCTGTACGAGCCCGAGCTGGGTTACTACAGCTCCGGGCTGCAGAAATTCGGTGCCGGTGGGGATTTCGTCACCGCCCCGGAACTGGGCCGGGTTTTCGCCCACTGCCTGGCGGTGCAGGTCGCCGAGATTGCCGCCGAGCTGGACACCGACACCATTCTCGAAATCGGCGCCGGACGGGGCCACCTGGCGGCCGATCTGCTGCTGGCCCTGCCGCCCGGGCGCGTGCCCGGGCGTTACCTCATCCTGGAGCGCAGCGCCTCCCTGCGCGCGGTCCAGCGCGCCACGCTCGCGCGCCGGGCACCGGAGTTTCTGCCGCGCGTCGAGTGGTTGCAGCAACCCCCGGAACAACCCTGGCAGGGCATCATGCTGGCCAACGAGGTGGTCGACGCCCTGCCCGTGGAGCGATTCGAGTGGCGCGCCGGGGAGATTCTGGAACTGCAGGTGGGATGCCAGCAGGATCGGTTCCACTGGCAGCCGGCTCCGGCTCCGGCGCCGCTGGACACCTGCGTGCGCGCCCGGCTTTCCACGCGGCTCAGCGAGTTGCCCGACGGCTACCGGTCGGAAATCAACCTCCACCTCGAGCCCTGGTTGGCGAGCCTCGGCCAGGGACTGCGACGCGGGGTGGCATTGTTCTTCGACTACGGCTACCCCCGCCGCGAGTATTACCTCCCCGAGCGCCGCACCGGCACCCTGGTCTGCCATTACCGGCATCGCGGCACGGGCGATCCGTTCCGGTGGCCCGGCCTGCTGGATATCAGCAGTTTCGTGGACTTCACCGCGCTGGCGGAAGCCGGGCAGGCGGCCGGTTTCGAGTGCGCAGGCTACACCAGCCAGGCCATGTTCCTGCTGGGCTCAGGACTGGACGAGTTGCTGGCGTCACTCGACGACTGCCCGCCCGCGGAGCGTCTCGAACTGGCCACCGAGATCCGCAACCTGACCCTGCCCGGCGCCATGGGCGAACGCTTTCAGGCCCTGGCGCTCACGCGGGATGCGGCTCCTTCGCTGTGCGGGTTCCGCCAGCTCGATCTGCGTTACCGGCTGTGACCGCAGCATTGCGCGCCATGCGCCTGTGGACCGCGCTGGGATGGTTGATGGTGTTCGGGCTGGTCACGCTGTCCCTGATCAGGCTGGGCCCGGCACCCCCCCTGCCCGGCGGTGACAAGCTCGGTCACCTGCTCGCCTATGGTGTGGTCATGTACTGGTGGGGCATGGTGCAGCCGGCCCGCAAGCGGCACTGGGCGGCATTCCTGACGCTGCTGGGCCTGGTGCTGGAATTGGCGCAGTTCTGGACCGGCTACCGCCAACTGGAATGGCGAGACGCCGCCGCCAATCTCGCGGGCGTGCTGCTGGCCCTGATGGTGTTGCGCACGCCAGCGCGCGGGCTATTGCGCCGGTGGGATCGTCACCTCGCCGATCGCGCGGATCCGGGCCTGCCGTAAGCGCTCGCCCAGTTGCGGCCCGGGCGCGTCGTCCTCACCGCCCAGATCCCGAGCGCGCACGCCCAGCGCCGCCTGCAATGCCTCACGCAGGTAAGGTCCTTGCGGGTAGGCACAGTCCGCACGACCGGCACGACCCCGGTAGTCCGCTTGGCAGGCGATGATGAAGGCATCGAGATCCGGTTGCCGGAAGGCATCGAGCCCCTCCAGCAAGCTCATGACCGTGCCGGGCCGGGCCTCCAGGATACGATGACAGCGCAGGTGGTGGCGGCCAACCTGGCGCGCCAGCCGCCGGGTTGCGACCGGCACCCGGAAGCGCTCGCACACGGCATCCACCAGTGGCAATCCCTGGGCCTCGTGCCCATGGTGTGCCGGTCGTTCCGCGGCGGGCGTGAGGGCCTTGCCGAGGTCATGGACCAGCACGGCGAACACCACCTCGGGGCCGCCGCCCAGCGCCGCCGCCTGATCGACGGCGAGGTACAGGTGCTCGCCGGTGTCGATCTCGGGATGATGGCGCGGGTCCTGCGGTACGCCGAACAACGCCTCTACCTCTGGCAGCAGCACGGCCAGCGCGTCGGCGGCGCGCAACACGCGGATGAATTCACTGGGCCTGGGGCTGGCGAGGGCAGCCTGGATTTCCTGCCAGGCCCGCTCCGGCACCAGGTGCCCGAGTTCACCGGTCCGCGCGATGTGCCGCATCAATTCCAGGGTTTCCGGATGGACCGTGAAGCCGAGTTCCGCGAAGCGGGCGGCAAACCGCGCGACCCGCAGCACCCGCAGCGGATCCTCCGCAAAGGCCGGGGACACGTGGCGCAGGATGCGCCGTTCGAGATCCCGCTGGCCGCCGAAGGGGTCGATCAACGTGCCTGCCTCGTCGCGTGCCATGGCATTGACGGTCAGGTCCCTTCGCTCCAGATCCTGCTCAAGGGTGACCGCGGGATCGAAATCGACATTGAATCCGTGGTAGCCATGGCCGGCCTTGCGTTCCGTCCGTGCCAGGGCGTATTCCTCGCCGGTCTCGGGATGAATGAACACCGGGAAACTGCTGCCGACCTGGCGGAATCCGGCCTCCTGCATCGCCTCGGGCGTGCTTCCGGTGACCACCCAGTCGCGCTCGGAAGGCGGCAATCCGAGCAGCTCGTCCCGCACCGCACCGCCCACCAGGTAGGTGGCGAGCTCCATCAGCGCCGGGCCTGTTTTCGGATTTCACTCAATCGCCGCTGGTGAATCGAGGTCCCCAGGTAGTCCGGAACGATGCTTGCCACCGAACCGGGCACAATGCCGAAATGTTCAAGCGCATTGCGATCGGCCACATTGTCCGTCTGCAACGAGCGGTAGTTGTCGCTGGAAAACGGCTTGCCGGGCACCCAGTCCATGACCAGGCCCTGCAACCTGGAAAGCACCGGCGGCAAACCCGGCACCCACGTTCGCCGCCCGATCGCTCGGGCGGTCCATTGCACCAGCTCTTGCAGCGTGAACACGCGCGGACCGGCCAATTGGTAGCTGCGGCCGACGGCGCCGGAATCCTCCAGCGCCGCGGCCATGGCCGCGGCGACGTCACCGGCAAACACCGGCTGCAAGCGCGCATCCGGGCAGGCCAGCGGCAGCACCGGCGTCCACCGGAGCAGGTCGGCAAAGCGATTGAAGAACTGGTCGCCCTCACCGAAGATTACGGATGGCTGGAAGATGGTGTAATCCAGCCCCGACTGGCGGATCAATTCCTCGGCCTCGCCCTTGGTCTGCAGGTAATGGCTGGTGCCCTTGCCGGCGTTGAGCGCGCTGACATGCAACAAGCGTCGGACCCCGGCGCGTGCCGCTGCCTCAATGATGCCTTTGACCAGCTCCACGTGCACCCGGCGGAAGCCCTTGCCGCTGAACCCGCGTTCATTGAGTATGCCTGCCATGCTCACGACGGCGCCCGCTCCGTCCATCTGGCGGACCAGTTCCTCGACCGCATAGACATCCGCGCAAGCGACCCGGGCGCCGGGTTGCAGGGCGAACGACCGGGCCCGCCGGGTGCTGCGGGTCAGCACCGTGCACAGGTGCCCGTCCGCGACCAGTTCCCGCACCACGAACCGGCCCAGAAATCCACTGCCACCAATCAAAACGATCCGCATCTCTAGGCATCCTGGCGGGCGGCCAGACACACCACCTCGGCTGTTTCCGGGTTGCCTATGGTACCGGAATCGATGCCCGGCATTCGGCTGGAGATGCGCTGTACTTTCTGGTTGATCTGCCAGTCATAGATGGCCGTGAATGCCAGCACGCGCGGTATGTAATCGCGCGTCTCGTAATAGGGCAGGGTTTCGATCCAGGCCTCCGTGTCGTGGCTTGGCCGTGAACTCAGCCAGCGTTCAACCGCCCGCGGACCTGCATTGTAGGCGCCCATGACCAGCACCGGGTTCTGCTCGAACCGGTCCATCAGCTCGCGCATGAAGGTGGTGCCGAAGCGGATGTTCTGTTCGCCATCGCGCAGCTGGCTGCGCCCGGTATACGCAAGCCCATGCGACCGGGCCAGGCGCCTCGCGGTATTCGGCATGACCTGCATCAGGCCCATTGCTCCGGCCGGGGAGCGGGCGGATTCCATCAGCGCACTCTCCGAGCGCATCACCCCGAACACCCAGGCCGGGTCCAGTTGCTGGCGGTTGGCCTCCCGGGCAACCTCGCTTTGCCAGGGCATCGGGAACCGCCAGGCGTAGTAGCGTAATTCGCCGCTGTCGCCCAGCGCATGGATCGCCCGGTCATGCCAGCCGGCTTCGTGGGCCACGGCAGCGGCCACTGGCAGCTCGTCCCGGCTGAGCCGGCCGGCGGCCCGCGACCATTCGGCAACCGCCCAGTCATGCAACCCCACCGCCCTGAGTTCGAGGGCCCGCTGGAGGTCGTCCCGCTGTCCGAGCACCCGGATGGCTTCGCGGTCGAATTCCGGTTCGCGCGGACAGATGGTATACGGGTGCTGCAACCGATCGGCCGCCAGGAACGCGTAGTAACTGGTGTCCAGTGCCAGTTCGTGCAACCCGGCGATACCCTCCGCCTGCCGACCCTGTTCCAGGTGCGCGATCGCGAGCCAGTAACGCCAACGACCGTCAGTGCGCGATTCGGCGGGCAACTGCCCGATCAAGCGCTGCAGACTGGTCCAGTCGCCGGCCGACAAGGCCTGTCGCGCCCACCATTCCAGCAGTTGCGGGTCGCGGTGACTGTCCGGCACCTCGCGCATCATGTCGGAAGTGTCGGGGGCCAGCGAAACGGCAGCCTGGAGGGCGATTTCGCGCACCGTCGCGCCGCGCACGCCGGCCTCCCACTGGAAATGACCGTCGAGCACGCGGAACGCGCCCATCGCCTGGGCCGCATCGTAACTGGCCAGGCGCTGCAGGGAGATGGCGGCAATCATGCGTGGCAGGTCACGGTCCGGCCAGTGGCGGGCCTGCTGCAGACCCCGGTAGCGCTCCGCGTTCAGCTTCTGCCACCGCTCCAGCCAGACCCGCTCCGCGGCCGGAATGAAGCGGGCCAGGTACAGCGTGAACCGTGGGTTGCCGGCCAGCATTGCCAGCCGCACACGCTCCCACGCCAACGCCGGGGTGATGCCATCCTCGTCCCGCAACCATTTGAAGGCCGGGTCGCAGGCATCGGGCTGGGACCGGCCCACCGCCCACAGGGCTTGCACCTCGGACAGCAGCTCGGCAGTGAGGCCCAGCTCGATCCTGGCCCGGGCCAGGTGGCAGCGAATCTCGGTGTCCGCGCTGCCGCCACCGTGCGCCATCAGGTCCTGCCACAGCCGCCGTTGGGCCAGCGACTTCAGCCAGGCATTACGCAAGCCGTCCGTAAAGGCCCACTCCCGGTGGGCATCCAGGAACGCCGCCAACTCCGCCGCCGGCGCGCGCGCGCGACGTTCCCGCAGGTCCTCGTATCGCAGGTAGGGAAACAGGAGGTAGCCCTCCAGCCCCCGACTCAGTTCCCGGAATCGAGCGTGGTCCCCGTGGCTGGCGGCACCCCACGCCTGGCGGAATCGTTCCCGCTCGTCCCCCGCAGCAAGCGCTGTGGCAGGCAGTTGGCAACCCAGCAGCAGCGCCAGGGCGACTTGCCCGAATCGACGCAGGTAGGGCCGGCTGACGCGGTGGGTTATGCTTGCGGGCACGTTCGTCTTCATCGGCGGCTCTAAATTTATGCAAACTCCCGGTCGGCAGCAAGCAGTGATCGGAACGCGCGGCGCGGGCGCGGGCGACGGCGAATGACCTGGCTGGCTTATGCCCTGATCGGGAGTACCGCCGGTTTCCTGGCGGGTTATCTCGGCATTGGCGGCGGCCTGGTGTTGGTCCCCGCGCTGACCTGGCTGTTCACCCAGCACCCGGGCCTGTCCACGATGGCCGTGCACACGGCGGTGGCCACCTCGCTGGCAACCATGCTATTCACCTCGCTGAGTTCGGTCGTCGCGCATCACCGCGCCGGCGCCATCGACTGGCGGGTGACCCGCACCCTGACGCCGGGCCTGCTGGCCGGAGCGGTCAGCGGCGTGTTGCTGGCCGGCCATTTGAGCAGCGACCACCTGGCGGCCGTGTTCGGCGGGTTCGCCCTGGTGGCGGGCCTGCACCTCGCGTCGGGCCGTGAGGTCGATGGCCAGCGATCGCTGCCCGGCTCGCTGCCCATGACCTTCACGGGTTACGTGATCGGCGGTATTTCCAGCCTGGTGGGTATCGGGGGCGGCAGCATGACCGTGCCGTGGCTGCTCTGGCATGGCTGCCGGGCACCACGCGCGGTGGCCACCGCAGCTGCCTGTGGCTACCCGATCGCGCTGGCCGGCACGGTGATGTTCATCGCCATCGGCCCCGCCGGCGGCGATCGATGGGTGCTGGGCTATGTGCACCTGCCGGCGCTGGTGGGCGTCGTCCTGTTCAGCGTGGCCACCGCCCCGCTGGGCGCCCGACTCGTGCACCGCAGTCGCCCGGTGGTGGTGCGGCGGGTGTTCGGAGCGTTCCTGCTCCTGGTCGCCGCCCGCATGCTGGCTTAGCCGAGCCGTCTCACGAATCGGCGGCGGGCGTGGACTCCAACGCCGCGAGTTCACGGGCAACCAGGTAGTCGACCACCCGGAGCATGTCGTCGTAGCTCGGAACGGCCTGGTTGCCGGCCACGCGGAACTGGCCGTTGACGATCAGGGTCGGCGTGCCGGTCACCCCGTAGATCTGCACCTGGCGCTGCTCGCGCCGCATCTGCGCGTCCACCGCGAACGACTCGGCGGTAGCGAGAAACTGCTCGCGGGTGACGCCGAAACCGGCGTAGAAGTCCGCCAGTGCCTCCATGCTGCGCATGTCGCGGCGTTCCTTCCAGATGGCATCCATCATCGGCACGTGGGTTTGCTCCGCGATGCCCATCACGCTGGCGGTGACGTATGCGCGTGCGTAGAGCTCCCAGTCCCGGCGGCCGAACACCACGGGGATGCGGGTCAGTTCCACGCCGGCCGGCTTGCGGGCGTTCCAGGCTTGCATGTAGGGCTCGAAGGTGTTGCAGTGGGAGCACCGGTAGCTGAACACCTCGGTGACCTCGACGATGTCCCGGGGCGCCGGCGCCTGGTCGATCCGGACGTAATGCACGCCCTCCTGGAAGGGCTCCTGGGTTTCGGCCTGCGCCCATGCCGAACCAGCGCCACACATCCACAGCAGCGTACCCATCAGTGCCAAGTGTTTCATCCAACCTCTCCTGCCGCCTGCCCGTTAAAATGACCGCAACCGCCGCCGGCGGTTCCACTGCCCTGCACCCGAGTTTATTCGGCCTGGCTGTACAGTCCCTGAATGTAGCTGGCCACCGCTTCGATCTCGGCATCGCTCAGATAGCGGGCGACACCCACCATGACGCCGCTGGCGGCATCCTCTGCGCCCCAGCGCTCGCCGTCCTTGTAGCGATTCAGCATGCGCGCGGTATAGGCCGCATGCTGGCCGGCCAGCGCCGGGTACCCGGCCAGCGGATTGCCCTCACCCGCGGGCCCGTGGCAGGCCATGCAGGCCGGGATCCGGGTGTCCGGGTTACCGGCCCGATACAACAGTTCGCCGGCGGCGACCAGTGCGGCGTCGGCCACCGCCGGCGCCGGTTGCTGCGCCGCGTAATACGCCGCCAGGTCGGCCATGTCCTGCTCGGTCAGCACGGCCGCGATACCCGCCATTTCCGGCACGGACCGGGCACCGGACTGGATCAGCTTCAGGTGCCGCTCCAGGTAAGCGGCATGCTGCCCCGCCAGCCGCGGCCACAGGGCCACGGTGCTGTTACCGTCGATGCCATGGCAGGCGGCACACATGCCGGCCTTGTCCTTGCCGGCGGCCACGTCGGCCGCGTTCGCGGTCACGGCCAGCGACAGCATCATGCCGGCCAGGACCTGCAGGGAAAGCTTCATCTCACGTTCTCCGGGGCGGTATGCGTACAATGATCGAACCGGGCGGTATTATCCCGGTTTACCAGGCGTCATTCCAGCCACCGGAACTGCCGACGGAATTCGCTCATATGGCCAGCGTCAACCCATTTCGCAGCGCCCGCTATGCGCTGAGCGCCCACGAGTTGCGCCAACTGCCTGTGGACAGCGGCATCGAGATCGCCATCGCCGGGCGTTCCAATGCCGGCAAATCGAGCGCGATCAACACGCTGACCGGGCAAAAGTCGCTGGCACGCACCAGCAAGACCCCGGGCCGCACCCGCCAGATCGTCATCTTCGAACTCGATGGCGAGCGGCGGATCGCGGACCTGCCCGGCTACGGCTACGCACGGGTGCCGAAGGCGCTGAAACACCATTGGCAACGGCTGATGCAAAAGTACTTCGAGGGAAGGAAAAGCCTGTGCGGCGTGGTCCTGGTGATGGACATCCGTCATCCACTGAAGCCCTTCGACCTTCAGATGCTGCAATGGTGCGATGTCGCGGGCATTCCCTGCCATGTACTGCTCACCAAGGCCGACAAGCTGAAACGAGGCCCCCGCCAGTCCACCCTGCTCGCCGTTCGCCGCCAGCTTCCCGCCGGCGCCAGTGTCCAGGTATTCTCGGCCAGCACGGGCGATGGCCTGGAGGAGCTGGTCACCATGCTGAGCCGGTGGTTTGGCCTCGATACGCAGCCGCAAGGGCCTGCCGCGAACTGACAGGGCCCTGCCAGTCACATTAAACTTGGCAGGGAACCCGAGGATGAAGCCGACATGAGCTATCCATACACCCGCATGCGGCGCATGCGCGCTGACGAGTTCTCGCGGCGCCTGATGCGCGAGACCACGCTCACACCGGGCGACCTGGTCTGGCCCGTATTCGTCATCGATGGCCACGACCGGTCCGAGCCGGTCGCCTCCATGCCCGGCGTGGAGCGCCTGACCATTGACCGACTGCAAGCCGCCGCCGCCGCCTGCCTGGAATCCGGCATCCCGGCGCTGGCCATCTTCCCGGTCACGCCCGCCGATTCCAAGTCCGAGGATGCGCGGGAGGCCTGGAACCCCGAGGGTCTCGCGCAACGCGCGGTGCGCGCGGTCAAGGAGTCGGCCCCCGGACTGGGCGTCATCACGGATGTGGCGCTGGATCCGTTCACCACCCACGGGCAGGATGGCCTGGTCGACGCCCAGGGTTACGTGCTCAACGATGCAACCGTGGACGTGCTCGTCCGCCAGGCCCTGTCGCACGCCGAGGCCGGCGCCGATGTGGTGGCCCCCTCGGACATGATGGATGGGCGCATCGGCGCCATTCGTGAGGCCCTGGAGGCCGACGGTCACGTCAATACGCGCATTCTCGCCTACTCGGCCAAGTACGCGTCCGGTTTCTACGGCCCGTTCCGCGACGCGGTCGGCTCGGCGGCCAACCTGGGCGGCGGCAACAAGTACACCTACCAGATGGATCCGGCGAACAGCGACGAAGCCCTCGTCGAGGTCGGCCTGGACCTCGAGGAAGGGGCGGACATGGTGATGGTGAAGCCCGGCATGCCCTATCTCGACATCGTGCGGCGGGTGAAGGACGAGTTTGGCGTGCCGACCTTCGTCTACCAGGTGTCTGGCGAATACGCCATGCTGAAGGCCGCCAGCCAGAACGGCTGGCTGGACGAGGAGGCGGTGGTGCTCGAGGCGCTGACTGCCATCAAGCGCGCAGGCGCGGATGGCATTCTCAGCTACTACGCCCTGCAGGCGGCGGCATGGATCGGGAAGACGAACTGATCCGGCTGGCGCTGTTCGGTTCACCGGTCGAACACTCACTCTCGCCGCGCATCCATCACCTGTTTGCCGAGCAGGCCGGCCTGCCGATCGAATACCGCGCCATCGCGGCCAGCGCGGAATCCCTGGCCGATGAACTGCGGGCCCTGGCGGCTGCCGGCGGGCGCGGCTGCAACGTCACCGTGCCCTTGAAATCCGTGGCGTACGATCTGGCCCGGCACCATTCCGAGCGGGCCCGCCGCGCGCGCGCGGCCAATACCCTGGTGTTTCAGGGGGCGAACGCATGGCGGGCCGAAATGACCGACGGCGTCGGCCTGCTTCGCGACCTGCAGGACAACCTGTCGCTTGCGGTCGCCGGGCGCCGGATCCTGCTGCTCGGCGCGGGCGGCGCGGCCAGCGGCGTGCTGCACGACCTGCTCGCCGCGTCACCTGCCCGTATCGAGGTCTGCAACCGCCACCCGGCGCGCGCGGCCGCGCTGGTGCGGCGGTTCGCAGCAGGCGGCATCCTGGCGGGCCTGGACCTCGCGCAGGCCAGCGCCGCCGGTTGCGACCTCGTCATCAACGCCACCTCGGCCGGTCATCGCGGTCAGCTGCCCATCCTGCCGGCGGGGCTGGAGGGGTTCGACGGCACGCTCTACGACATGAATTACGGTCTCGCGGCCGAGCCGTTGCGCCAATGGTGCGCCCAACAGGGCCTGAACTATGTGGATGGCCTGGGCATGCTGGTGGAGCAGGCGGCCGCCAGCTTCCACTTGTGGACCGGGTTTCAGGCCGCCACGCGCCCGGTCATCGACCGGCTGCGCACCGCGGCCTCAGCGGCTTGAAGGGTCCGCAGGGCGGGGCATGGGCCCGGCCAGGTTCCCGTCCTCGTCCAGCGGCGGATAGTCGAGGTCCCGCTCGCGGCAATACCGGGCCAGCTTGGGATGCAGCCATTGGAAACGCAAGTGGTGGTAGCGGGCATCCTCCAGGCGCCGCTCGTGGTACAAGCCGGCCACCTGCCGCTGACGCTGCGCCTCGTACAGCACCACCGCGCACGCGACCGAGACGTTGAGTGACTGGCTCATGCCCATCATCGGCACGAAGATTGCCTGGTCCGCCAGTCGCAGGGCCTCATCACTGACCCCGAACGCCTCCGTGCCCATGACCAGCGCGGTGGGTTGCGTATAGTCGGCTTCGCGGTAGTCGATCCCGCCATCACAAACGTGCGCCGCCAGTAGCTGGAAACCGCGCCTGCGCAACCATTTCACAGCTGCGGCCACGTCGGAGTGCGCTCGCACCGCCACCCACTTCTCGGCGCCCTGGGAGGTATGCCAGTGCTTGCGTGGCGTCTCGTCACCCGGAACAACGTGCACCTCGTCAATGCCCACGGCGTCGCAGGTCCGGATGACGGCGGAGAGATTGCGGGGCTTGTGCAGGCGCTCGGCCAGCACGGTGAGGTCGGGCTGGCGCAGCGCCAGCACCCGGTCCACGGTTCGTCGCCGCTCCGGAGTCACCCCGCTGCGATCAGCCCGGTTCGGCGCGGAGCCTGCCGATGGCCGCGACGCCGGCACACAGTGCCTGCGCGAGCAGCAGCGCAGGCATCAACAGGATCAGTGATTTCAGCAGGTACACCGTGGGCAGGCCGCCGGCTTCCCGGGAGCCTTCGAGCAGGCGCCAGGAGGCCGCCACGTATTCCCAGCCCATGACCATGAGACAGACACAAAACGGCATGAGCAGGAACAGGTACCCGGCGAGGTTCACCCAGTCGCGGTAGGCATCGCTGCGCTCGCGGTAGAAAATGTCGACCCGCACGTGGCCGTCATCCTGCAGGGTCCATGCGGCAGCCAGCATGAACACCGCAGCGTGCATGTACACCACGGATTCCTGCAGCCAGATCCAGCCCAGGTTGAACCCGTAGCGCAGCACCACGATGCACACCGTCACCAGCACCATGACCAGGGTCAGCCATGCGACGGCACGGCCCAGGGCCGCAATCAGCCGCTCCAAGCCCCCCATCGCCCGGCTCCGCCCCATGGCGTCAATCCCACTCCTTGACCTTCCAGTAGGCAGGTCGGACCGGCTCGAGGGCCTCCTTGCCGGGCTGCAACTCCAGCTGCCCGTCGCCGTCGGTGTCGAGGTAATAATATGGCGGCCCCTTGACCGGCGTAATCTTGACCATGTACACGCGGCCCTGGATGCTGTACTCCTCGACCAACCGCTCCTCCTCGCGGCGGATGATCACGGTGGGCTCGAACTGCTCACCCTGCACTTTCGGCGGCAGCGGGGGCGGCGCGGCGGGGTCGCCCGCCTGCTCGCCATTGTCCTGCCCGCCGGCCGTCGCGACCAGCCCGAGGGACAGGATGGCCCCGGCGAATCGTCTCCTCATGTCTCGCGCTCTCCGTGCACACATCACCAGAATTCCACAGCGATTCCGCAACACCCATGACCTGTATCATGGTCATGGCTTTGAGTATGCTCAGCATACCAGACCGGCGAACCCGATTTCGGACCACGCATGGCATGAATGACCCGCACGCAAGCCGTTCCCCGATCTACCTGATCGACGGGTCCTCCTATCTGTACCGGGCCTTCCACGCACTGCCCAACCTGACCAATTCCGCAGGCGAGCCGACCGGCGCGTTGCTGGGCGTGGCCAACATGCTGCGTCGCCTGCTCAACGAGGCGCAGCCCGAGCACATCGCGGTGGTGTTCGATGCCCCGGGGCCCACGTTCCGCCACCGCATGTACCCCGAATACAAGGCCCACCGGCCACCCATGCCGGAGGAACTGCGCCGCCAGGTGGAAGCAATCCTGGAACTGGTGGGCATTCTCGGCCTGCCGCTGCTGCAGGTTCCCGGCGTGGAGGCCGATGACGTGATCGGCACGCTGGCCGCACGCGCCGAGGCGGCGGGCATGGATGTCGTCATCTCCACCGGCGACAAGGACCTGGCGCAACTGGTCAGCCCCCACACCACGCTCGTCAACACCATGACCGACACCACCCTGGATGCCGAGGCGGTGGAGCACAAGTTCGGCGTGCGACCGGAGCAGATCGTGGACTACCTGGCGCTCACCGGCGACAAGTCGGACAACATCCCGGGCGTGGAGAAGTGCGGACCGAAGACCGCCTCCAGGTGGCTGCAGCAGCATGGCGATCTGGATACGGTGATGGCGCAGGCCGACGACATCAGCGGCAAGATCGGCGAGAACCTGCGCGCCGCGCTGGCGAAGCTGCCGCTGTCCCGCGAGCTGGCGCGCATCCGGCACGATGTCGAGCTGGAGACCTCGCCGGGCGAGCTGCGCCGCGAGGCCGTCGATGAATCCGCATTGCGCGCGTTCCTCGAGCGCTATGAGTTCAGCAGCTGGCTACAGGAATTGGGCGCCGAGGACCCGGTCGCGGGCGCCGCCGACTATCAGCTGGTGACCGATGCATCGGAACTGGCACGCTGGATCGAGCGCCTGGGGGCGTCCGATCTGTTCGCCTTCGATACCGAGACCTCGGACCTCGACCCCATGCGTGCGGACCTGGTGGGCCTGAGCTTCGCCACGCACGCCGGGGAGGCGGCCTACGTGCCCCTGGCCCATGACTATCCGGGCGCGCCCGCGCAGTTGCCGCGCAACGAGGTGCTGGCAGCCCTGCGCAGCCTGCTGGAAGCGGAGCACCCCGCGAAGGTCGGGCAGCACATCAAATACGACATGAACGTGCTGTCCCGCTACGGCCTGACCATCGGCGGGGTGGCCTTCGATACCATGCTCGAATCCTATGTGCTGAACAGCACCGGCAGCCGGCACGACATGGATTCGCTGGCGCTGAAGTACCTCGGCCGGCAGACGACCCACTACGAGGACATCGCCGGCAAGGGCGCCAAGCAGATCCCGTTCAGCCAGGTCGAGGTGGAAACCGCCGGGCATTACGCGGCCGAAGACGCCGACATCACCTTGCAGCTGCACGAGCATCTCTGGCCCCGCCTGCAGGAGAACCCCACGCTGGCGAGCCTGCTGAGGGAACTGGAGGTGCCCCTGATACCGGTGCTGGCGCGGATGGAGCAGCGCGGGGTCCTGATCGACGGCGAGCTGCTTGCCGCCCAAGGCCGCGAGCTGGCGGCCCAGATGGCGGACCTCGAGCACCGTGCGCACGAGGCGGCCGGACAGGCGTTCAACCTCGGCTCGCCCAAGCAGTTGCAGGACATCCTGTTCGACAAGCTGGAGCTGCCGGTGCTGCGCAAGACCCCCAAGGGCCAGGCTTCGACCGCGGAAGATGTACTGCAGGAGCTGGCCGGCGAGTACGAACTGCCGCAGCTGATCCTCGAATACCGCTCGCTCTCCAAGCTGAAGTCGACTTACACGGACCGCCTGCCGGAGCAGATCAACCCGGAGACCGGCCGCGTGCACACCTCCTATCATCAGGCGGTTGCCGCCACCGGCCGCCTGTCATCGGCCAACCCCAACCTGCAGAACATCCCCATCCGGACCCCCCAGGGGCGCCGCATCCGCAAGGCCTTCATCGCGCCGCGCGGGCAGCGCATCCTGGCCTGCGACTACTCGCAGATCGAATTGCGCATCATGGCCCATTTTTCCGGCGACCCGGGCCTGCTGGAAGCGTTTCAGCAGGGCGTCGACATTCACCGCGCCACCGCCGGAGAGGTGTTCGGAACGCCGTACGACGAGGTCTCCGCCGATCAACGCCGCGCCGCCAAGGCCATCAATTTCGGCCTGATGTACGGCATGTCCGCGTTCGGCCTGTCACGCCAGCTGGATATCGGCCGGGCTGAAGCGCAGGCCTATATCGACACCTATTTCGAGCGTTATCCCGGCGTGGCCGAGTTCATGGAACGCACCCGGCAGCAAGCCCGCGACCAGGGTTTCGTGGAGACCCTGAGGGGCCGGCGGCTCTACCTGCCGGACATTCACGCCGGCAACCTGCAACGCCGCCAGGCCGCGGAACGCGCCGCCATCAATGCGCCCATGCAGGGAACGGCGGCCGACATCATCAAACAGGCCATGCTGGAGGTGGACCGGTGGCTGACGCAGGCGCATCCCGCAGCGCACCTGGTCATGCAGGTGCACGATGAACTGGTGCTCGAAGTGCCACGCGAGGAGCTGGAAGCGGTGAGCGAGGGCGTCGTGCAACGCATGGCGAAGGCCGCCAGGCTCGAGGTGCCGCTGGTGGTGGAGGCCGGCAGCGGAGCCGATTGGGACAGCGCCCACTAGCAGGGCGCCTGCCCGCCTGCAGCGCGCATCCGCCGGCAACCCGGCTGAACTCCCGGCGCTGAAAATTGTCTCAAAGTTACGCTGAGTCATTCAGCGAGGCCCGTACCCCTCCCTGGACGGGCCGAACGACGGATTCGGTCAGTCCCCCCTTTATTACCGAATCCTGATTCGCCCCGGAAGTTCGCTTCCGGGGTTTTTTTTGCGCCGGGTGCGCCGTGGCCGGGCTGCCCTCAGCCATCCGCCTCCGCGAGCCAGTCGCGAGCCTGCAGAAACTCCTCCGTGAGGCGGGCCTCTGGGCTCCCGGGCTCGGGCTGCCAGTTGTAGCGCCAACTCACCAGCGGCGGCAGTGACATCAGGATGGACTCGGTGCGGCCGCCCGACTGCAGGCCAAACAGGGTGCCGCGGTCGTACACGAGGTTGAATTCGACATAGCGGCCCCGGCGATACAGCTGGAATGCGCGCTGACGATCATCCCATGCATCCGCCCGACGCCGGCGCACCACCGGCAGATAGGCGTCCAGGTAGCTGTCGCCGACCGCGCGCATGAACTCGAAACAGCGTTCGAAGCCCCACTCGTTGAGGTCATCGAAGAACAGGCCGCCCACGCCACGGGCTTCGCCGCGGTGCCTGATATGGAAGTACTCGTCACACCAGCGCTTGTAGCGTGGATAGACATCCTCACCGAACGGGGCGCAGGCATCGCGCGCCGTGCGATGCCAGTGCACAACGTCCTCGCGGTGCGGATAGAACGGTGTCAGGTCGTAGCCGCCGCCAAACCACCACACCGGCTCCGTGCCCGGTTTCTCAGCGCTGAAGAGCCGCACATTGCAGTGACTGGTTGGGACGTGAGGGTTTCGCGGATGGATCACCAGCGACACGCCAAGAGCCTGGAAACCCCTGCCGGCCAGCTCCGGGCGCGCCGCGGTCGCCGAGGCCGGCAGGGCGGCGCCGTGCACATGGGAGAAGTTGACCCCCGCCTGCTCGAAAACATCGCCCTCGCTCAATACGCGGGTGCGCCCTCCGCCGCCCTCCGCACGTTGCCAGAGATCCTCGGCAAACGCCTGTCCGCCATCCTCGTCGGCCAGCGCCTTGCAGATGCGATCCTGCAAGTCGAGCAGGTAAGTCTTGACGGTCCCGATCTGCATCTAGGCCTCGCGCACCACCCGGCCGGTCCTGAGGTCCCGGATCTCGCTGGGCTGTTGGCGCCCGCCCAGCGCGCCCTCCAGGATGCCCCCGATGAAACTGCCAAAATAGATCTCGACCTCGCCCGCGCTGCGCGCCGGCGGCGCCGAATGCGGGTTGGCACTGGTGGACACAACCGCCCCGCCGAACGCCTCGCAGAGCGCGCGGCTGGCCGCATGCGCGGTGACCCGGATGGCGATGGTATCGTGCGCGCCGGCCACCAGGTCGGAGACCCCCGGCGCCCTCGGAAACAGCCAGGTGACCGGTCCCGGCCAGGTCTCCAGCGCCCGCGCCCGCTGTTCGGTGGTTACCTCGCCAATCCAGGGAGTAAACTGCGCCAGGTCGCTGCCGATCAAAATGAGGCCCGCCTCGGGCGGGCGGTGCTTGAGTGCCAGCAACTGCCTGATGGCGGATTCATTGCGCGGGTCGCACCCCAGGCCGAACACCGCCTCGGTGGGATAGGCGACCAACTTTCCGCGACGCAGGAGTTCAGCAGCTTCGATGGCGCTCACGAGCGAGTGCCGCATGGGCCCGGCCTCAATCCGACGGCGTCGCGGGGGCCGGCTCGGAGTCTGCGCTGCGGGCCGCCTTTTTCCTTCCCGCACCCGCACGGGTGGCCGCTTTTTTACGCACCGCCTTCTTGCGCCCGCGCTTCCGCTCAGGAGCGGCGGCCAACAACTCCTCGCATTCCCGCTGCGTGAGGGATTCGGGTTCCCGGTCCTTCGGCACGCGGGCATTCTTCGCGCCATCGGTGATGTACGGCCCGTAGCGCCCCCTCAACACCTGTATGTCCGTGCCCTCGAACTGCCGAATGACCCGGTTGGCATCGAACGCCTTCTTCTCCGCGACCAGTTCCAGGGCGCGCGCGAGCGTCACCGTGTGGGGATCCTCCTCCTTGAGGGACACGAATTTCTTGCCATAGCGTATGAATGGGCCGTAACGGCCAATGCCGGCGGCCACTTCCTCGCCTTCCGGTGTGAAACCGAGGTCGCGCGGCAGCTTGAACAACTCCAGCGCCTCCTCCAGGGCGATCGTCTCGAGGCTCTGGCCGCTGCGCAGGCCCGCGAATTGCGGCTTGTCCTCGTCCTCGCGGGTGCCAATCTGCGCGTAGGGGCCATACCGGCCGAGCCGCACCGACACTTCCTTGCCTGTCTTGGGATCCGTGCCCAGCACACGCGTCTGTTTTGCCTCCTCGCGACTGACGCTTTGTTCCTTCTCCCGGACCCGCCCGATGAACGGTTCCCAGAATTCCTCCAGCACCGGGATCCAGTCCCGCTCGCCGCGGGAGATGGCGTCGAGCTCGTCCTCCAGGCGCGCGGTGAATTCGTAATCCACGTAATGATCGAAGTGGTTTTCCAGGAAGCGTTCCACCACCCGGCCCGTGTCGGTTGGTATGAAGCGGCGCCGATCGAGCACCACGTAATTGCGCCGCAGCAGGGTCGATATGATGCTGGCGTAGGTCGAAGGCCGGCCGATGCCGTACTCCTCCAGGGCCTTGACCAGGCTGGCCTCGGAATAGCGCGGCGGGGGTTCGGTGAAGTGCTGCTCGGCGCGAATCTCGGCCAACTGCACCCGCTCGCCCTCATCGAGCGAAGGCAGGCGGCGCTCCTGCTCCTCTTCGCCCTGCGGCACGCTCACCTCGTAGATGGCGAGAAAACCAGGGAAGGTGATCACGGAGCCATTGGCCCTGAATACCCCCTCCGTGCCACAGTCGAATTCCACCGCAACCGTGTCGAGCAGGGCCGGGCGCATCTGACTTGCGACGGCACGCTTCCAGATCAGTTCGTAGAGCTTGAACTGGTCCGGGGACAGGAACGATTTGACCCGCTCCGGGGTGAGGTCCGCGAAGGTGGGCCGAATGGCTTCGTGGGCCTCCTGGGCGTTCTTCGACTTGGTCTTGTAATACACCGGTTTTTCCGGCAGATAATCGGGCCCGAACTTCGAGCTGATCAGCCCGCGCAAATCCCCCAAGGCGTCCCGCGACAGGGCCACGGAGTCGGTCCGCATGTAAGTGATCAGGCCTTCCCGAACTCCCTCGATCTGCACACCCTCGTACAGTTGCTGGGCAATGCGCATGGTCTGCTGCGCGGAGAATCTCAGCTTGCGCGCGGCATCCTGTTGCAGGGTGGAGGTGATGAAGGGCGGCGCCGGCCTGCGTTTGCGCTGCTTGCGGGTGATCCGGTCGGCCTTGAGTTGCCCTCCTGCTGCGGCCAGCAGCCGCTCGCGCACTTCCGCTGCGCGTTGTGCGTCGCCAATGTCGAACTGCTGGAATTTCCGGCCCGCCAACTGCACCAGGTTGGCGACGAACGGCTGGTCGTCCTTGAGCAGATCGGCCTCGATGCTCCAGTACTCCTGGGCTTTGAACCGCTCGATCTCGCGTTCGCGCTCCACGATGAGCCGAAGCGCCGGGCTTTGCACGCGGCCAGCCGAGAGGCCGGTCTTGATCTTTTTCCACAGCAGCGGCGACAGGTTGAAACCGACCAGGTGATCGAGCGCCCGGCGCGCCTGCTGGGCGTTGACGAGGTCCATTGACAGCTCGCGCGGGTTGCGCATGGCCTCCTCGATCGCCCGCGGGGTGATCTCCGAGAATTCGACCCGATAGAAGGGTACGTTCTGGGCGATCCCGCGCTCGCGCAGAATCTCGTGGATATGCCAGGAAATGGCCTCACCCTCGCGATCGAGGTCGGTGGCCAGGTAGATTGCATCGGCCTGCCGGGCGGCGCTGCAGATGCGGTCGACGTGCTTCTTGCTCCCTTCGCTCAGCTCGTAGCGCATGGCGAAGTGCTCGTCCGTGTTCACCGCGCCATCCTTGGAGGGCAGGTCGCGGATATGCCCATAGGATGCCAGTACCTCGAAATCGTCGCCGAGGTAACGGTTGATCGTGGTCGCCTTGGCCGGCGACTCTACAATGAGCAAATTATTGGCCATACGGATCGATCAATATCAGCCGGGTATACCACCGAGGGCCCGCCCGGCTTGCGCTGTCGCCCACTGGATTCGGGTTCCCCTGACCCGGTCGCGGTTACGGCCCGGTCGAGCCGTTGGGGCTCGCGTGGAGCCGGGCAAGCGGCCAGGCCTTCTTCTTATTATTAGTGCCGATACTCCTGCTCGCTGTCAAACATGAGGTCTTCCATCCAGGCGTAATTGGCTTCCTGGCCCGGCTGGTTGAACAGCACCATCAACACCACCCATTTCACGTCCTCAAGCGAGATTTCGTCGGATTCCAGCGCCAACAGCCGGTCCAGCACCAATTCACGTCGCAGGGCGTCGAGAATGCCGATGTTCTCGAGGTACATCAAGAAATCCCGGCACTCGGTGTCCATGCGATCGAGCTCGCGCTTCACGTACACGCGGATGGGGCGGTCCGCCTGCAGGTTGAGCTCCGGTTGGTGGCGTTGCTCGGCGAGGCCGTCCAGCCAATGGAAGGCCTTGGCAATCTCGGCGCTACTGAACCCCGCCTGGTGAAGGTTTTCTTCCATGGTCTCGCGATCCGTCTCGTGCTCTGGCTCGTCGTAAAAATACCGCTCGAACAAAAACATCAGAACGTCGAGTACGTTTTCTTTCATGGAGCGCCCTCTGCTCGGTCGTGGGTCCCGGCGATGCCCGCGCGGCCGGTCACGCCGCACATCGTTTTGCATGCGCAGCATGGATGAGATCGGTCGACAATTCAACCATTGGAACCTATCCGCGGTTTTCGGCCGATTTCCCGCCCTCGACACCGGCATTGCGGCGCGCGTACTTCGCACCTTCGAAGACCTCGACCTGGCCGCGCAACTCCAGCATCAGCAACATCGACGAGACCGCCTGCACCCGCAGCCCGGACTGCGTGACCAGGCAATCCACAGGCTTCGGGTCGTGCCCGAGCACCGCCCATAGCCGGCGGTAATCCGGGTCCGCCATCATGTCCGGCATTTCAGCGCAGCTCGATGGCCACGACGGCCCCGGCGCGCGCTCGCGGTCTTCGGGCAGGAGTTGGCCGCCCAGCGCGATGGCCAGCGCGGATGCCACGGGCCGCAGTTCGGCCACCATGTCGTCGGGATCCTCCACCAACATCGCCCCGTCGCGAATCAGCCGATGACAACCGCGGGCCATGGGGTTGCGTAGTGAGCCGGGTACCGCGAACACCTCGCGACCTTGCTCCGCTGCCAGCCGAGCCGTGATCAGGGAGCCGCTCCCGAGCCCGGCCTCCACCACCAGCACCCCCAGGCTCAACCCCGCGATGATCCGGTTGCGGGCCGGAAAATGTGCCTTGCGCGGCGGCTGCCCTGGTGGCAACTCGCTCACCAGCGCTCCACCGCGCACGATGCGTTCGGCCAGGCGGGTACTGCTGGCCGGGTATATCCGATCTGGCCCGGTACCCATCACCGCCAGGGTGGTGCCGCCGACATCCAGGGCCGCCGCATGTGCCGCCGAGTCGATCCCGCTGGCCAGCCCGCTGGTCACGGCAAACCCGCGCCGGCTCATCGCACGGCTGAAGGCCCGTGCATGGTCGAGACCCCCGGCAGTCGGCTTGCGGCTGCCCACGATGGCCAGCTGCGGCTGCCACAAGAGGGCCGGTTCGCCTTCGACGAACAGGGCGGCGGGCGGCGAGGGCGCCTGTCTCAGCAGCGCCGGATATGCGGGTTGGTCCCAGGTGATGAGGTGCCGATTGGCCTGGTTCAGCCAGCGCTGGTCGGCGGCGATGCGTGCCGCATCGGGCCTGCGGATCGCCGCCACGGTGGTGGGCGCAAGCCCGAGTTGGCGCAACTGCGCAGCGGGCGCGGCGACCAGCTGCCGGATGCCCCCGCAAGCGTGCAGGGCGTTCAGCAGACGCTGTCCTCCCATCGGCATCGCCCGCAGGACGATCAACCATTCCCGCAGCATACGCGCCCCCTCAAACGCGGCGGGGGTGCATGAAGCACCCCCGCGAAGAGAATCCTGGGTGTGACCGGGGCTTACAGGGTCTCGTCCGGATGCCGCAATTCGTCGTGTTCGTGAACCATGCGTTCACCATCCATGACCATGGCGTAACTCACCTCGTCAAACACCCTGAACACCATGATATGGGCATCGAATTCGGCCGGCAATGTGACTTTGTCCTTGCTCCACGTCGTCGCGTCTGCCCAGCTACCCTTAGGATATTTGACTTTGTCGCGAACCGTCTCCCCAGGCCGAAAGGCGGAAAATACATGGCCCGGCTCGACGCCCTGATTCGCCCCGCCGCTGATGGCAACGATCTGGAACTGCCCAACCCCGTGGATGCCGCCCTCCACGGCCAGCACCAGCATGTCGCCGGGCATGGCACTCATCGGGCGAGGGTAGAAATGCGAATCGAATCGATGGTCGTCGAGCGGCAGCAGGTAATCGCCGTCCTGGACCTCGGTGCGTCCGGACTCCACCTCCAGAATGGCCGGATCCCCGGCCTTTTTGACCACCGCCCGGCTGACCTCGACCAGTTCGTAACCAATGATATCGGTGGAACGGAACCAGGTGTCCACCGGCCGCCAGAACCCCCTGGGCAAGGTCAACGCCTTGCTGGTCGTGTCGCCATGCAGGGTCGGCTCGGCGCGACGCTTCGTGTCGCTCATGCTGTAGTAGATATTGTTCAGGCGCGCAACCACGAATTCCTGGCCCACTGCGGCGGTCAATCCGCGCGCGTAGGTCCGGTCGCCCACCGTCACGTTGAGGCGTTGCTCGTAGTTGGCGATGATGTACGGCAGGCTGAGAAATTCTGCCTCACTCACGATACGGGCATTCTTGATGAACGGCTTCAGCCGCTCATACGGAATGGGCGGGATCGCCTCACGCCCGGTGCTGCGCATCTCGGGGCTGAGCTTGATCGGCTGCTTGCCCCGGTCCACCACCAGTCGCGGCATGCCATCGATGTAAATCAAGGATATGCGATCGCCCGGGTAGATCAGGTGCGGATTGGCGATCTGCGGGTTGGCGTGCCAGATGGCCGGCCACTGCCACGGTTTGTCGAGGAACCGACCGGCAATGTCCCACAGGGTATCGCCCCTGACCACGACGTATTCATCCGGATGATCGGCCCGCACGGACACATCCTGTGCCGCGGCGGCCCCCGCCAGCATGGCCACGAGAACGAGGCCAATGAACTTCCTCATCATGTTTCCTTCCCTAACCGCAGGCATCCGGCCATTCCGTCCCATGCATCGATCTTGGGTCGCTAGCGAATGTTATTGTTTGTTGGCTATCATAATTAAAGTGATGCGAAAGTGCATCTAATTCATCCCCGGGGCACGCAAAGCGCATGGCGGAACTTCAAATCCTGGAATTTCCCGATCCCCGGCTGCGGACCGTCGCGCAGCCGGTGACGGTTTACGATGCCGACCTGCAGGGCCTGGTAGCGGACATGCTCCGCACCATGTATACGGCCAATGGAATCGGACTGGCCGCCACCCAGGTCGATCGCCACGTCCGCCTGCTGGTACTGGACGTCAGCGAAAGCCGCGACCAGCCCCGGGAATACATCAACCCCGAAATCATTTCCCGTGAGGGCGAGCAGGTCTGCGAGGAAGGCTGCCTGTCGGTGCCGGGCGTCTACGCCAACGTGGAGCGCGCCGAGCACATCCGGATCCGGGCACGGGACCGGCACGGCATCGAATTCGAAGAGGATGCCAGCGGGTTGCATGCGGTCTGCCTGCAGCACGAGATGGATCACCTCGAGGGTCGCCTGTTCGTGGATTACCTCTCGCCGCTCAAGCGCCAGATGGTGCGCAAGCGGCTCGCCAAGCAGCGCCGCCAGGCCGTTCAGGAGTCAGCGGTCGGCCCCGCCCTGTAAGACCTCGGCCCACATGTCGCAAGCTACCGCCGGCGATGGCCTGAGACTGCTGTTTGCCGGCACGCCGGAATTCGCCGCCACCGCGCTCCAGGCCCTCATCGACTCCGGCCACCCGCCGCTGGCGGCGCTCACCCAACCGGACCGTCCCGCCGGGCGCGGGCGCAGGCTGCACCCCTCCCCGGTCAAGCGCGTGGCGGCCGCGCATGACATCCCGGTGCTGCAGCCCGCCAGGCTCGACGGACCCGCGGTGCAGAATGAACTGTCGGCATGGCGACCGGATCTGCTGGTGGTGGTCGCCTATGGTCTCCTGCTGCCGCCCGCGGTCCTGGGCATGCCGCGGCACGGGTGCTGGAACATCCATGCCTCGCTGCTGCCGAGATGGCGTGGCGCGGCGCCGATCCCGCGCGCCATCGAGGCCGGTGACGCGGTCACGGGCGTATGCATCATGCGCATGGAACAGGGCCTCGACACCGGCCCGGTGTTCCGCTGCGAGGAAACCGCCATCGCCCCTGACGAAACCGGGGGCAGCCTCCACGACCGCCTGGCCGACCTGGGTGCCGATCTGCTGTTGCAGTGCCTGCAGCATCTCGCGGCCGGCGACCTGCCACCCCCGCAGCCGCAGCAGGCAGCGCAGGCCACCTATGCGTACAAACTGACCAAGGACGATGCGCGACTGGACTGGCGCTTGCCCGCCGCGGTGCTCGAGCGCCAGGTGCGGGCCTTCAACCCCTGGCCGGTGGCGTGGTGCGATCTTGACGGCCAGCGGCTCCGGGTGTGGGCCGCCGAGGTGGTCGAAGCGCCGGGCGAGGTCACCCCGGGCCAGGTCTGGGACAGCAGCGAGGCCGGCATCGATGTCGGCACCGGAGCGGGGTTGCTGCGCCTGACCGAGATCCAGCAGCCCGGCGGCCGGCGCATGCCGGTGGCGGCATTCCTGCGCGCGCACGAGGTCAAAACAGAGCGATGAGCGGGCCGCCGGCCGCCAACGCCCGGCTCGCGGCCATCGATATCGCCACTGCGGTTCTGGCGGGGCGGGAAACGCTGACCGATGCCGGCGCGCGCGAACGGGGGCTGCAGGAACGGGATGCGGCGTTTGCCCGCCACCTCGCCTATGGCCTGCTGCGCTGGCTCAATGCCCTCGAGTGGTTGTCCGGGCAACTGCTGAGGCGCCCTCTCAGGAAGCGCGACGACGACATCCGGTCGCTCATCCTGCTGGGACTTTTCGAACTGTGGAAAGACACCACCGCCCCTCACGCGGTGGTGCACGAAACGGCCGGCTGTGCGCGGCTGCTGGGCAAGGAATGGGCCGTGGCGGTCGTCAACGGCGTATTGCGAAACTTCCTGCGCAATCAGGCTCGACTGGACGCCGCATTGGCCCGCGAACCGGAACGTCATGCCCATCCGCCCTGGTTGTTGCACCAACTGCAGGCGGACTGGCCCAACCAGTGGCAGGACATCGTGGATGCCAACAACCGCGCTGCGCCCCTGTGGCTGCGGGTCAACCGGCGCAAGACTTCCCGGTCGGCTTTCGGCCGGACCCTGGACGAGGCGGAGCTGGCCTGGTCCGGTCTCGCCGGCGTACCGGACGCCATCCGCCTGGGAGAGGCCCGGCCGGTGCAAGCGCTGCCGGGCTTCGAGCAGGGTCTCTGCTCGGTGCAGGATGCCGCCGCCCAGCTGGCCGTCGAATACCTCTCGCCAGGGCCCGGCGAGCGCATTCTGGACGCCTGTGCCGCCCCGGGCGGCAAAGCCTGCCATATCCTGGAACGCCAGCCCACGGTGCGGCTGCTGGCCATCGACCGGCGCCCGGACCGTCTCGAGCGGGTCATGCAGAATGGCCGGCGCCTGGGGCTGGCAGTGGAGACCCGCGCCGCGGACGCCGCCGACACCGCTGCCTGGTGGGACGGCCAGCCGTTCGACAAGATCCTGCTGGATGCGCCGTGCAGCGCCACCGGGGTGATCCGCCGCCATCCCGAGATCAAGTGGCTGCGGACGCCGGATCAGGTCGCGGCCGCGGTCGCCGAGCAGGAGCGATTACTGGCGGGGCTCTGGCCCCTCCTCAATGCGGGCGGTATGCTTGTGTACGCGACCTGCTCGGTACTCAAATGTGAGAACAGCGCGCAAATTCATGGCTTTCTGTCGCGCCACGGGGACGCCGCCCTGGCCGGCCCGGAACGGCAGGTCCTGCCGGGCGAGGACGACATGGACGGTTTCTACTACGCGGTGCTGCGTAAATCTGGTGGCGGCACTGCTGCTCACGGCGTGCGCGCATGAGGAATCCGGCCATGGATTTCGGGTCGACGCGGTCCGGGTCGAGCCCGGTTATCGCAACCTGTCTGCGCAATTCGACCAGCACCTCCGCCTCAGCCGGGAGGCGGCCACTGCGCTGGATCACGGTGTTCCCCTGCACATCAGCATCGATATGGAATTACGCGACAGCCGCACCCTCGCGCTGCTGACGAACAGCACGCGCAGCTTCGAACTGCGCTACCTGCCCCTCAGCCGCCACTACCGTCTCACCGGCCCGGAGCAGGTTGAAGTGCGCACCTTTCCGCGGCTGCGACATGCGCTCGGCGCGCTGTCCGATATCCGCCTGGTGATGGATACGGGGGCGCTGGCGCCCGGCCGTTACGAGTTCCGAACCCGAGTGCGCCTGGAGCGATCCAGGCTGCCCGCCCCCATGCAGCTGCCAGCGCGTTTTTCCGCCGAGTGGCGCCTCGATTCGAGCTGGTCGACATGGCCATTCAGAATAAGCGCCTGAGGCGCCTGTTGTTTCGCGGCCTGCCCGTGCTGGCGGCGGTGGCCGTGATCCTGATATCGCTGGTGTTGGTCAGCGATGTGCAACGGGACACGGGCGGCTTGCAGCGCCACTACCTGTGGGTGCTGGTGTTGACTGGCGTCGCGCTGCTCCTGCTGCTGGCAAGCATCGTGCTGCGGATGGTCTCGCTGTGGCGAAGGGTGCGGGGCGGAACGCCCGGCGCCCGCCTGTCCGCGCGCTGGGTACGCAACTTCCTGATGCTCTCCCTGCCGCCGGCCCTGATCGTATACGTCTTCTCGGCCTACTTCCTCACCCGCACCGTGGACAGCTGGTTCGACGTCGAGGTCGAGGCGGCGCTCGCGGACTCGCTGCAGCTCGGCCGCCAGTTCCTCGACCTGCGCACGCTCGAAGTGCGCAACCGGATGCTCGATATCGGCGCCGAAATCGGCGACCTGGTGCAGGAGCCCGAACTGCTGCGCCAGGCCCTGCTGGATCGGGTCGACGCCTCCGGGCCACTCGAGCTCTCCGTGCTGGGCGCGGACGGTGGAGTCCTCGCGACCGCCAACTACAACCCCCTGGCCCTGCTCCTGGATCGTCCCGGGGATTATGCCCTCCTGCAGGCGATCGAAACCGGCGAATATGCGGCCGCCGAGCCGGATGCCGCCGGCGGCCTGCAGATTCGCGTACTGCGCTCACTGCCCCCGACCCGGCCCGGCCAGGCGACGCTCATGCTCCAGGCCATCTTCCCGCTGCCGGCGTCAATCACGGCCCTGACCGCCAGCATCGAGGAGGAATACTACGACTACCAGAACGTGAGTTATCTGCGCGACTCGTTGAAGCAAAGCTTCCTGCTGATCCTCTCGCTGGTGTTGCTGCTCACCGTGCTGCTGGCAATCCTGGCAGCCCTCAACTCCGCGCGCCGCATGGTGGCGCCGATTTCGCGCCTGGCACAGGCCACCCGCGAAGTGGCCCGCGGCGACCTCGAACAGGCGGTGGAAATCCAGACTCGCGATGAACTGGGTTTTCTCGCCCGGGCGTTCAACGACATGACCGAGGCGTTGCTCGTCGCCAGCGAGGAGGCCGAGTCCGGGCGGGCCCAGCTCAAGGCCCAGGGCGACTACCTCGAAACCGTGCTGGGCAGCCTGTCTGCGGGAGTCGCCACGCTCGATGCCGATGGGCGGATGGTGCGCACGAATCGCGCGGCGGAACGTATCCTGCGGCTGCCCCGGGACCTGATGGAAGGAAATCGGCTGCCGGAACTACCGCTGCAGGCGCCCCACCTGCAACCCCTGGCCGACTTTGTGCAACGCCAACTGGAGCGTGACAGCGGGCAGTGGCAGAAAGAGATCGTTCTCGACCAGCCAGGCGCTCCCCTGGTGCTCCTGGTGCGCGGATCGCGGCTGCCCGGCGCCGGTGGCGGATGCGTGATCGTGTTCGATGACGTGACCGTGCTGAACCAGGCGCAACGGGACGCGGCCTGGGCGGAGGTCGCGCGGCGCCTCGCGCACGAGGTCAAAAACCCGCTGACGCCCATACGGCTGGCCGCCGAACGCTTGCGCATGAAGCTCATGGACAAGCTGGACGCGCGAGACGCGCAGATGCTCGAACGTGGCGCCGGCACCATCGTGGCGCAGGTGGAGGCGTTACGCGGCCTGGTCGACGCCTTCGGCGACTACGCGCGCGAACCCGAGCTCGATCGCTCACGCCTGAAACTCGATCCGCTGATTGCGGAGGTGTCCGAGCTGTACCTGCAGGGCCACCCCGGGCTGCACATCGACCTCGAGCCCGGCGCCGGCCAGGCCATTCTCGAGGCGGACGCCGGGCAGATACGCCAATTGCTGCACAATTTGATACGCAACGCCTGCGAGGCCGCCGGCGACGCCGCCAAGGCACGCATCCGCATCGACACCCGCCCGATCAGGGTCGACGGCACGGACTGGCTGCGGCTGGAGGTACGCGATCACGGCCCCGGCTATCCCGACTCCGTGCTCCGCCAGCCCTTCGAGCCCTATGTCACCCACAAGCAGGAAGGCCGCGGGCTGGGCCTGGCGATCTGCCGCAAGATCGTCGAGGACCACGACGGCCGCATCGCCATAGGCAATCCCGAGGGTGGCGGCGCCAGCGCCGTGATCCTGCTGCCCCTCACGCTCGGCCAGCCGGGCACCGGCGAGGCCCGCGATACGGCGTGATGCGCGCGACGGGCGGCGCCGTGCCGGCTAGGAACGGCCTCACAATTCCGGTATTCTGTTGTTTCCTTACCACAGCCGGCGCAGGCCATGCCCGAAGCGCGAATCCTGGTTGTTGACGACGAGCCCGATATCCGCGACCTGCTGGGAGAGATCCTGGAGGACGAGGGCTACCGCGTGACCTCCGCAGCGGACGGCGAGGCCGCCCGCGCGGCATTCACCGCCGAGCGACCCGAACTGGTGTTGCTGGACATCTGGATGCCGGATGTCGACGGCATCACCCTGCTGAAGGAATGGGGTGCGGGCGGATCGCTGCCCTGCCCCGTGGTCATGATGTCGGGCCACGGCACGCTCGAGACCGCGGTCGAGGCGACCCGCCTGGGCGCGCATGATTTCATCCAGAAACCCCTGTCGCTGGCCAAGCTGCTGGCCACGGTGGAGAATGCGCTTGGCGGCGATACGCGCCCGCCGCGTGCGACGTCTGAAAGGGCCGCGGTGCCGATCGAACCGCTCGGCAGCAGCCCGGCCATGCAGTTGCTGCGGCAGAAGGCCCGCCAGGCCGCGCGCCACCGCTCACCGGTGCTGATCACCGGCGAGGCCGGCAGCGGCAAGGAAACCGTCGCCGCCTACATCCACCGGCAGGGTGAGTGGGGCGGGGCAATGGTGGTCCTGGATCACTTCCAGCTGGCCGGCCAGGGTGCGCGCGACTACCTCCTCGGCGCGGACGGGCCGGCAGGTCCCGGACTGCTGGAGCGCGCCCAGGGGGGCACGCTGTTCATTCCGGAGCTGCATCAGCTGCCGGAGGCCGCGCAGAAACGCCTGGACGCGGTGCTCGAATCCGGGGTGTTCACCCCCACAGGCAGCCGGGAGGAGCAGGCGCTCGACTGCCGCCTGATCGCCAGCGCGCCGGAACATCTCGACCAGCTCGTGCAGACGGGCCAGGTGCTCGAAGCGCTGTACTATCGTCTCAACGTGCTGCCCCTGCAGGTCCCAAGCCTGCGTTCGCGCCCCGAGGACATACCCGAACTGGTGCGTTTCTATGCCGAGTGGTTTCCGGCCAACGAGGGACTGAGCTACCGGAGTTTCTCGATTTCCGCCCTCAACCGGCTGCGCAATCACGCCTGGCCGGGCAATGTGCGGGAATTGCGCAACCTGGTGCAACGGTTGTTGATCCTCGGCGAGGAAGGCGACATCTCCGCGCGCGAAGTGGAGGAAGCCCTGCGGCAAAACGCCCCTGCCATCGAGCCGGTGCCGCCGTCCCGTCCGGAATCGTTCGACTTGCCACTGCGCGAGGCGCGGGAGCAGTTCGAGCGCGACTACCTGGTCTATCATCTGAAGAAGGCTGGCGGCAGCGTCGGCAAGCTGTCGGAGGCGGTCGGCATGGAACGCACGCACCTCTATCGTAAGCTGCGAGCCCTCGGCATCGACCCGAAGACCGCGGTATNNGACCGCGGTATACAGCGGAGAGTCCCAGTGAAAATCGTCATTCTCGGTGCGGGGCAGGTCGGCTCGACCGTGGCCCACAGCCTGTCCCATGAAGACAACGACATCACGATCGTGGACATCAGCGAGGCAAAACTGCGCGAACTGCAGGATCACCTCGACATTCGCGTGGTGCACGGCTTCGCTTCGCACCCCAAGGTGCTGGTGCGGGCCGGCATCGAGGATGCCGACCTCGTGATCGCGGTCACCAACTCCGACGAGGTCAACATGGCCGCCTGCCAGGTCGCCTACACGCTGTATAACACCCCGACACGGATCGCCCGGGTCCGGTCCGCCGATTACACGGATCACCCCGAGCTGTTTTCCCGCGAGCACACGCCCATCGATGTCCTGATCAGTCCCGAGCAGCTGATCACCCAGCACATCACCCGCCTGATCGAGTATCCCAGTGCCTTGCAGGTGCTGGATTTCGCGGACGGGCGCGCGCAACTGGTCGCCACCCAGGCCGAGGCCGGCGGCCTGCTGGTGGGCCAGAAACTCTACATGCTGCGCCAGCACATGCCGCCCGGAACCGATGCCCGCGTGGCGGCCATCTACC
The DNA here is from genome assembly GCA_011773845.1 of Lysobacterales bacterium. Classification (GTDB taxonomy): domain Bacteria; phylum Pseudomonadota; class Gammaproteobacteria; order Xanthomonadales; family SZUA-36; genus WVWV01. The sequence continues at coordinate 17,172 of WVWV01000131.1, read as the reverse complement.
GGCAGGGGCAGCTGGTGATTCCAGACGGAGAGACGGTGATCGAGGCGGACGACACGGTGTTCTTCCTGGCCGCACGCAAGCACATTCGCACCGTGATGCGGGAGATGAAGCCGCTGGACAATCCCATCCGGCGCGTCATTCTCGCCGGCGGCGGGCATATCGGCGCGGCGCTGGCACGCCGCCTGGAGCGGGATCACCACGTCAAGGTGATCGAGCGGGATCCTCAGCGAGCGGAGGCCATCGCCGAGGAACTGGAGAAGGCCATCGTGCTGGTCGGCGACTGTGCCGACGAGGCGCTGTTGCGCGAGGAAGCCATCGAGACCACCGACGTCTACTGCGTGCTGACCAACGATGACGAGGCCAATATCCTGTCTTCCATGCTCGCCAAGCGCATGGGCGTGGATAAGGTCATCGCCATCATCAACCGGCCCTCTTACGTGGACCTGGTCGAGGCCGCCGCCATCGACATCGCCGTGTCGCCGGAACAGATCACCATCGGCGCGCTGCTCACCCATATCCGCCGCGGCAACATCGCCCGCGTGCATGCCCTGCGCCGGGGCGCGGCAGAGGCCATCGAAGCGGTCGCGCTGGGCGACAGGCACAGCTCCAACGTCGTCGGGCGGGCGCTGGAGGAACTGGATTTACCCGCCGGCACCACCATCGGTGCCGTGGTCAGGGACGAGGACGTCATCATCGCGCATCACGACACGGTCATCAGGGAACACGACCATGTGCTTCTGTTCGTGCCGGACAAGGCGCAGATTCCGGCCGTCGAACACCTGTTCCAGGTCAGCGCCACCTTTGTCTGAGCAAGGATAGGTCGCCGTGCGCCTCAAGTCCGTGCAAAGGGTGGTCGGGTTCCTGATCGCCACCGCCAGCCTGATGATGCTGCCCCCCGCCGCGGTCTCGTGGTGGTACCACGACGGCACCATCGAGCTGTTCCTGCTCAGCGCCGCCATCCTGGTGGTGGTCGGCTTGTCCATTTTTCTGCCGGTCCGCCACGCCAGCCGGGATTTGCGCTTGCGTGACGGTTTCCTGATCGTGGTGGGCTGCTGGCTGGCCCTGGCCCTGGTGGGTGCGCTGCCGTTCCTGTTGCTGGAGGCGCCGCGAATCTCCTACGTGGATGCCCTGTTCGAGTCCATGTCGGGCCTGACGACGACCGGGGCCACCGTCATGACCAATATCGAAGCGCTGCCGCGCAGCGTGCTCTACTATCGCCAGCAACTCCAGTGGCTGGGGGGGATGGGCATCATCGTGCTGGCCGTCGCCATTCTGCCGATGCTGCGCGTCGGCGGCATGCAGTTGTATCGCGCCGAAACGCCCGGACCGCTCAAGGACAGCAAGCTGACGCCGCGCATCACCGAGACGGCCAAGGCCCTGTGGCTGATCTACCTGGGCATCACGGTACTGTGCGCGCTGGCCTACTGGCTAGGGGGCATGACCCTGTTCGATGCGGTGGGACACGCTTTCAGCACCGTCGCCATTGGCGGCTTCTCCACCCACGATGCCAGTATCGGCTACTTCGACAACCCCACCATCGAAGCCATCGCGGTGATTTTCATGGTCATCGCGGGGATGAATTTTGCCCTGCACTTCTCGGCCTGGCGCAAGGCGAGCGCCCAGCCCTATTTTATCGATCCCGAGCTGCGCGCGTACGCGCTGCTGCTGGCGGGCTTGGTCGTAATCGCCGGCTTTGCGCTGTTCCTGAACGGCACCTACCCGACTCTGGGGCAAGCGCTGCGCTACGGCGGTTTCCAGGTCGTTTCGGCAATGACCACGACCGGCTACGCCACCACCGAATTCCACCTCTGGACCGGGTTCGTGCCCATCCTGATGATGTGCGTCGCGTTCATCGGCGGTTGCGCGGGCAGCACGGCGGGTGGCATGAAAGTTATCCGCGTCATCCTGCTGTACCGCCAGGCGGTGCGGGAAATCCGGCGGCTGATTCATCCGCACGCCGTGGTGCCGATCAAGATCGGTGGGCAGAAGACATCCAGCACCATCATGGATGCCGTGTGGGGCTTCTTTTTCCTCTACATCGCCACCTTCGCGTTGATGACCGTGCTGCTCAATGCCACCGGCATCGACCCGGTCACCGCATTCTCGGCCGCCGCCGCCTGCATTACCAACCTGGGCCCCGGGCTGGCCGAGGTCGGCGCCAACTATGCCGAACTCAACAGCTCCGCCAAGCTGATCCTGGGCTTCGCCATGCTGGCCGGACGGCTGGAAATCTACACCCTGCTGGTGATCCTCACCCCCACCTTCTGGCGTGACTGAACCTCGGTGGATCCGGCACGACTTGAGCAACTGATCGCGGCTGGCAAGGACAGCGCCATGCTGCGCCTGTCGCTCGGCAAACTGTATCTCGACCGGGACCAGGCCGGTACCGCACTGGCGCACCTGCGCCGCGCCACCGAACTCGACCGCGGGTACTCCGCTGCCTGGAAGTGGCTGGGCAAGGCCCTGGCCGCCGACGGACAGACCGACGCCGCCCGCGACGCCTACCGGCGGGGCATCGAGGCGGCCCAGGGGCGCGGCGACAAGCAGGCCGAAAAGGAGATGCGGGTGTTCCTGCGCCGCTTGCAGGCCGGCGCCGGCGGGAAATAACGGCCCTTTACCCGCTCGCCGGGCGCGACTTCTTGCGATAGATTCGCGCCTCTCCGGGCGGGCGGTGCTTGAACCGCTTGTAGGGCCACAGGTACTGCGCCGGATCCAGGGCGATGCACCGTTCCACCCCACGGTTGAGGGCCGCCAGGGCGGTGTCCAGGTCCTCGGAATGGATGGCTTCCTCGGGCGGCACGAAATGCAACTGGAAGCGACCGCCGGGGGTGCGCATGCACACCGCGAACACGACCCGGCAGCCGGTTTTGCGGATCAGCCGGGGCACCAGTGTCGCGGTCAGCGCCGGAACGCCGAAAAAGGGGGCGAAATGCCCTTGTCCGAGTGAGGGTTCCTGGTCCGGCAGCACCCCCACCGCCTTGCCCTCGTGCAGTGACTGGTAGATGACACGCAGACCGGCCCGCGTTGCCGGCACCAGGCGCATGCCGAATCGCTTGCGCTTGCGCCTCAGTTTGCGCTGGATGGTAGCGCCCCGCCCAGGCTTGTAGAGCGCGGCTCCGTCTACGTAATCGCGCCCCCAGACGGTCATCGCCTCCCAGGCTCCAAAATGCGGCGCCAGGAAGACGATACCGCGGCCGGAAGCCTTGGCTTCCTCGTAGTGTCGACGGCCCGCGGGCGGGTCCACCAGCGCGTCCAGGCGCTCCAGCGGCCAGTACCAGAACGCGCCCACCTCGACGATATTGAGCACATAGTGCCGCAGGCTTTCCCGGCCGAGGCGGGTACGCTCGCGCTGCGTGAGCTCGGGGTAGGCAAGCGCCAGATTGATCAGCGTGGCCGTGCGCAGGCGGGCCGACACCAACCAGATCAGCCCGGCAATGGGGCCGGCCATGCGCCGCCAGGCCCGCGGTGTCAGCAGGCTCGAAAGGCGCAGAAAGATACTCAGGAACAGGTATCCCACAGGCCGGCCCTCAGGCGCGACAGCCGGGGCCGCGCGTTGCTACCATGCAGGTTCGGGGCAATCAAAGGATGCTGGGTACGGATGATCGCATTATTGCAAAGGGTAACGGAAGCCAGCGTGCATGTTAATGGTCGGGAGGTGGGCGCCATCGGCACCGGAATCCTCGCGCTGGTGGGCGTCGAGAAGCGCGACACCGAGGCTCAGGCCGAACGACTGCTCGAACGGATCCTGGCCTACCGCATGTTCGATGACGGGCAGGGCCGGATGAACCTCGACCTGCGGGACGTGGACGGCGAGCTGTTGCTGGTCTCCCAGTTCACGCTGGCTGCCGACACCGACAAGGGTCACCGCGCCAGTTTCAGCAGCGCAGCGGCGCCCGAGCACGGGCAGCGGCTGTTCGATCTCCTGGTGCAGGGAGCCCGTGCGGCGCTCGGACGTTGCGAGACCGGCGTGTTCGGGGCCCACATGCAGGTGAAGCTCGTCAACGACGGGCCCGTGACCTTCAGGCTGCGGGTTCCGCCGCCGGTGCAATCCTAGGCCTCGCGGCCGGCCGATTCCAATTCCTTGAGCTTGCGGGTCAGCGTGTTGCGGCCCACGCCGAGCAGGCGCGCCGCCTCGATGCGCTTGCCCTGGGCGTGTTCCAGGGCACACTCGAACGCCACCCGTTCGAGTTGCTCGCGCGCCTCGGACATCAGGTCCGGGCGTCCGGAACGCAAGGCCGATTTCATCCAGTCGCGCAGGTTGTCGGGCCATGCGCCCTCCGCCGGGCTGCGACCCTCGCCGGTCAGGTCGGGCGGCAGGTCTCCCGGAAAAATCTGCTCGCCGGGCGCCATGACGCACATCTGCTGACACAGATTCTGCAACTGCCGCACATTGCCCGGCCAGGGCAGGGTTTGCAGGATGCGCAGGGTCTCGGGTCGGAACCGTTTTTCCTCCAGCCCCATCTCGTCCGCGGCGCGGGCCAGGAAGTGCCGGGCCAGCAGGGGAATGTCCTCCATGCGATCACGCAACGGCGGCAATGCGATGGTGATCACGTTGAGGCGGTGAAACAGGTCCTCGCGAAAATCGCCCCGGGCAATCCTGGCCTCCAGGTCCTGGTGGGTGGCGGCGATGATGCGCACGTCGGCGCGCAGCAGGTCACGCCCGCCGACCCGGTAGTAGTCGCCTTCCGCCAGGACGCGCAACAGGCGCGTCTGCAGCGGCAGCGGCATGTCTCCGATCTCGTCCAGAAACAAGGTGCCCCCGCCTGCTTCCTCGAACCGCCCGTGATGCCGGGCGTGGGCGCCGGTGAAAGCGCCGCGCTCGTGCCCGAACAGTTCCGACTCCAGCAACTCGGACGGAATGGCCGCGGTGTTGATCGCCACGAACGGCCCGCCCGAGCGCGGACTGTGCCGATGCAGAGCGCGCGCAATCAGCTCCTTGCCACTACCCGTTTCACCCGTGATCAGCACGCTGATGCTGGAACGGGACAGGCGCCCGATGGTGCGGAAAACCTCCTGCATCGCGGGCGAGTCCCCGATCATCTGGTCGCGGGGCGCATCGACCTTCAGTTCCGCGGGCGGTTCCGAGCCCGCCACGGCCCGGGATACCACCGATATGACCTGCTCCAGGTCAAACGGCTTGGCGATGTAGTCGAACACGCCCTGCTGGAAAGCGGTCACCGCCTGGTCGAGGTCGGAGTAACCCGTGATGGCGATGACCGGGACGTTCTGGCCCCGTTCCCGCAGGGCCCCCAGCACGCTCAGCCCATCGGCGTCGGGCAGGCGGATGTCAGAGATGATGGCCGCCGGGGCATCTGCCGCCAGTGCGGCCACGACCGCTGACACGCTGTCAAAGGTGTGCGGGCGGTATCCGGCTTTGGAAAGCGCGCGCTCCAGCACGAAGCGGATGGATTCGTCGTCGTCGACGATCCAGACTCTCGCCGCGTCATTCATGACCGGCTCCCGTGCCGTCCAGCACCGGCAGGCGCAGCGTGAACCGGCTGCCCTGCTCGAGCGGCTCGTAGGCGAGCAAGCCGCCATGCGCGGCGGCGATCTGCTGGGCGAGAGCCAGGCCCAGCCCGGTTCCGCCGCGCCGCCCGCTGACGAGTGGCAGGAACAGCATGGCACGCAGCGATTCCGGCACGCCCTGCCCATCGTCCTCGACGTCGATCCGCACCAGCGTCGCGTGGCCCGGCTGCAACAACGCGGTGCCGTGTTCGATGCGGGTGCACAAGCGCACGGTGCGCGCCTCCGCCTGAGCGGCATTGAGCAGCAGATTGATGAGCACCTGCCGCAGGGCCGTCGCATCGCCGGGCACACCCGGGATGCTGGGATCGAAATCGCGCAGGACTTCCGGGCCGCCGCTGGCGTCCGCCAGCATCAACTCAATGGCTTCATCCAGCACGCGGTGGATATCGACCCGGCGGCGATTGAGTCGGGGCTGGCTGAACCTGCGGATCAATTCCTCGATACGATCCACTTCGCGCATGATCAGGCGGGCCAGCGTACCCAGTTCGGCGTCACCGAGTTCCTCGGCCATCATCTGGGCCGCCCCGCGGATGCCGCCGAGCGGATTGCGCAGTTCGTGCCCCAGGTTCCGGCGCAGCAGATCGAGCAGGCCAGTCTGAACCTCGCGCTGCTGCAATTGCTGACGCTGCTGTTCCCATTGCAGGTCGAACAGTTCGACCAGTACCTCACCGCTCGACAACGCCTGGATGTTGCAGTCGTAACGACCGCCTGCCAGCGTGCATTCGCCCAGGTGGCGGCGGCGCTGGTCGGCGCGGGTCCGTTCGACGGCATCACGCAGCGCCTCGGGCAGCGCCGCCAGGGCGTCCACCCGCTGGCCGACGGCACGCTCCCGGCTGAATCCCAAAGCCCGCTCCGCCGCATCGTTCAAAGTCTCCACCTGCCCCTCCGGGCTCAGCACCAGGACAGCCGTGTCGAGCAGTTCCAGCATCGAGGAGGCCATGACCTCTGCGGAGATGGCGGCGGCGGGGACCATCAATTCCGCGGCAGTGGCGTCGGCTGAGGCCGGTTGAAGTTCGCCGAGAATTGCTTGACATGGAAGGACACGGTATCCGTGGTGGCAACCCTGCGCTTCATGCCGTCCCGGAGCTCCGCATAGACCCGGTGGGTTCCCCGGTCGAGCCGGCCGGTCGGGATCGCGGCGTTGGTGGTGGGGGGCAAGGCCCGGCCATCCAGGTAGACGGTGACCTCCATGCCGGACTGCAGGGCGGCGCCCGCATTCCACGCGATGGTGGCCTGGTTTTCCGTGCCCCAGAAGGTCTGGTCGGCCGTTGGGCTCACAAGACTGAAATCCCGGTACTGGCGCCGCAGGTCCCGCAGCGAGGTGGTGGCCCCGGCGGCTTCCGCCTCACCTTCATCAGCACCGTCACCGGTCGGCTTGGGGGTGGCCTTGAATTCCACCACGCTCAGGCCACGCAGGGTCATCGGCGTGGCGTCGGGTGTCGGCGGCTGGTCCGTGTAAATCACGTTGCCGTCCTCGTCGACCACCCGGTAGATTTCCGCGATCACGTTACCCAGCGGCAGCAACAGGACCGGCACCAACAGCCAGTGGTATGTAAATCGGAGTCGTTTACGCATCGTTGTGGCTCCCCGTCGCATCTCGTTACCACGGCCCGCCCCGGGGGGCAGGCCGTTTCCCGTTGAACCGCGGCCGACGGCCTGGGCCCGGACGAACAGCCGCGACTTCCTCAGACAGAGTAGTACATGTCGAACTCCACCGGGTGGGTCGACATGCGGAACCGCGTGACTTCATCCATCTTGAGGTCGATGTAACCGTCAATCAGGTCATCGCTGAACACCCCACCGGCTTTCAGGAAATCCCGGTCGCCATCGAGCGCTTCCAGGGCCTGGTCGAGGCTGGAGCAGACCGTCGGGATGTTCTTCTCCTCCTCCGGGGGCAGGTCGTAGAGGTCCTTGTCCATCGGGGCCCCCGGATCCGCCTTGGTGAGGACGCCGTCGATGCCCGCCATCAACATGGCCGCAAACGTCAGGTAGCCATTGCCCGCAGGGTCGCCGAAACGCACCTCGATGCGCCGCGCCTTGGGGCTCGCCACGAAGGGAATGCGGCACGAAGCCGAGCGGTTGCGGGCCGAGTAGGCCAGCATGACGGGCGCCTCGAAGCCGGGCACCAGCCGCTTGTAACTGTTGGTGGTGGCATTGGAGAACGCATTGATGGCCCGCGCATGCTTGAAGATGCCGCCGATGTAGTGCAGGGCGGTCATCGACAGCCCGCCGTATTCCTCACCCGCGAACAGGTTCTTGCCATCCTTGAACAGGGACTGGTGCACATGCATGCCCGAACCGTTGTCGCCCACCAGCGGTTTCGGCATGAAAGTCGCAGTGCGGCCCACGGCATGCGCCACGTTGAGGGTGGCGTACTTGAGCATCAACAGTTCATCGGCCTTGCGCGTGAGCGTGGCAAAACGGGTGCCGATCTCGCACTGCCCTGCGGTGCCGACCTCGTGGTGATGCACTTCCACGGTGATTCCCATCTGGGCCAGCACCTCGCAGATCCGGGCCCGCAGGTCGTGCAGCGAATCCACCGGCGGCACCGGGAAATACCCTCCCTTGACCCGCGTCCGGTGGCCCAGGTTGCCACCCTCGAACTCGGTCCCGGTGTTCCACGCCGCCTCCTCGGAGTCGATGTGGTAGTAGGCGCCCTGCACCTCGTTGCCGAAGCGCACGTCATCGAAAACGAAAAACTCGGGCTCCGGACCAAAATAGGCCTCATCGGCCACGCCGCTGGATTTGAGGTAGGCCTCGGCCCGCTTGGCCAGCGACCGTGGGCAGCGAGCGTAGGCCTCCATGGTATCCGGCTCGACGACGTCACAGCGGATCACCAGCGTGTTGTGCTCGGTGAAGGGGTCGACCACGATCGTGTCGGTATCGGGCATCAGGATCATGTCGGATTCGTTGATCCCTTTCCACCCGGCAATCGAGGAGCCGTCGAACATCTTGCCTTCCTCGAAGAAGTCCTCGTCCGCCGCCGCGGACGGCAGCGTGACGTGCTGTTCCTTGCCGCGCGTGTCGCAGAACCTCAAATCGACGAACGCAATCTCGTCTTCGCGTATCTTGCGGAGAATTTTTTCAGCTTTCATGGTGTGGGCATCCTTAGTTGATTGTGAGCAAAGACCCGAAATGGTTCAGTAGGTATATGCAGAACCCGTGCCAAAGCCCCGGCTCACATACGGTTTTCGATCACGACGCGTTTTGCCGAAAATGATGCTTTTTAGCCGCATTTTTGCCTGTTTTAGCGCAGCTTCAATACAGGTCGTGTCCTATCCGGACACCCCCTGACGACATTTATGCACCATTATGGCACATCTTTAAAATGAACTGCACCAAAAAAGTGCTTATCGCAACACGCTCAACAGGACGAAGCCGATGGCCAGGCGGTAGACCACGAACGGCAGCAGGCCCACGCGGCGCAGGAGCGCCAGAAACACGGCGATGCATACCCAGCCCGCCACCGCCGAGAACAGCACGGCCAGGCCGAACTGGGACCAGGCGATGTCAGCCGCATGGGTGAACATGCGCCACAGGCCGTAGCTGCCTGCTGCGGCAATGACCGGGATCGACAGCAGGAATGAGAAGCGCGCGGCCGACTCCGCGCTGAACCCGAGCGCGCGGCCCATGGTGATGGTGACCCCCGAGCGCGAAGCGCCCGGCACCAGGGCCAGCACCTGCGCCAGGCCGATCAACATCGCACCCCGGAAGTTCAGTTCGGGGAGCTGGCGGTTGCGGGCACACAAGGCGTCGGCCGCCCACATCAGCGCGCCGAACGACAGCGTGGTCCAGGCGATGATGCGCACGTCGCGCAGGTGGACTTCGACCCATTCGTGCGCCAGCGCCCCAACGCAGATGGCCGGCATGCTGGCCAGCACCAGGTACTGGCCCATGCGGCGCTCGCCCTGCCATTGCGAATCGGCCCGCGCGTTCCCAAGCCAGGCGCAGACCAGACGGCCCAGTTCGCGGCGGAAGTAAACCAGCACCGCCAGCAGCGTGCCGGCGTGCGTGGCGACGTCGAACACCAGCCCCTGATCCGGCCAGCCGAACACATGGCTGCCCAGGATCAGGTGCGCGGAGCTGGAGACCGGCAGAAACTCCGTGAGGCCCTGGATGAGGGCCAGCACGACCACCTGCAGCAGACTCACTCCTGTCGGCCCGACTCGCCCGGAGGCATGTAGCTCACCCGGTAGATGACGCCCACCTGATCGTCGGAGATCAACAGGGCGCCATCCGGCATCACCAGCACGTCGTTGGGCCGCCCCCAGTTGTCGCCATCCTGCAGCCAGCCGCTGGCAAACACCTCCTGGCCCGCGACCTGCCCGCTCGGGTCGAACCGCACCCGCTTGACGCGGTAGCCGATTTTCTCACTCCGGTTCCAGGACCCGTGCTCGGCGACGAACAACTGGTGCCGGTACGATTCCGGGAACATCTCACCGGTATAGAAAGCCAGGCCCAGCGGCGCCACGTGGGGGCCCATGCGCAAGGCCGGGGCGGTGTAATCCGCGCAATCCCGCCCGTGGCCAAATTGGGGGTCCGGCAAGTCGCCCTGGTGACAGTAAGGGAAGCCGAAATGCATGCCGGCGCGCGGAGCGTGGTTGAGCTCACAATCCGGGACATCGTCGCCCATCATGTCCCGGCCGTTGTCCGTGAACCATAATGCGCCGGTGGCGGGATGGAAGGCGAGGCCCACGCTGTTGCGGACGCCGGTGGCGTATACCTCCATGTTGCTGCCATCCGGGTCCATGCGACGAATCTGCCCAAAACCCTCGCGTTCGCAGATGTTGCACGGCACCCCCACCGGTATGTATAGCTTGCCATCCGGACCAAAGCGCAGGTACTTCCAGCCGTGGTGCCGCTCGGTCGGCAGGGCGTCGGTCACCACCACCGGCGGCGGCGGATCATCGAGGCGCTGCTCGATGGCGTCGTAGCGCAGGATTCTGCTGACCGCGGCCACGTATAGCGAACCGTCCCTGAACGCCACGCCCGAAGGCATGTTCAAGTCCCGGGCCACGATCCGCACCCGCTCCGCGCGCTGGTCACCGTCCTCGTCGCTGACGGCATACACCTGTCCCTTGCGGCGGGAACCGACGAACAGCGTACCGCCCTCCCCGCGCGCCATCTGGCGGGCGTTGTCGACGCCCTCTGCATACAGGTCGATGTGGAAACCGGGCGGCAGGCGCAACTGCCCGAGGTCCACCTTCGCGTGCACGGGGAGCGTAAGCCACAGGCACAGGAGAGCCATTAACCGCCGCCGATTCATGGTGCGCATGGTAGCAGCATGAGCCGGGCGGCTGAAACCGCCCCCGGGGGCCTGTATGCGCTGCCAGGACCCCGCAGGCCCTGGCCGATGGCGCCGGACCGGCGATGCGCACTCCCCGCGGGCGATCACATTGTGTAACATAGGGCCTCACGCAAGCGGGGGACGGTGGCGGGCGCCGGTATGGGCCCATCGGCAGGGAGAGACTGATTCAGGACAAGACCGGTAGCACATCATTCACCATCTGACCGGTGGCTGCATGCCGCTGAGGCGGCATCAGTGCCGGTCCGTCGTTTACCGCGGGGGTAAAAACGACATGTCGTTGTTTGCAGAGCTCAAGCGCCGCAACGTATTCCGGGTGGGCATCGCCTACGGCATCACCGCCTGGTTGTTAATGCAGGTCGGCGATATCGTATTCGAGGCCATCGGTGCCCCGGCCTGGGTCATGCAAAGCCTGCTGGTCATGCTGGCCGCGGGCTTTTTTGTCGCCCTGTTCTTCGCCTGGGCCTTCGAACTCACCCCCGAAGGCATCAAGCGCGAGCAGGAGGTCGACCGCAGCCACTCGATCACCCACCAGACCGGCAGGAAGCTGAACAGCGTCATCCTGGTGCTGATGGCGGTGGCAATCGGCTACCTGCTCTATGACAAGTTTTCCACGCCCCCCGGGCCCGCCCCCGCCGGCCCGGTGGCCGCGCCTGCCCCCAGCGAGGCAATCGATGCCGCGGCGCAGGCAGTGCCCGCCGTCGATCGCCAGTCGATTGCCGTGCTGCCATTCGAAAACCGCAGCCGCCTGGAAGAAGACGAGTTTTTCGTGGCCGGTGTGCATGACGACCTGCTGACCAACCTGGCGCGCATCGGCGCCCTGAAAGTCATCTCTCGCACCTCGGTCAACCGCTACAAGGACACCCAGAAAAGCATCCCCGAAATCGCCGCCGAACTTGGCGTGGCGACGGTGATGGAGGGTGCGGTGCAACGCTCCGGCAACACGGTGCGAATCAACGTGCAGTTGATCGACGCCGGAACCGACGAACACCTGTGGGCGGAGATCTTCGACCGCGAACTGACGGCGGAGAACCTGTTCAACATCCAGAGCGAGATTTCCGAACGGATCGCGAACGCGCTCGAGGCCACCCTTTCGCCCCAGGAGCAGCAACGCATCAACGACCTGCCCACCGAGAGCCTGGCCGCTTACAACGCGTACCTGCGCGGCCGCCAGCTGATGGCGCGGCGGACTTCGACGGACCTGGAGCAGGCGGCGCGCGAGTTCGAACGCGCAGTGGACCTGGACCCCGGCTTCGCGCTCGCCTGGGTGGGGGTGGCGGAGACCGCCAACCTGCTGCCCGGCTACAGCGCCGCGGACCCGGTCGAGCTGGTGCGTCGCCAGGAAGAAGCCACCCGCCGGGCGCTGGCGCTCAACGATCAACTGGGCGAGGCCCATCTCTCGCTGGCCGAAGTGCACGAGTACCATGACCGCTGGGAGGAAGCGGAGGCGGCCTACCGGAAAGCCATCGAGCTCAGTCCGAGCTACGCCACCGCCTACCAGTGGTATGCGGACTTCATAGTGCGCTGGGTGCGCCGGGCGGAGGAATCCCTGGCGCTGACCCGCAAGGCGGTGGAACTGGACCCGCTGTCGTCGATCCTGCAACTGGAGATCGCGGAGAAGCTGCTGCTGCTGGGCCGCTTCGAGGAGGCCGAGGTTCAGCTCGAGCGCCTGCTGGATATGGATCCCGGTTTCGCGCCGGCTTTCAGCATGATGGGCGCCCTCAAGGAAAGCACGGGGCGATTCGACGAGCAGACCGAGTGGCTGCGCAAAGGCCAGGCGCTGGACCCGGGACGGATCATTGCCTACATGCCGCTGGCGGGCGCGGCCCTCAACCTCGGCGACGAGGAGCGATTCCGCGCGGTCCGCGCCGAGGTCTCGGCACTGGACGACCAGCACTGGATGAACGGCATGCTGGATGTCTTCGAGAACGTCTACCGCGCCAACTACCCCGCCGCCCTGGAGGCGGTGCGCTGGGTGGACGCGAAGCTGGGCAGGCAACCGAGCTTCCAGGTCACCTTCGGCTTCGCCCAACTGATCGCCGGGAATTTCGCGGACGCGCGCAGCGCCTTCGAGCTGGGCGAGCCGCGATTTTTCGACCGCGGGGCCTGGCCGGCGGCCCTGGACCAGCACAACGGACTGGGCTGCATCTTCGCCTACATCATGGCCCGCACCGGCGACGCGCAGCTCGGCAGCGACCTGCTGGAGGCGACCATCGCCTACATGGAGGACGACCTGCCCACCTACCTCGAGCATACCGACCGCTTCGGCTATGCCAACTGCTACGCCATCCGGGGCGACCTGGAGAGAGCCATCGAGGCGTTCGAGACCCGGGTCGCGCACCGCCACTTTGACGGCTGGTGGTTCAACATGCGCTTCCCGTGGTTCGAGCCCCTGCGCGGCACGCCCCGCTTCGAGGCCGCCCTGCGCAGCATCGAGGACGAAACCGCCCGGCAAAGGCAGCGGCTGCAGCGCGCGGAGGCCGCGCCCGGCCCATGAGCCTGTTCGTCGAACTCAGGCGCCGCAACGTGTTCCGCGTGGGCATCGCCTACGCCGTGGCCGCCTGGATCCTGCTGCAACTCACCGACGTGGTGGCCGAGATCCTCGAGCTGCCCGGCTGGGCGCCCAAGCTGATCCTGCTGCTCCTGATCGTGGGCCTGGTGCCGGCCTTGATTTTTGCCTGGGCCTTCGAACTGACTCCCGAGGGCATCAAGCGCGAGCAGGAAGTGGACCGCAGCGCGTCCATCACCCGCCAGACCGGCCGCAAGCTGGATTACGTCATCATCGCCATGCTGGCGCTCGCGCTGGGCTATTTCGTCTGGGAGTCGCGCTTCGACGCCCGGCCGCGGCCGCAGGATGCCGCCGAAGCACTGCCGGCCGGCGTGGAATCACCGACCACACGTGGGGCGCCGGACAAGACCATCGCGGTCCTGCCGTTTACCCATCGCAGCGCGGACCCGAACGACATTTACTTCACCGACGGCATCCATGACGACCTCCTCACCCAGCTCGCCAAGATCGGCGACCTGAGCGTGATTTCGCGCACTTCGGTGCTGGAATACCGCGACACCACCAAGAACCTGAAGCAGATCGGCGAGGAGCTCGGTGTGGCTCACATCATGGAAGGTGCGGTGCAGCGTTCCGGTGATCGTGTGCGCATCAACGTGCAGCTGATCGATGCCGACACCGACGAGCACCTGTGGGCGGAAACTTTCGACCGCCGGCTCACCGCCGAGAACCTGTTCGACATCCAGTCGGAGATTTCCCGCGCCATCGCCACCGCGCTGAAAGCGACGTTGACCGAGCAGGAAATCGCCTCGGTGCAGGAAGTCCCCACCAACAACGTCCAGGCCTACGAGTTGTTCCTGCAGGCGCGGCGGTTCGCGCTTGGCGAGACGGTGATCGGCTACAACACCGCAATCGAGCTCTACGAGAAGGCCCTGGAGCTGGACCGCGGATTCAAGCTCGCCTGGGTCGGCCTGGCGCATGCGCACATCACCAATTACTGGATTGCGGGCGGCGACCCGGCGAACCGCGACAAGGCCTGGGAGGTGATTGGACAGGCACGCGCGCTGGACCCGAATTTCCCCGAGCTCAAACTGGCGCTCGGCGCCTATTATTACTGGGGGTTCCTCGACTACGAGACGGCCCTGGAAAACCTCGACCAGGCCATCAGACTGCTGCCCGGCAACGCGGATGCCCACATGTGGCGTGGCTGGGCCCTGCGCCGCGCCGGTCGCTGGGAAGAGGCCGTATCCGCCATGCGCGAGTCCCTGCGCCTGGACCCGCGCGTGGTGTTCAACTGGGTGGAACTGGGGCAGACGCTTTTCTACCTGCATCGCTTCGACGAATCGCGCGAGGCGCTGAACCGAGCGCAGTCCCTGAGCCGGGACGATTTCTGGGTGAAAGGGGCCCTGAGCAAACTGGAGCTGATGGAAACGGGCGACGTGGAGCGCGCCATCACGCTGGTGCTGGGAGGCCAGCACACGGCCGAATACGGCTTTATCAGCACTTACCTCTCCACGCAGGTCATCGGCCGCCGCTTTGACGCGGCACTGGAGGCCATCGGCCTGATACCCGCGGGCACCGAAGTGCAACGCCAGTCGATGACCACCCCGGAAATCCTGCGGGCAGAGGTCCTGCATTACCAAGGCCGGACAGAAGACGCCAGGGCGGCCGCCGTTGCCGGTCGGGCGGAACTCGAGGCACTCGCCGCGGCCTACCCCGGCGATTACCGGCTGCACGCGCCACGGGCCATGATCCACGCCATCCTGGGCGAAGCCGAGGCGGCGGCGGCCGAAGTCCGGGCGGCCATCGAGAATTCGCCGCGCGACGCGGTGGAGTATTTCCTGGGCGGTTTCGATCTCGCCTGCATCCTGGCCATCGCCGGACTGGGCCGGGAGACCGCGGACTTGCTGGAGACCTTGCTGGCACCGCCGAGCGAGACGACCGTCAAAATCGTCGACCGGCACCCCGCATTCGACGCCATCCGCGAGCAACCGGATTTCGCCGCCCTGCTGGAGCGCTACCGATGAACCTGTTCGCCGAGCTCAGGCGCCGCAACGTGTTCAAGGTGGGCGCGGCCTACATCATCGTCGGCTGGCTGCTGATGCAGGTCGGCGAGGTGATGGCCCCGGCCCTGCACCTGCCGGACTGGATCCTCTCCGCGCTGGCCTTCTTCCTGATCCTCGGCCTGCCGCTGGCGCTGTTCTTCGCCTGGGCCTTCGAGATGACGCCGGAGGGGCTGAAGAAAGAAAAAGACGTCGACCGCAGCCAATCCATCACCCACCTCACCGGCCAGAAGCTGAATGTGACCATCATCGCGCTGCTGGCGCTGGCGCTGGGCTACTTCGCCATCGACAAGTTCGTGCTGGACCCGGGTCGCGANNTCCATCGCGGTGCTGCCGTTCGTCAACATGTCCTCCGACCCCGAGCAGGAATATTTCTCCGACGGCATCACCGAGGAACTGCTCAACCTGCTGGCCAAGATTCCCGAGTTGCGCGTCGCCGCGCGCACCTCGTCCTTCTCCTTCAAAGGGCAGAATGTCGAAATACCCGTCATCGCCGAACGGCTGGGCGTGGCCCACATTCTCGAAGGCTCCGTGCGCAAGGCCGGCAGCCAGGTGCGCATCACCGCCCAGCTGATCCAGGCCGACGATGGCTTCCACCTGTGGTCGGAGACTTACGACCGGCAACTGGACAACATCTTCGCCATCCAGGATGAAATCTCGGCCGCCGTGGTGGATGCACTGAAAGTGACCTTGTTGGGTGAGGCCCCCAGGAGCGTCGAGACCGACCCGGAAGCCTACCGCCTGTACCTGGAAGGGCAGTATTTCTTCAACCAACGCTCCCAGGAATCCCTGCTCAAAGCCGCCGAACTGCTGCAGCAGTCGGTCGCCATCGCCCCAGAGTATGCGCCCGCCTGGGCGGAGTTGGCCTTCGTCCAGCTTTGGCTCGGCGCCAGCGGCGGCATGGAACCTGGCGAATCCATCCGGCTGGCCGAGCGTTCGACCAGTCGCGCGCTGGAACTCGATCCGAACCTGAGCCTCGCGCACACCACCCGGGCCATCCGTTATGTCTTCTACGATTTCGACTTCGAGCGCGGATTAGCCGAATACAAGCGAGCGTTTGACCTCGACCCGGGCGGCGCCCTTGGCATCGGCGGCTATGGCCTCGCGCTCAAGCAGCTGGGGCGATTCGGCGAGGCCATCGAATATCAGCTCGAGGGGCTCAAACGCGATCCCCTGATGCCGGAATCGCACAACAACCTGGGCACTTCCTACCTGGCCATGGGCGAGTGGGACCGCGCGGAGTCCAGTTTCCGCCAGGCCCTGGAACTGAGCCCGGATTACGTCGGCGTGCGCAACCGCCTGACCCGGGCATACCTCTTCCAGGGTCAAACAGAGAAGGCGCTGGCAACGGCGAAACAGGAACCCGACGACAAAGTCTACCGTCCTTCGGCCTTGTCGATGGCCCATCACTCCCTGGGTGAAACGGCAGCATCGGACCGGGAACTGCAACAACTGATCGAACAGGGGGCCGAGGTCGGCGCCTACCAGATTGCCCAGACTTACGCCTGGCGTGGTGAAACGGACAAGGCGTTCGAGTGGCTGGACGAATGCCTGGAGATCAGGGACTCCGGTCTGGCCAGCGTTCTTGGCGACCGGGTATTCGAATCGCTTTGGGACGACCCACGCTGGGAAATCCTCCTCGGCAAACTGAAGTTATGGGACGCCTGGCGGGCCATGCCGCCGGCGTGGGGCGGGCCGCAACCATGAGCCTCTTCGCCGAGCTCAAGCGTCGCAACGTGTTCCGGGTGGGCATCGCCTACGTGGTGGCCGCC
>WVWV01000146.1:59327-109506 GCA_011773845.1 Lysobacterales bacterium | reverse complement strand
CTGGCCAAGAACGAGAACGACCCCTCGCTGGCCATCACGCCCTGGCTCTGGTTCCGCTACGGATCACCCGTCATGCTGGTCACGCTGATCGTGTGCAGCATCGTGTTCTGGCTGTTCTTCGACTTCTACAATGTGCCGATTCCCACCACCATGGCGGGGGCCGGGGCTGGCGCCGGCCACTGAGCGCAGACCACCGATAACCGCGCGCCCGGCACGCCCGGGCCGGCTGGCTGGGGGCAGCGCAACAAGGTGATTGTGCCATGGGGCGCCGAGGGCGTATCATCAGCGCGCATCCGGCAGGACACCCCGCATCCGCGGGGATTCCGGCAAGAGAAAGATGATCGTGCTCAATGACAGCATGGTGGTATCCGGGATCATCCTGGCGATCACCTTCGTTGGAATCTTCACCGAGAATCTGCACGGCTTCCACCGCGTGAAGTTCGCCATGATGGGTGCGCTGCTGATGATCGTGGCGGGCCAGTACTACGGTTTCTACAACTCCATCCAGGCGGTGGAGGCGGTGGACTGGAACGTGGTGTTCCTGCTCGGCTGCATGATGGCGATCGTGTCGATCATGATCCCCACCGGCGGCTTCCAGGCCATGGCCAACTACATGGCCCGGGTCAGTCGCGGACGACAGTTTCTGCTGCTGTTCCTCATCGGCAGCGCCGTCACCGGGCTGTCGCTGCTGCTGGACAACGTCACCACGGTGGTCATATTCGGACCGTTGATCATCCTCATCGCGCGGGCCATGAAGGTCACCCCCATCCCCTACCTGCTGGCGGCCGCCCTGCTCTCGGACACCGGCGGCGTGGCAACCCTGGTGGGCGATCCGCCCAACCTGATGATCGGCTCGGCCAAGGGCATCGACTTCAACACCTTCGTCTACCACATGGGCGGCGTGACCTTGCTGGCCTGGCTGGCGGTGCTGGGGGTCCTGCGGATACTGTTCCGGCGCGAACTGGCCATCGAGCCCGGCGGCCAGTTCGAGGGCCAGACCGAGTACCGGGACCGGCGCCTGTGGAACCAGAGCCTGATCGTGCTGGGGCTGATGGTGGTGTTGTTCATGCTGCACCACTCGATTGGCTGGGAGCCGTGGATGGTGTCGGCCGCCGGCCTGACGCTGCTGGTGTTCATCGCCCGGCGGGTGGAGATGGATCACGCCATGGAGGATGTCGAGATCCCGCTGCTGATCTTCTTCATCTCCCTGTTCATCGTGGTCGGTGGCGTGGAGCACAGTGGCTTCCTGCGCTGGGTCGGGCAGTTCATCATCCCGTTCGTGCAGGAGGACCTGCTGGTGGCCACCCTGGTGCTGATGTGGGTGGCGGCAGCGCTGTCGGCGGCCATCGACAACATTCCCTTCACCGCCGCCATGATCCCCATCCTGCTGGGCATGGAGGCGCAGGGGATCCACGTGGCGCCGCTGTGGTGGGCGCTGGCGGCCGGCGTGGGCATGGGCGGCAACGGCACCCACATCGGTTCCACCGCCAATGTCTACATCGTCACCATCTCCGAGCGCCTGGCCAAGAACGAGAACGACCCCTCGCTGGCCATCACGCCCTGGCTCTGGTTCCGCTACGGGACCCCCGCCATGCTGGTCACGCTGATCGTGTGCAGCATCGTGTTCTGGCTGTTCTTCGACTTCTACGGTGGGCCGGTCGCGGCCACGACCCACGAAGCGATGGCGACCGCCGAAGGATTGCCGATACCCTAGCCCCCGGGCCCTGCCGGGTGCGCGGGCCACCCGCAGCCGCTCAGTGCATCTTGTTACAATAAAGCCATGATGCAAATCACGGTCAATGGAGAGGCCAGAACGGTGGCCGAGGCCTGCACGGTGCGGCAACTGCTGGAGGACCTGGATCTTGCGGGCCGCCGTGTGGCGGTGGAGGTGAACCGTGAAATCGTGCCTCGCAGCCAGCATGGGGAGAAGTTGCTCGCAGCGGGTGACCGGATCGAGGTCGTGCAGGCCATCGGTGGCGGCTAACGGTCGCAGAGGAAATTGATGAGCGAGGCAACACAACACACCGAAGCGGGACTGGATGAACTGGTGATCGCCGGACGGCGCTACCGGTCGCGCCTGCTCACCGGCACCGGAAAATACCGCGATCTCGAGGAGACCCGCCGCGCCTCCGAGGCGGCCGGCGCCGAGATCGTAACGGTCGCCATCCGGCGCACCAATATCGGACAGCGGGCCGGAGAGCCCAATTTGCTCGAAGTCCTGCCACCGGACCGTTACACCATCCTGCCCAACACCGCCGGGTGCTACACCGCGGCCGATGCGGTTCGGACCTGCCGGCTGGCGCGGGAATTGCTGGACGGGCACGCGCTGGTCAAACTGGAGGTGCTGGGGGACGAGAAAACGCTGTTCCCCGACATCACCCAGACCCTGGCGGCGGCCGAAACACTGGTTGACGAGGGTTTCGAGGTGATGGTGTACACCAACGACGATCCCATCGTGGCCCGCCGCTTCGCGGAGATGGGCTGCGTCTCGGTGATGCCGCTGGCGGCGCCGATCGGGTCCGGTCTCGGCATCCAGAACCGTTACAACATCCTGACCATTGTTGAGGAGGCCGCGGTCCCGATCATCGTGGATGCCGGCGTGGGCACCGCCTCCGATGCCGCGATCGCCATGGAGTTGGGTTGTGACGGAGTATTGATGAATACCGCCATCGCCGGTGCGCGGGATCCGGTGCTGATGGCCGGTGCCATGAAGAAGGCCGTGCAGGCCGGTCGCGAGGCGTTCCTGGCCGGTCGCATACCGCGCAAGCGCTTCGCCTCCGCCTCCTCACCCCTGGACGGCACCATCGCTTGAATCACTGCGCATGCGGGACGCGAAGCAACCGGAGCATCCAAAGCGACCGATCCGCAGTTACGTGTTGCGCCAGGGTCGCCTGACAGCGGCCCAGAGTAAGGCGCTGGAACGGCTATGGCCGGTTTACGGGATTCCGCCGGGTGCGGAGTGCCTCGATTTTCGGCACCTGTTCGGCCGCCACGCCCCGGTGATCGCCGAGATCGGTTTCGGTAATGGCGAGGCACTGGCGGCCATGGCTCGCGAAGCGCCGGACACGGATTTCGTGGGCATCGAGGTGCACCAGCCGGGCATTGGGCATCTCCTGCGCATGCTGGACGCGGAATCGCTCCGGAACGTGCGTGTGGCCAACGTGGACGCAGTGGAGTTTCTGCGCGAGCGGGTGCCGGACGCCAGCCTGTCGGCAGTGCGCATCTGGTTTCCGGATCCCTGGCCCAAGAAACGCCACCACAAGCGCCGGCTGATCCAGCCGGACTTCATCCGCCTGCTCGGGCAGAAACTGGTTCCGGGCGCAATCGTGCACCTTGCCACCGACTGGCTGCCCTACGCCGAGCACATGCTCGCGGTGCTGCAGGCCGATGACGGGTTTGAGAACCTTTCCGCGACCGGCACCTATTGCGCACGGCCCGCCTGGCGACCGCAGACCCGCTTTGAGCGGCGCGGCGCCCGGCTGGGTCACGAGACCCGCGATTTGCTGTTTCGCCGATGCACCGCGGGGCCATCGACGCAGCACGAACCGGGCCCGTGAGTCCGCGCTGCCGTGCCATGCCAGGGGCCTCTGCCGCCGACCGGATTCGGAAGTTCCGGTGCGGCAGGGACTTCAGGGCGGGCCTGATGCACAATAGGGCCATGTAACCGGGGAGGACCGCGGACCGATACCGATGGAATCCGGACTGACATTGACCGGCGACATGATGCTGGTGCTGACGGTTCTGGTCGTCACCATTGGGCTGTTCGCGTTTGAAGTCGTACGCATCGATATCGTCGCGGTCTGCATCATGGTGATGCTGGGCCTCCTGGGCCTGGTGCCCGCCGCCGAACTGTTCCATGGCTTCGCGTCCAACGCGGTGATTTCCATCATCGCGGTGATGATCCTGGGCGCGGGGCTGGACCGCACGGGCGTCATGGCAGTGGTGGCACGCTTTATTCTGCGGGTCGGGGGCAATACCGCGCGGCGGATCGTGCCGCTGATTTCCGGCATGGTCGGGGGCATCTCAGGCATCATGCAAAACGTCGGTGCCACGGCACTGTTCCTGCCGGTGGTGTCGAAGATCTCCGTTCGCACCGACATACCGCTCTCGCGCCTGCTGATGCCAATGGGCTTCTGCGCCATCATGGGCGGCACCCTGACCATGGTCGGCTCCTCGCCGCTGATCCTGCTCAACGACCTGATCCTGGCTTCCAATGCCTCGCTGCCGCCCGGGGTGGAAACGCTGCCGACCTTCCATCTGTTCGACGTGACGCTGGTCGGCCTGTCCCTGCTCACGGCGGGAATTCTCTACTTTCTCTTGCTCGGCAAGTGGCTGTTGCCGGCACGCGGCGAGAAGACCAGCGGTGCGCCGGGCCGAACCAAAACCTATTTCGCGGACACCTACGGCATCGAGGGTGACGTGTTCGAATTGCTGGTCACCGTCGACAGCCCGCTGGTCGGCATGACCGTCGGTGATGCGGAACAGCTGCCGGGCGCCCCGCGCCTGCTCGGCATCCGCAACACCGAAGAACCCCGGCTGGCGCCGCCCTCGGATGAGATGATCTGGGTCGGCACGGTGCTCGGGGTGATGGGCACCCGGGAGCGGGTCGGACGTTTCGCGCTCGATAACCAGTGCCGCGTGCAACCGCACCTGCGGACCTTTGGCGGACTGTTCAATCCGAGCCGCGGAGGCATCTCCGAGGTCGTGATTCCACCCGGTTCCCGGCTGATCGGCCAGAGCATCGGTGAGGCGCGCCTGCGCAAGCGGTACGGGATCAGCGTGCTGGCGATCAACCGCCGGGGTGAGATCATCACCGATCACCTGCGCGAGCAGGTCATGGAGACCGGCGATTGCCTGGTCAGCCACAGCACCTGGCGGGACCTGGCTGCGGTGCAGCGGGACAAGGAGTTCATCGTCGCCACCGACATCCCCAAGGAGGAACAGCGCCCGCAAAAGGTGAGGCCAGCACTGCTGTTCTTCGCGATCTCCATCGGCATGATCGTGTTCACGGACTTCCGGCTGGCCATCTGCCTGCTGGTCGGAGCGCTGGGCATGGTTCTCAGCGGCGTGCTGAGCATGGATGAGGCCTACGGTTCGGTCAGCTGGAAGACCGTATTCCTGTTGGCCAGCCTGATTCCGCTCGGACAGGCCATGGAGCGCACCGGCACGGCGGCCTGGATCGCACAGGAAGCCCTCGCGGTGCTGGGAAACATGCCAGACCTTGCGATCCAGATCATGCTGGCCGTCCTGGCCACCGCATTCTCGCTGGTGATGTCCAATGTCGGCGCCACCACCATCCTGGTGCCGATCGCCATCAGCCTCGCCATCGCCACCGGCGCCAACCCGGTGATGTATGCCCTCATCATTGCGCTGTCGACATCCAACGCCTTCATCCTGCCCACCCACCAGGTCAATGCCCTGATCATGGGGCCGGGCGGTTACAGCGTGGCGGATTTCATTCGCGCGGGGACCGGCATGACGGTGTTGTTCCTGGTGGTGATGCTGACGGTCGTCAACCTCGTGTTCTGAACCCTGGCCGAACGGCCTTCAGGACTCCAGCCACACCATTCCATTTTCCAACCGGATGGTGACCTCGCTCAGGCTGCTGCCGGCGCATGGGCCCGCGATACAGCGTCCCGTGACCAGTTCGAAGCGGGCGCCGTGATGCGGACAGACCAGGCTTCCGTCGGGCTCGCACAGGAATTCGCCCGGCGCCCAGCTGAGCGCCCGACCCTGGTGCGGACAGATATTCCGGTAGGCGACCACCCGCTCGCCGAGGCGAAACAGGGCCAGGCCCTCAGACCGACCCGATACCTCCACCTGCACCTCGCGGCCATGTTCCGGATCGATGTCCTCAATCGGGCACAGGATGACTTGCCGTTGACTCTGCATGGATTCGACCGCATCTTTGAATCTTGAGCGGTATTCGCTGATCGATGGCATGGCATTGTATATCACCTCATCCCGCCCCAGCCTGCTGGCGCGCGTCCTGGCGACTCTCGTCGCGGCGCTGGTGCTGGCCGGAGCGTTCATGCTCGGCCTGGTGGTGTTCGCGGTGGCCATCGGGCTGGGGCTGCTGCTGTGGCTGGGCGTATGGCTGCGCCTGGCTTGGATGCGGCGCACGCTCGACCCCAGCAGCATTGGCAAGACCGCACCCGGCCACGAAGCGCACACCGAGCAGCAGGTCATCAATGCCGAGTACACCGTGGTCTCGAGGCGCCGCGAGCCCTGACGGGGCAAGTTTCCGGCGCGCTTGTATTTGCGGCGACGGCGGCTAGACTTAAATCAAGACCGGCCGGCTGCAATGGACACCCATGACCAGTATCGCTGACATCATCGACCGCAAGGGCGGCATGGTCCTGACGGTCAACCAGGACGACTCGGTATTCGATGCCATCAGTCTGATGTCGGAGGTGAATGTCGGCGCGGTGCTGGTCACCCGGGACAACACCATCCTGGGCATCTTCACCGAACGCGACTACCTGCAGAAGATCGCCTTGAAGTCGCGCTCGTCGCGGGAGACCCGCGTCAAGGAAGTCATGTCCTCGCCCGTCATCACGGCCAGCCCCGGCGACTCGATCCAGCGTTGCATGGAAACCATGACCACCTGCCGCTGCCGGCACCTGCCCGTCGTCAGCGGCGAAGAGTTGCTGGGCATCGTCTCCATCGGCGATCTGGTGAAAAAACTGCTGGAGGAGAAGGAGCAGGAAGTCCAGCAGCTGAGCAGCTACATCAGCGGCAGTTACTGAGCTGCGTCGGGGGGGCCGCCCCCGCGGCCATCCTGCGCTTTATGGTGTACGGCATCCAGTGCCCGCTGGATGGCCTGCGAGGCCGATTCCGAGATGCCGCCCTGGCGCACCTGGTCCCGCAGGACTTGCTCGGCCCGGTCCAGGATCCGGTCGATGGAACCGGCGTGTCCCGCCTCCTCCAGCGGCGCATGGGCACCGAACAGGTTGATCCACTGCTCAGAGCGTCGGCCCAGTTCGATCACCCGTCTGAACTCCCGATCCGGCTCCGTGCCACCGCGCAACAAGCCGATCGCGGTTGCGGCCAGGGAGACGGGCAGCAACAACACATCCCTGAAGCCATCTGCCATCAGCTTGAGCTGGAACATCAGGGACTCGCGTACCAGTTCCCTTCGATTGTGAGCGCGCGGTTCTTGCATCAGCGGGATCCCGGGTAGACTGGTGCAGCATAAACACTGGGGCATGAAGATGAAATACCTGCACACGATGCTGCGCGTCTCGGACCTGCCGGCCGCCCTGGAGTTTTTCTGCGAGCGGCTCGGGCTGGTCGAAGTGCGCCGCCGCGACTACCCTGCGGGACGCTACACCCTGGTGTTCCTGGCCGCGCCCGGTGACGAGTCCGCCCAACTCGAGCTGACCTGGAACTGGGACCCCGAGGAACTGAGCGGTGGGCGCAATTTCGGTCACGTCGCGTATGCCGTCGAGGACATCTACGCGGCGTGCCAGCGGCTGGTGGATGCCGGGGTTGTGATCAGCCGGCCACCGCGCGACGGTCGTATGGCTTTCGTGCGGTCGCCGGACGGCATTTCGATTGAACTGCTGCAGGCGGGGGCGGCGCTGCCCGTCCGCGAGCCATGGGCATCGATGCCCAACCAGGGGGAGTGGTGATTCCCGGGCAGGCTGTGACGCGGGCGTGAACCCGCAGCCCCGAATCAGGCCAGCATGGCCTCCAGGATGGCCATGCGCATCCACACGCCGTTGCGAACCTGCTCCAGAATGACCGACTGTGGCCCGTCGGCCACCTCCGAGGCGATCTCCACGCCACGGTTCATCGGGCCTGGATGCATGACGATGCAGTCCGGCGCCGCCAGCGCGAGGCGTTCGGCCGTCAACCCCCACTCGCGGTGATAGGCCACCGCATCCGGCAATGCCGATTGCGCCTGGCGCTCACGCTGGATGCGCAGCATCATGACGGCGTTGACGCCGTCGAGCGCATCCTCCAGGCGTTCGTGAATCGCCGCGCCCGCGCTGGTGCGCTGGTCGGGCTGCAGCTGTGGCGGCGCGGCCAACCGCACCTCGCCGACGCCCAGCTTACGAAAGATGGCCAGGTCGGAACGCGTTACCCGCGAGTGACGCAAATCGCCGGCAATCAGGATCCTGATGGCGGACAGATCCTCGAAATGCTGCTGCAGGGTGAACGCATCCAGCAGGGCCTGCGATGGATGCGCGTGGCTGCCGTCACCGGCATTGATCACGCGTGTGTGCGCTCCAGCGGCCGCCGCCAGCCCGGCCACCGCGCCGTTGTCAGGGTGTCGCACCACGATGATGCCGGCGCCCATCGCCTCCAGCGTCTTGAATGAATCCAGCAGCGTCTCCCCCTTGCTCACCGAACTGCCTGCAGCAGCGAAGTTCACCACCTGCATGCCAAGCCGCAAAGCGGCGATCTCGAATGAGAAGCGGGTGCGCGTGCTCGGCTCGTAGAACAGGTTGACCAGCAACCGGCCAGCGCCAGCATCGCGGTAGCGCCGGGGCTTGGCACGAATGACGGCGGCGCGTTCCAGCAAGGAGCGGATGCGGACTGTGTCCAGCGATTCGATGTCCAGCAGGTGTTCGAGAGGCTGCACCATCAACGGCCCCCGGGCTAACGGCGCTCGCGCGCCGCTAGGGATTGTAACCAGTTTTCCAGCAGGATTTTGGCCGCCATGGCATCCAGCCGGCTGGCGTCGCGGCGGCGGGCCTGCCCGGCGGCACGCTGGGCGGCGAACTCCGTGTTCGCCTGCCTCGAGGTGAGCCGCTCGTCGGCATGGATGATGGGCAACCCGAACCGCTCCGCGAGCTCCGCCCCAAAACGCCGCGCCGCCGCCGACATGTCGGTCTCGCTGCCGTCGGAGGCCAGTGGCAAGCCGACCACCAGGGCTGCCGGTCGCCAGTCATCGATGAGTTTCTTAATGTGCCGCCAGTCGGGCGTCTCGGTGCAGCGCACGGTGGTCAATGCGGTGGCCGTGAAGGTCGTCGTCTGCCCGACCGCGATGCCAATCCGCCTGCGCCCGAAGTCGAATGCCAGCAACGTGCCTTGCGGCACTGCAGGTTCAGGCACTCCCACCGGCTCCGTGCAGATGATGAAGTTCTACCCCGAGCTTGGATACCGCTTCCTGCCAGCGGTCCTTGAGCGGCAGGTCGAACACGATTGCCCGGTCGACGGGCACGGACAGCCAGGCGTGGTCGCGCAGCTCCGACTCGAGCTGGCCATCGCCCCAACCGGCATACCCCAATGCCACCAGGAACTGCTCCGGGCCCTCGCCCTCGGCGATGGCAACCAGCACATCACGCGAAGTGGTCACCATGATTTCGGAACTGATTTCCAGGCTCGACTCGAACCCGGGCATCGGCGTGTGCAGGACGAAACCGCGGTCCGTGTTGACCGGGCCACCCTGCAATACCGGGGCATCACTCAGCGCCCGATCCCGGCACTCGATGCCCAGTTGCTCGAGGACTTCGCCCACCGTGAACTTCGACAATTTGTTGATGGTGATGCCGATTGCCCCTTCCTCGGAGTGCTGGCACATGAGGGTCACGCTGCGTTCGAAGTTGGGATCCAGCATGCCGGGCATGGCGATCAGAAGGTGCTGGTCCAGGTACCCGTGGAACTGCCCTGATGAGAACTCGCCCATGTCTCCAAATCTGGCGCCTCGGTGGGCGCAAGTCAAGTATTCACTCGAAGCCGTAACCGGAGGTGAACTTCCAGGTGCGCGTGATATGCAGCACATCCACGTGCTCGCGAATATTGGGTGGCAAAGGCGCGTAGGGTGCCGCCATGCGCACGATGCGGATCGCTGCCTCGTCCAGCTCGGGAAAACCGGATCCGCGCCGCAGGTTGATGCTTTCCACGGTGCCATCCTTGTTGATGCCGACCGTGAGCAGCAGGTCGCCGACCAGTTTCAGGCGCCGAACCTCGGGCGGGTAATTCAGGTTTCCCACCCGTTCCACCTTGGCCACCCAGGCCTGCATGTAGCTGGCAAATTCATACTCACGGGTGTTGGCCGAGATGAACCGGCGGCGCGGCAGTTGCGAACGCCACTGCTCATCGCGCTGCAGCATTTGCTGCAATTCGGCGATCCGCATGCTCTGACGCCGGAGGTCCGCGGCGGTGGGCATTGGCTCGAGCCGTTCCGGACGGGTCCGTTCCTCGATCGGCGTGCCATCCGCCTGCTGTTCCACCACCCGCTGCTGCTCAGGCTCGGCCAGCGACGGCTGCGAGGCCTCGCTCTCCAGCGGTTGATCGGCCGGACTTTCGGCGGGAATGAAGCTGGACAGGTTCTGCGAGGGCCGCTCCACCTCCGGGGCATCGCTACCGCCCTGCTGCGAGGCCTGGGCCAGCAGTTCCGCCTGCTCCGGGGGCGTTTCCGAACGCCAGTTCACCAGCACCACGTCGAGCGTCTCGGCGGCCCGCTGCAGCGGCTTGAATTCCAACCCGAAACCCAGCGCCAGGATGACGAGCACGTGCAGCCCGAGGGCGAGCATCAGGCTCACGGTGAAGCGGTCATTCAACCAACGGCTAGCGAGCGTCGCCATCCAGCCTGGCCTCCGCGGCATCGAACATCTGTCCGGCAATATTGAGCCCGTATTCGGCGTCGAGTTCCCGAATGCAGGTCGGGCTGGTCACGTTGATCTCCGAGAGCCAATCGCCGATGACATCCAGGCCCGCGAACAGGATACCCATGTCGCGCAACACCGGGCCGACCTGTTCACATACCCAGTGGTCGCGCTCACTGAGCGGCACGCCCTTGCCGGTCCCGCCCTTGGCGAGGTTGCCCCGAAAATCGCCCTGGCCGGGAAACCGGGCCAATGCGTATGGCACCGGCGCACCATCGATCAGCAGGATCCGCTTGTCACCGTCCCGGATTTCGGGGATGAACTGCTGCGCCATCACCAGTTGCCGTTCATGGTGCGTGATGCTCTCGAGAATCACATTCAGGTTGGGGTCGCCCGGGTTCAACTGGAACACCGAGTCGCCCCCCATGCCATCCAGGGGCTTGACCACCGCGCGGCCATGCTGGGCAACGAAGGCCGTGATCTCCGCGGCCCGGCGCGTGATCACCATGGGCACACAGCATTGCGGAAAGCGGCTGATGAAGAACTTCTCATTGGCATCACGCAGGCTGGCCGGCCGGTTGATGACCATCACGCCCTGGCGCTCCGCCAACTCGAGGATGTAGGTCAGGTACACATAATCCATGTCGAACGGCGGGTCGCGGCGCATCAGCACCAGGTCCAGGGCGGCCAGCGGCATTTGCTCTGCGGCCTCGAGACTGAACCAATCCGCCGGATCGTCGCGCACCTCGATGCGGCGCATGCTGGCCATGGCCTGGCCGTCCGCCACCTGCACATCGGCGGGCTCCATGTAGTACACGTCATGACCGCGGCGCTGGGCCTCGAGCAGCATTGCGAACGTCGAGTCCTTGTGAACCTTGATCCCGGCGATGGGGTCCATGACCACGCCGGTCCGCACCGGGCGCCCGGCGCGTGCTTTGTTGTCAGGCATCTGCATTTCACCCTTGGGCTGCGCCCATTATCCTGCCGGGCGGGTTGTGGTGCCAGCCTTTCGTTTGCGCGTATCCCCTTGATTTTGAACATGCCCGCCGCGAAGCGAAGCGTGCCGGCCGCGCCGTGTTGATCTGGTGCACGCTGAAATCTGCGGTTAGACTAGGTTTCAGACGTCTGAAGGCCGGCGGGACCGGCCCATTTTTATGCTGCGGGTCGGCGGGCATCGCAGGCTTGCAGGCAGGCAATGCACCATGGCAAAGACCGAAACTCCAGAGCGTTCGCAGGCGGGCGAAGGGTCCTCCGAAGGCCGCACCACGCCTTGCATCCTCGTCGTTGACGACAGCGCCACCATCCGTCGCTCGGCGGAGACCATGCTCAGCAACGAGGGTTATCAGGTCGTAACCGCCGAGAATGGCTTCGAGGCGCTGTCCAAGATCACCCGGCACCGTCCCAGCATGGTGTTCGTGGACATCATGATGCCCCGCCTGGATGGCTATCAGACCACCGCCATCATCAAGAACAATCCCGAATTCAGGGACATCCCCGTCGTGATGCTCACCAGCAAGGACGGCCTCTTCGACCGTGCGCGTGGCCGGGTGGTGGGCTCAGACCAATACCTGACCAAGCCCTTCACGCGCGAGGAATTGCTGGTCGCCGTCAAGCAATACGCCGGCTGAAGCCATTGCGGCGAGCGAGCGTCTTCACCGTAACCCAGGTGCAGTGAGGTAACCCCGCATGCCAGACCCGCAAGGCCCGTTCGAAAAGCTGCTTCACTACCAGACGCGTGCCGCGGAATACGAGCCGGGGCGTGGCAGCGGCGAAATGAAACGGGGCGAATGGGTGGGCGTGATTTTTCGCATGGCCGATGCGCGCGTCACCTGCGGCATCGACCATGTGCATCAGTTCCTGCCGCTGCCGCCGATCACGCCGGTACCCGGCACCAAGCCATGGCTCATGGGGCTCGCCAATGTGCGAGGCGAACTGATGACGGTCATTGATCTACCCGGTTTCCTGAGTGGCAAGTCGAGTACGGCCACCGGCCGCAGCCGGCTGCTCGCCGCGACCCTGCGCGACCGGCCACTGGGACTGATGGTGGACGAGGTTTTCGGGCAGCGGCATTTCGTTGCCGATGACGTGGGGGAGTCCACCCTGGCCGAGAGCTCCCCACTGCGCCCTTATGTCCGCCAACAGCGCCGTTCAGGCAAGGAAACGTGGCAGGAACTGGACCTCGACATCCTGTTGCGCGACCCGGATTTCCTCAACGGCGCGGCCAACCGGGAGCACTAAGACATGTCGAATACGGCACGACGGGAAGCAGCCGGCCGCTCCTGGCCAATAGTCGCCGTCAGCGTGCTGCTCCTGCTCGCGCTGCTGTTTACGGCAGTGACGTTTTTCCTGCTGGAGCGCGATTCGCGCCACGCACGGGAATGGGTACGGCTGGCGATGGCTGTTCGGGACGGATCGCAGCAACTGGTCGAATTGGCCAGTGAGGCGGCGGGTGGCAGTCAGCAGGCCCTGCAGGAACTCGCCGACGCACCGACGCGCATTGACGACCGCATGGCCATTCTGCGTGATGGCGCTCCAGGGACGGGCCTGCCCGCCCTCCCCGCGGCGGCCCGACCCCACCTGGACGGGATGCGAGCGCCCTTGGAGCGCATCGCTGAACACGTCCAAACCCTCATCGCCAGCGAATCCCAGCTGCTGTTCGCGCACCAAGCCGGCGATGCAGTGACAACGACCTTGCCGCGCATCCAGGACGAGATCGGTCATGCCATGCGGGAACTGGCGCTGGCCGCCGCCCCTGGCCGGCAATGGGTGGTGATTGCAGGCCAACAGAACCTGGCCGGCTCCATGCTGGCCAGCGTTCGGGAAATACTGCAGGGCGGTAACGAGTCATTGGCTCAGGCGGAGCGCCTGGCGGCCGAGACGGGGCAGTTCGATACCGCATTGTCGGCCTTGCTGCAAGGCAACACCAAGCTTGGCATGGCTCCGATCCGTAACGAGCAGGCGCTCGAGCTGCTGGTCGGCGTCCGCCGCGGTTTCGAGGAAGCGCGCCCGCAGTTGCAGACCGTCATCGGCTCGGCCAGCGTCCTGTCCGAAGCGCGAAGCGCGGCGGACGGAATCGCGCTTGCCAGCCGGGACGCGCTCGCGGGGGCGGATGCCATCATCAAGGCGGCAGCGGACCTTGTGCAGGCGCAGCCATGGCCCTCACTGCGTTCCGGCCTGGCGGGCCTGGCGGTGGCGCTCGGCCTTGGCGCGTTGTTGGCCATCACGGTCATCGCCACGGAGCGGCGGCGCGCCGCTCACGCGATGCTCAGCAACCGGCGCAACCAAAACGCCATCCAGCAACTGCTCGACGAGCTCAAGTCGCTGGCCGATGGCGACCTGACGGTGCACGTCGGTTTCACGGACGAGGTGACGCGCACCATCGCCGAGGCGATCAACGATGCCGTGGCGCGGCTGCGCCGCGTCGTACGCGATATCAACGACACCGCGACCGCAGTTGCCGAGAGCGCGCAATCGACGCGCGCTTCCACCTCCGAGCTCGCCGAGGCCGCCGGCAGGCAGTCTCTCCAGATTGGCGAGGCGACCGATGGCATCCTCGAGATGGCGCAATCTTTCGATGCCATGGCCACGCGCTCGCGAGAATCCAGCGAGGTGGCCCGCCAGTCGGTCGCAACCGCTCACCAGGGCGGCGACCAGGCCCGCGCCACCATCGCCGGCATGGACAATATCCGAGAACAAATCCAGCAGACGTCGAAGCGCATCAAGCGGCTCGGCGAGTCCTCGCAGGAAATCGGGGACATCGTGGGGCTGATCAACGACCTTGCCGAGCAAACCAACGTGCTGGCACTCAATGCCGCCATCCAGGCGGCTTCCGCCGGCGGCGCAGGCAAAGGCTTTGCGGTGGTAGCCGACGAGGTGCAACAGCTTTCCGAGCGCGCCGCCCGCGCCACGCGCCGGATCGAAACCCTGGTCCAGACCATCCAGGCAGATACCGCCGAGGCCATCCATTCCATGGAGTCCACCACCTCCGAGGTGGTCAGCGGAGCGCAGTTGGCGGAAGATGCGGGCGCCGCCCTGGATCGGATCGAGCAGTCTTCGCTCGAACTGGCCGACCTGATCGAGGACATCGCCGCCGCAGCCCACGAGCACTCCGAGTCGGCCACCCGGATCTCCGGCCTGATGCAGCAGATCCGTGATGTCTCGGAAACCGGATCCGTCGGCACCGATCAGACTGCACAGGCGGTCGACAACCTGGCCGACCTCGTATTGAGGCTGCGCGGCACGGTCGACGATTTCAAGCTGCCGGAGCAGGATTGAGTACCCATGGTGCTGCGCACGTGATGGGGCTTTTCATGCATCGCTGCAGCCCGCAGGCATGGGGCTCATGAAATCGCCGCGCGCGCAGGCCGGCACCCTGCTTGCCTGGGTCCGCGAAGACCTCGACCGGCACCTCGAGCAGATCCGGCTGCAGACCGAACACCTGGCTGGCGCCCCGGAGTTCACCTCCGAGGCCATGGAGACGCTTCAACGTAACCTCGAAAACCTTCGCCTGACTCTCGAGGCCCTGATGCTGGACGGCCCGGCGCAGGTTGTAGGGGAGATGCACGCGGTCTCCAGCGCGGCCTCTGCAAGCCACGCCGACCGAAGGGCGCCTGGCTTCGATACGCTGCTGGACGCGCTGGTCGTCCTGCCGGCCTACCTGGATCGGATGCAGGCGGGCCACCCGGACCTGCCGTTGCTGCTGTTGCCCGTTATCAATGGCATGCGGGCTGCGCGCGGAGCCGACCAGCTGCAGGAAAACGCCCTGTTTGCACCCCGGCTCGACGTCGAATTGCCCGAGCTCGAGGGTGAACCGCAATCCACGCCGAGTGCCGAGGAACCCGGGGAATTCGCCCGTCGCATGCGGCGCCAGTACGAGGGTGCGCTGCTCAACTGGCTGCAGGAACAGGCGGCCCTGGACCTGCTGGCGCCGCTGCAGGGCGCCTGCGAGACGCTGGTCCACCGACTGGAGCGGCCCGACCTGCGTCGCATGTGGTGGATCGCGACGGAGGTGATCGATGGCGTGATTGAGGGGCGCATCGCCAACGACTTGCAGCTCAGAAGCCTTCTCGCGCGGCTCCACCTCGTGCTCAGAAAGCTCTCGGATGGCGAAGAGGCCGCAGCGGAGACCGTGCAGGCAATTACCCGGGCACTGCTTTTTCATGTGGCCACCGCGCGCCGCGGCCACGCAGGGCTGGACCGGATCTCCAAGCGCTTCGGCCTGCGCGAGCTGGTTCCCAAGGGCCACGAACTGGCACGCGCACAGGGCGCGATCAGCGGCCAGGATCGCGACCTGTACCGCACCCTGGAAATAGCGGTCCACGACGAGTTCACCCTGGTCAAAGACGCGCTCGACCTGGAAATGCGCACCGGACAGGTTGAGCCGGAGCGGCGCCTGCAATGTCGGGAAGCGCTGCAGCGCCTGCATGACACCCTGACCATGCTGGGTATGCATGAATCCCTGCAGGCTATCGACGCCCTGCTGCCGGAATTCGACGCCAGCGAATCGGCCACAGACGAGGAGCGCGTCACGACGCTGATGTCGGTAGCCGGGCAGTTGCTGGGCATCGAGTCCTCACTGATGGAACAGATCGAGCGGCTGGGTGAACCGCCGGACCACGATCCCGGCTCGCGCCTGTCCGAATTGCCGGCCCACGAGTGGCGACGCATTCGCATTCGGGTCCTGAACGAGGCGGTCAACAGCGTGCGCGAGTTTCAGGAAGCGGTAAAGAATCGGCTTGGCGGCCTCGCAGATGTCGACCTGGAGGAGTCGTTGCGGCAGGTTGCGGGGGCGCTCGAAATCAGCGGTGAGACGACGACCGCTGCGCTGGTTAGCCGCCTGGGCGAACGCGCGACCGATCTTTTGCACGGCGTTCATTCCGAAGCGGCCGTGCCCAAGACGGTGCTGGAAGGATTCACCGACGCCGTGGCGGCCCTCGAGCTCTTTCTCACCGCGGAGCGGGACCAGCAACCCGGAAGAGACCGGTTCCTCGACGTACTGCAGGCACGCCTGGACCCCCCGCAAGCCGAGGCGGCGGCCACGTCGACCAGCGACACCGTTCCCGAGGCGGCGGCCGAGGCGCTTACCGAAGCCGCTGAATCGACCGCGGCGCCGGGTTTCGAAAACCCGGCGATCGACGAGGAACTGCGTGCCATCTTCCTGGAAGAGTACGAGGCGGTCGCCGGCAGCCTCGACGAGTACGTTCCCCGGTGGGCCAGCGAACTCGCGGACGCGGAGCTGTTGATTGAGATTCGGCGCGGGTTCCACACCCTCAAGGGCAGCGGGCGAATGGTTGGCGCCGAGGAACTCGGCGACTTCGCCTGGCAGATCGAGAACATGCTCAATGCCTTGCTGGACGGCCGCGCCACCGCGCTCGCGGACGCCGCGATCATCGTGCGGCTGGCCCAGTCTGCCATGCCGGCTCTCAAGCAACGACTGTTGCAGCAACCCGCCGGACTCAGCCGCGAGGTGATCGCGCTCATCGGTCGGCAGGCCAGCGCCCTGGCCGCAGGCCAGCCCGCCGACTGGGCCAGTCTGCGCCAGAGTCTTCCCAGCCTGCTGGCCGGCATGCTGCCGACGGCACGACCGGGGGCGGCGAGTGGCGGTGTGCAGCCCGACCGGGGCGGCGTGGACCCCAAACAGCTGCGTGAATTGCGATTCGCGCTCGGACGCATACAAGCGCTGCTCGAGGCCGTGGCCGCCGATCATCACCACCGGGCCGGCGGGGAGGAGTTCGATGCCCTGGAGGCGCTCGCCGATGCCCTGGCACGGAACCCGGCGGCCCCGGGTGCGGGCGTTGCTAGAGCCCTGCAGAACCTGCTGGAGGCCCAGAGCAGCGGCGGCCAACCCTTCAGCAGCGATGCCATCTGGCTACTCGGCAGCAGCATCGCCCAGGTGCAGGCGGGCCTGGCGGCGCTGGGTGGCGAGACGGACGCCGAGACGCCGGGCGACGAACAGGAACTCATCGATCAGTTGACCGACATGGCGGCCCTGCACAAAGCGGGACCGCGACGGGACGCAGCGCCCGCCCCGGGCGCGACCGGCAGCGGGAAAGAACCCCCCGAGCGCGGCCCGCAGGAAGCAGCGGAGCCCGATGCCGACCGGCTGGAGCGTTCCGAGTTCATCGATATTTTTCTCATCGAGGCGCAGGAAGTGCTGGGCCGCTGTGATGCCCTGCTCGACCGCTGGCGGGATACGCTCGACTCGATGGAGATCGTGCGCGACCTGCAACGCGAATTCCACACCTTCAAGGGCGGTGCGCGCATGTCGGGTCTGACCGGGCTCGGTGACCTCAGCCATGCCATGGAGTCGCTGCTGGAACGCATTGCCGGCGGCCACCTGCAGGCCTCCATCGAAGCCGTGCAGGCACTCGAATTTGGCTGCGATCACCTGCACCGGGGCACGGAGAGCGTGGTCGGCGGCCAGCTACCTGAGACCCAGGCCCAGTGCGAGGAATTCGAGGCGCTGGCGGCGGGCCTGGAGTCCGTCGATGACGATGCAGCGAAGACCGAGATACCCGTCGCCAAGGACGATGACGCCTCAGCGCCGGTGGTCGGCGATGTGGACGCCGAGACGCCGGCGGAGGCCATGCCGCACCCGCCCAAGGCCGCCGCCCCACCCCCCGTCACGGACATGGCCGAAACCGTCAGCCGGGAGACCGGCAAGACCGAGGAGGTGTCGGGCCAGACCTATGTGCGGGTCGCCGCGGACCTGCTGGACTCACTGGTCAACGCGGCCGCCGAAATCAACATCCTGCGGGCGCGCCTGGAGCAGCGGGTGGGGAGCGTGCAGGGCCACCTGAAAGAATTCGACGAGACGATTGCGCGGTTGCGCGAACAGTTCCGGAAGCTGGAGATGGAGACCGAATCCCAGATCCACTCGCGCTATCACCAGGCAGCCAGTGCGGGCTCGGAGGGTTTCGACCCCCTGGAGCTCGATCGGTTCTCCCTCATGCAGCAACTGTCCAGGGCGCTGTCGGAGAGCGTGGCTGATCTGTTCAACCTCCAGGAATTAATGGACGAGGCGGCCCGGGGCTCCGAGGGCCTGCTCACCCAGCAACGCCGGTTGAGCAGCGAGCTCCAGGAAGGGCTGATGCAGACGCGCATGGTGCCGTTCGGGTCGATTGCCCCGCGCCTGCGGCGCGTGGTGCGGACCGCGGCCAAGGAACTGGATAAAAAGGCCAGGCTCAAGCTGCAGGTGGCGGGCAGCAGCGATCTGATCGACCGTAACGTGCTGGAACGCATTACGGTGCCACTGGAGCACATGCTGCGAAACTCCATTGCACATGGCATCGAGCCGCCCGGGCAGCGGAAGAAGGCGGCCAAATCGGCCGAGGGCCAGGTTACCGTCACGGTGGAATCCGAGGCCACCGAATTCATCATCCGCGTCGAGGACGATGGCGCAGGCATCGACCTCAAGGCAGTTCGCCGGCAGGCGGTCAAGCAAGGCCTGCTGAAACCCAAGGCAGAAGCCGAGCCCCGGCAATTGCTGCATTTCATTCTCGACAGCGGCTTCACCACCTCGCGCGAACTGACGGGCCTGGCTGGCCGCGGCGTCGGCATGGACGTGGTCAACAGCGAAATCAAGCAAATGGGCGGCAGCCTGGACATCGAGTCGGAATCGGGCCAGGGCACCCGATTCACGATTCGCATTCCATTCACGCTGGCGATCATGCAGGCCATCGGCATGGTCGGCGGCGAACACCGTTACCTGGTGCCGTTGACCAGCGTCGCCGCGGTCGCCCGTATCAGTCCGCGACAGTATCGTGAGCTGGCCGGCGAGGCGACGCCGTGCTACCAGTTCGGGGACGAACCCTACCCGCTGATGGACCTCGAAACGCTGCTGGGGGAGCCGGTGCACCCACTGCGCAGTGAAAACGTCTCCTTGCTGGTCGTTCGCGCCGGTGATCAGCGCGCCGCCATCCGCGTACCCGAGCTGACCGGTCATCGCGAAATCGTCGTCAAGCCGGTAGGCCCGCATATCGCCGGCGTCCCCGGCATACTCGGCGGCACGGTCACCGCCGACGGCCGCGTGGAAGTCATCCTCGATCCCGGCCCGCTGATTGGCCAGGCCCTGGAGCGGGGCCTGCGGCCCGACCTGCCGGCGCAGGCCGCCGAGGATCAGCCGGTGCGGCGCTTTGCGATGGTGGTGGACGATTCCATTACCATGCGCAAGGTCAACTCGCGCGTGCTGGAGAGCATGGGTTTTCGGGTGGCCACCGCCCGCGACGGGCTGGAGGCGACCGAGCAGCTGCAGGAGGAAGTGCCCGACATCATGCTGCTCGACATCGAGATGCCCCGGATGGACGGTTATGAATTGGCGGAGTACATGCGTGGCGAAAGCCGCTTTA
Source organism: Lysobacterales bacterium (assembly GCA_011773845.1). Classification (GTDB taxonomy): domain Bacteria; phylum Pseudomonadota; class Gammaproteobacteria; order Xanthomonadales; family SZUA-36; genus WVWV01. Next base: position 89,600 of record WVWV01000146.1, on the reverse strand, counting down.
ATGCCATCCCGATCATCATGATCACATCGCGTTCCGGCCAGAAACACCGTGATCGGGCCGAGCAGGCCGGCGCCAACGCCTACCTCACCAAACCGTACAAGGAGACCGAGCTGGTGCGTGAAATCAATCGCCTGTTGGGGCAGGAGCAGGAATCGTGACCGCCGCGAGCGACTCGATCCGGGCCCTGCTGGCACCGATCGACGCACACCATGTGCTGCTGCCCCACGCCGTGATCGCCGAGGTGATCCCCTATGCGCCGCCGCGACCGTACCGCGATGCGCCGCCGTGGCTGCTGGGCGAAATCGAATGGAACGACTGGCAGGTGCCGGTGGTCAGCCTGGGCCGGCTGGGAAAATTCGATCGCTCTCCCAGCTCAGGGCGGGCCAGGCACATCCTGATCGTCAAAACGCTCTCGGAGTCCACCAGCGTGGTGCACATCGGTTTTCCGATCTACGGCCTTCCCGGCCTCAGGACCGTCACTGCGGACAACCTGGAGCCGCTGGACGCGCCGGACCTCTCGCCGGCCATCTTCAGCCTCGTGCGGCTGGGCGAGGACCAGGCCATCATCCCCGAGCTGGACGAATTGAGCGGCCTGATCGAGGCGGCCGTATTCAGCAAATAACCCGCGCGGGGCCGATCGCAGCCCTCTTCACAGATCCCCATGGCGCGCCTGCAGAACGGCCAGCGCAGCGGCGCCCGCCGTTTCCGTGCGCAACGTCCGCGGCCCCAGGCCCACCGCCTGCACGCCGTGGGCGGCCAGGCGCTCCCGCTCGGCCGGGCTGAGCCCGCCCTCCGGCCCGACCAGCAGTTCCAGGCCCGTGGCGGGCGCGTCCAGCATCGACAGTGCCTGCGCGGCGTCCGCGTCCAGCATCAGCCGCTGGCCGTCCGGCTCCGCCGCCAGCCAGGTCCACAGCTCCACCGGCGGATGCAGAATGGGCAACACCGTGCGACCGCACTGCTCGCAGGCCGAGCGGATAACGCCCTGCCAGTGATGCATGCGCCGTGCGGCGCGCTCTGCGTCCAGGCGCACCTCGACACGCTCGGTGAACACCGGACGGAAGGCGCTGGCCCCGAGTTCCGTGCACTTCTGCAGGGTGTGGTCCATGCGCTCCCCGCGGCTGATGGCCTGGACCAGGGTCACGCGCAGGGGCGATTCCGGCACCGCGGGGCACTGCTCGCGCACCTGGATCACGGCCGCTTCGCGACTGGCGCGAATCAGTTCGCCGACGTAATCCCAACCGTCGCCGTTGAACAGCACCACCGTGTCGCCGGCCCGCAGGCGCAGCACCCGGCACAGGTGGGTGCTGGTGCGGGCGTCCAGCTCGAGCTCACCACCCGGCACCAGGGGCTCGGTAGTGTAGGCCCGGGGCAGCCGCATCAGTGGCGGGTCGCCCGGTCGATGCCCGCGGCGGCCACCTCGGCCAGGTGTTCGATTTCCTGCTCGTTGATGACGTACGGCGGCATGAAATACACCACGTTGCCGATGGGCCGCAGCAATACGCCGTGCTCCAGCGCGTGCTGATAGACCACCATGCCGCGGCGCTCGCGCCAGTCGTAGGGTGTCATGGAGGACCTGGCCTGCACCATCTCGATGGCCAGGATCATGCCGCACTGGCGGATCTCGCCCACGTGGGGATGCGCCTCGAGGGGCCGGACCGCCCGCCGCATGACGGCGGCCAGCACCTGGTTGCGTTCCAGCACCGGCTCGGCCTCGAAGATGTCCAGCGTGGCAAGCGCGGCCGAGCAGGCCAATGCGTTGCCCGTGTAGCTGTGTGAGTGCAGAAACCCGCGCAGCGTCGTGTACTCGTCGTAAAATGCCCGGTACACCTGCTCGCCAGTGAGCACCACCGACATCGGCAGGTAGCCGCCGGTCAGACCTTTCGAAAGACACATGAAATCGGGCGTGATACCAGCCTGCTCGCAGGCGAACAGGGTGCCGGTGCGGCCGAAGCCGACCGCGATCTCGTCGGCGATCAGGTGCACGTCGAACTCGTCGCACAGCGCCCGCAGTCCGGTCAGATAGGCCGGCGGATACATGCGCATGCCGCCAGCGCACTGCACCAGGGGCTCGATGATCACCGCGCACACTTCGCCGCGGTGCGCGTTCAGCAGTTCACGCATCGATGCCAAGCGGCGCTCGGCCTGTACATCCCACTGCCCGGGCTCGATCCCGAAGCAGTCCGGGCTGGGCGCCACCAGGGGCTCCAGCAGCAGCGGTGCGTAGGCGTCCCGGAACAGGCCCGCGTCACCCACGCTCAAAGCGCCCAGCGTATCGCCGTGGTAACTGTTGGACAGGGTCACGAAGCGGCGCCGGTTGCGCTCACCGAGGTTACGCCAGTAATGGAAGCTCATTTTGAGCGAGATCTCGACCGCCGCCGCGCCGCTGTCGGCATAGAACACCCGGTCCAGCCCCGGCGGGGCAATCGCCGTCAACCGCTCTGCCAGGCGCACGGCCGGCTCATGGGTCGCACCGGCCAGGATGACGTGCTCCAGGGTCTGCGCCTGCTCGGCAACGGCCCTGCTGATGCGCGGATTGGCGTGCCCGAACAGGTTCACCCACCAGGAACTGATGGCGTCCAGGTAGCGGTTGCCCTCCATATCCTCCAGCCAAACGCCCTCGCCACGCCGCACCGGCAGCAGCGGCAGCCACTCATGGTCCTTCATTTGCGTGGTGGGATGCCACACCACGGCCAGGTCGCGTTGCCTGAGCGCGTCGTTGGATCCGGCGACGGTTGGCTTCCGAGTCATGGGCATGGGCCGGGGCTGGGTTCTGGTATCATGGAGCGGTCTTTCCGGGCTTGCAAGCGAGCCCGTATGCGCGCCGGGCCGGGCCAATGGGCCGCCGTGCCGGACGCCCCGCCTCCGGCGCGGGCCCCGGACACGCCACGGCCCCGGGAATCTGCAACGGGTGCAGCGCATGGGTCAAAACGCCGATCCGGAGTATTGATGCAGGAGTTTCTCGACACCGCCCGGCGAGCCGCGGCGGCCGCCAGCGTCCCCATCCTCGAGTACTATCACGGCAGTTTCGAGGTGGAGACCAAGGCCGACCGGACACCGGTCACCGCAGCGGACCGCGAGGCCGAACACGCCATACGCGACGTGCTGCGCGCAGCGTTTCCGGACCACGGCATCCACGGCGAGGAATTGGGCGTGGAAGGCGCCCAGGCGGACTACCTGTGGCTGGTGGATCCGATCGACGGCACCAAGAGCTTCGTGCGCGGCTACGGCATGTTTTCCACCCAGATCGCCCTGATGCACGCCGGCGTCATCGTGGTGGGTGTCTCGTCGGCACCGGTGGCTGGCGAGACGGCCTGGGCACTGCGCGGCGGTGGTGCCTGGCTGGATGGCGAGCGCCTCGCGGTCAGCGCGATCGACGCGCTCGGCCAGGCGAGCGTTTCCACGGGTAACATCGGCAGCCTCGCCGCGTCCGGGCGGTGGGCGGCGCTGGGGCAGATCCTGGCCGGGGCCGACCGCACCCGGGGCTACGGGGATTACTATCACTACCACCGCCTGGCGGCAGGCCAGATCGACGCGGTGATCGAATCGGACGTCGACATCCTCGACATCGCGGCCGTGAGCCTGCTGGTGCAGGAGGCGGGCGGCGTGTTCACCGACCTCGAGGGCGAGCCGGTGGGCATGCAGACCCGCTCCGTGCTGGCCGCCAACCCAGGCTTGCACGGCCAGTTGCTGGCCCTGCTGAACCCCAACTGAGAGGCCATGCCGAAACTGCCCAAAATCCGCGGACGCCGCCTGCTCGATCCCGGTCGCATCTTCACCATCGAGCAACTGGACCTGGAGTTTCCGAACGGCGAGCAGCGCTCCTATGAGCGGCTCAGGAGTCGTGGCCTGGGCGCAGTGATCGTGGTCCCCATGCAGGATGAGCACACGGTGCTGCTGGTGCGCGAGTACGCCGCCGGCCTGCACCACTATGAAATCGGGCTGGTCAAGGGCCGCCTGGAGGCGGGTGAATCCGTGCTCGAGGCCGCGCAGCGCGAACTGCAGGAGGAGGCAGGTTTCGCGGCACGCGAGTTGACGGAATTGACCTGCCTCAGCCTCGCGCCCGGCTACATGACCCACGTCACCCACGTGGTGCTGGCACGCGAACTGTATCCCAGCCGGCTGCCGGGCGACGAACCCGAGGAGCTCGAGGTGGTGCCCTGGCCCATGGCCCGGCTGGATGAGCTGACCGGCCGCAGCGACTGTACCGAGGGGCGCACCATTGCGGCCCTGTACATCGCCCGCGACTACCTCGCTGCCGGTTGCTGAGGCGCGCCTCGAAATGCAAGCCATGGCTCGATTGCTGGCACTGGACGCCATTGCGCGCGAGGCGGGCGCCGCAATCCTCGAAGTCTACCGCGGCAGTTTCGATGTCGAGCTCAAGGATGACCGCTCGCCCCTGACCCGCGCCGACCTGGCCAGCCACCGCATCATCCGGGCCCGTCTCGCCGAGCTGGAACCTGCCCTGCCCCAGCTGTCCGAGGAGGCCGCCGAGATCCCCTACCCGGAACGCGCGGCCTGGTCGGCCTACTGGTTGATCGACCCGCTGGACGGCACCAAGGAATTCATCAACCGCAACGGCGAGTTCACCGTCAACATCGCGCTGATCGAGGCGCACTATCCGGCGCTCGGGGTCGTACACGTGCCGGTCAGCGGCGTGAGTTATATCGGCGCGGCCGGCGTCGGTTGTTTTCGCCGCCACGGCGAGACCGCGCCCGTGCCGATCGCGGTGCGCAAGCCGGCCGCCCGTCCGGCGGTGGTGGTCGGCAGCCGTTCCCATGCCAACCCGGACCTCGCGCAGCGCCTCGAGGCCATCGGCCCGCATCGCCTCGTGAGCATGGGCAGCTCCCTGAAATTCTGCCTGGTCGCCGCGGGGGAGGCCGATTTCTACCCACGCCTCGGGCCGACCTCCGAGTGGGATACCGCCGCCGCGCAGGCCGTGGTCGAAGCGGCCGGTGGCCAGGTGGTCACCCTGGATGGCCGGCGCCTCGCCTACAACACGCGCGAGAGCCTGTTGAACCCCCACTTCCTGGTGTTCGGCGACGCCAGCGCCGATTGGCCGTCACTGATGTCGGGCTGACCGGGCGGCCCTTCGCTTGACGCACCGCGCCGCGAGGAGTATAAATTCCGCAACCCGTTTACGGGGGTCTTGCCGAAAACAACAACGATAACAGAGAACAACATCAAAAAATGAGGGACTCAGCGGCTTCGGCCGCTTTTTTGTTGCCCGCCGCCGCGCCGCCCCAGGGCCGGCCCAGCCCATTGAAAACAAGCCCGTTTGCCCGCATAGTTAAAGCCTGCCGTGGGAGGAGGAAACAACCGCTGCGATGGAAGCGTCCCAACCACAAACCGGAATCCAGTTCACCGAGGCCGCCGCACGCAAGGCACTCGAATTGATCCTCGAGGAACGCAACCCCGAGCTCAAGCTGCGTGTCTACATCTCGGGTGGAGGCTGTTCGGGTTTCCAGTACGGCTTCACCTTCGATGAATCCAGCGAGGCGGACGACATCGCGGTGACCCGCGAAGGCGTCACGCTGCTGGTGGACCCGCTCAGCTATCAATACCTCATGGGCGCGGAGGTCGATTACACCGAGAGCCTCCAGGGGGCCCAGTTCGTGATCCGCAACCCCAACGCCACCACCACCTGCGGCTGCGGCGCCTCGTTCTCCGTGTAGAGTCACCGCGTGGTGAGCGATCTCAGCATCGACCGCGTCTCGCGATCAAATCGAAATCGTTTCACATCCGTGCGCCTCGATCGCATGGTCGAGCAGCGCGACGACGCTGCCTGGGTGGCACTGAAGCTGCAGGCGGACGATGCCTGCCTGGTGCCCCTGTGGCGCAGCCGCAGCCTGTTGCTGCGCGAGGCGACGGGGACCCTGGCCGTATACCTGGCGGCACACGAACTGCCGGTGGATCAGCTGTTGCAGCCCCCCACCCTGCTGGGCACCGACGACAAGCGGACCTATTTCGCGGTGTCGGTCAGCGACGCGCAACGGGAGCAGATCCTGGCGCTTCATCCCGAGGCCGAGTTCGCCGATCTGCGCATCGCATCGATCGAAATGGACGCCAAGCATGCCGGTATCCTGGCCTACGCCAAGGCATTGCACTACTGGCAGCACCGGCACCACTTCTGTGGCACCTGCGGTAACCCCAACCGCCTAGGGTCCGCCGGCCACCGCCTGATCTGCAGCAATGAGGAGTGTGCGCGGGAAACCTATCCGCGCATCGATCCGGCCATCATCGTGCTGGTGACCCAGGGGGATGCCTGCCTGCTGGGGCGCAATCCCAACTGGCCACCCAGGCGCTTCTCTACCCTGGCGGGCTTCGTGGAGCCGGGCGAGAGCCTGGAGGATGCCGTGGCGCGGGAGGTCTACGAGGAGGCCGGGATCCGCCTCAGCGGCATCCGCTACGTGTCCTCGCAACCCTGGCCATTCCCCGCCTCCGCCATGTGCGGTTTTTACGCGGAAGCCGAGGACCGCCGGGTGCGGCTGTCGGACGAGCTGGTAGAGGCTCGCTGGTTCACCCCGACCGAGCTGGCCGCGGCGGTGCGCGATGATGCGGTGCGCCTGTCGCCCCGGGTATCGATTTCGTTCCGCTTGCTCGCCGACTGGTTCCGTCAGCAGGGGGGTGGCGACCTGGAGTCCATCAGCCGCCGTTACCGCGCCCGGCCCTGATGGGTGAACGGGCTCGGCCCATCCTGCTAGAATCAGGGCAGTGCCGCAGGGAACAGCGGTGACGGGACTGCGTTCATGACCATCATCTCCATATTGATCGCATTCGGGCTGTGTCATTTCATCCGTGAACTGGGCCGCCTGCCGCGCTTCGAATGGCTGAAGTCCGTCACCGGCTACTGCAACGACAAGTGCCAGAACATCCCCGGGTGGGCGGGCGTCAGCGGTTTCCTCTTTTATTTCGGCGTACCGCTGATCATCATCGGTGTCGTCAACGTCCTCATGGTCACCGCGTTCGGGGCGGTGGGCGGTTTCATACTCGCCCTTGCCGTACTCATCTATACCTTCGGCCCGCACGACCTGGACACCAACATCGACGCCATCATCCACGCCGACGACGAGCAGGAGCAACAGGAACAATTGCGCGCGCTGCTCGGCAAGAACCCGCCCGAGGATCCGGCGGCCGCCCAGGCGCTGGGGGTCGAGGCGGTGTTCCGCGAGGCCCTGCAGCGTTGGTTCGGCACCATCTTCTGGTTCGCGGTGCTGGGTATCTTCGGCGCGCTCATGTACCGCCTGGCCGATCGCCTCACCGAGGGCGACCTGGACCTGATGCCCGAACAGTTGGGCCTGTTCCAGCGCCTGCGGCATATTCTCGACTGGCCGGTGGCACAGCTGATGACCCTCGCGCTGGCAATCGCCACCGACTTCGACTCGGTATTCAAAGCCTGGAAGCGATACCACGACGAACAGGGTCATGGCCTGTTCGAGGGTGGCAATGGCTTCCTGCTGGCCAGTGCCCGACAGATCGTGGTCAGTGGCCATGCCGCCCGCGATGGCTATGCCGATCAGCTCAACGGCCCGCTGGCCAGCCTCAAGCAGGCCATGGATCTCGTATGGCGGGTGCTGGGGGTGTGGCTGACCGTGCTGGCACTGCTGCTGCTGGTCGACATCATCCGATGACATGCGCGCCGGGTCGCTGTCGCCCGACAATCCTGCTGCTCGCTGTCCTCGCCCTGCTCGCCGGCGCTCCCGCGGCGAGCGCGCAGATCACGCTGCCACAGGCGGATGGCACGCTGCTCGAGTTGCGCGAGCCCGCGCGACGCATCATCACGCTGGCGCCCAACCTCGCGGAACTGGCGTTTGCCGCCGGCGCCGGCGAGTACCTGGTCGCCACCGCGGAATACTCGAACCATCCCGCCGCGGCCAGGACCCTGCCGCGCATCGGTGACGCGTTCCGCATCGACCTGGAGCGCGTGCTGACCCTGGCGCCCGACCTGGTCATCGGCTGGGCTTCCGGCAATCCCCCGGGGGCCTTGCAGCGCCTGGAAGAGCTGGGCTTGGCCGTGTGGCGCACCGAGGTGCGCGCGCCCGGCGAGATCGCCACCCTGATGCGGCACATCGCCCGGGCCACAGGCGATGAATCCCGCGCCGCGCCGTCCATCGCGGAGGTGCAGCGCAAGCTGGCCGCCATCGGCGCCGCTTACCCGGACCGCAGCCCGCTGCGCTATTTCTACCAGGTGGCGCCGCAACCGCTGTTCACGCTCAACGGCGAACACCTGGTCAGCCGCGGCTTCGCCCTGTGCGGCGGCGTCAACGTCTTTGCCGCGGCGCCGGTGCTGGCCTCGCAGGTGACGCGGGAGGCGGTACTGGCGGCGGACCCCGAGGTGATGATCGCCCCCCGGCTCGATCCGGACGAAGACCCGTTGGCGCGGTGGCGCTCGTGGCCCCGCCTGAGCGCCACCCGCCACGGCGCGTTCGTATACTTGCCGGCCGACGAAATCAGCCGCGCCACCCCCCGCACCCTGGACAGCATCGCGCTGGGCTGTAAGCTGATGGACCGCTTCCGGGCGGCGGGACGACAGCAGTGGGAGGGACCATGAACGCAGCACTGATCACATCGCCGGCGGGCGTGATGGCCGCGCTGATCGGCGTGGTCGCCTTCTGGTTTTGGCTCGAGCGACAGTCGCGCTGGCGCATCTTCGAATTCCTGCCGCCGCTGATCTTCATCTATGCAACCCCGGTGTTGTTGTCCAACACCGGCGTCATTCCCCACCAGAGCGCCGCCTACGATTTCCTGCGCCAATACGGCCTGCCGGTATTCATCGTACTGATGCTGATCAAGGTGGACGTGATGGGTGCCGTGCGGATCATGGGCAAGGGCGTGTTCGTGATGCTGATCGGAAGCCTGGGCGTGGTGCTGGGCGGGGTGATTGCCTACCTGCTCGGACGCTCCATGGACATCGGGAACTTCTTTCCCCTCGCGGCGGACAGCTGGCGGGCATTCGGCACCCTGGCCGGCAGCTGGATCGGGGGCACCGGCAACATGACCGCGGCGCATGCCGCGCTGGAGGGCAGCGCCGAGCACCTGACCATGGCCGCCGCCGCGGACCAGATGGTTTACCTGGTCTGGCTGCCCATCCTGCTGGGCTGCAAGGCCTTCGCGGACCGCTTCAATCGCTGGGCGCGGGTGCCCGCCGACCGCGTCGAGCGCATGGAAAAGGCCGCCGCGGAATTCGGCGGCAAGGAGCAGGCACCGAGCATGATCGAACTGCTCTACCTCGCCCTGTTGGCGATCGGTTGCACCTGGCTGTCCATGGGCCTGGCCGACCGTCTGCCGCCGGTGGTGCTCGGCGGCGCCACCGTGATCACCGCCAGCACCTGGCTGATCCTGCTGGTGACCACGCTGGGGCTGCTGGCATCCATGACCCCGGCCCGCAAGCTGCCCGCGGCCCAGTCGATCGCCATGGTCATCATCTATGTCTACGTGGCCCGGGTCGGCGCCACCATGGACCTGCGCGACGCCGACTGGGCCAACATGGGCGCCTTCGTGATGATGGCGTACGTGTGGATTTTCATCCACGGCGCATTCGTGCTGGCCGGGGCCTGGCTGTTCCGCGTGGATGTGCACACGCTGGCGATCGCCTCGGCGGCGAACATCGGCGGCGCGGCCTCGGCCCCCATCGTGGCGGCCCATCACCGCGAATCACTGGTGCCGGCCGCCATCCTGATGGCGCTGATCGGCTACGCTGCCGGCAACTACCTGGCCATCCTCACCGGCCGCCTGGGCCAATTGCTATCGGGCTGAGGCGACGGGCGCGGATGGTTCTCACCCTCTTCTACGACACCTTCGGAAACTGACCATGATCAAGACCTTGAGTCTGTTATTGGCCCTCACCGCCGCCCTGCCCGCGGCGGCCGACACCCTGTTGCTCGAATGCGAGGCATTGATCGACGTTGCATCCGGCAAGCGGCTCCGGGACGCGGCGGTCCTGGTGGAGGGCAACCGCATACGGGCGGTTGGCGAGCGACGCGATATCGAACGGCAACTGGGCGATTCGGAACCGGCTGCGCGGCACCGGCTGGGCACCTGCCTGCCCGGCCTGATGGACATGCACGTGCACCTCGACGGCCAGAGCGCGCGCAACAGCTACCTGCGCCGCTTCATCCAGAACGAGGCCGACTACGCGCTGCTGGCCGCGCACTACGCGGAGAAAACCCTGCTGGCGGGGTTCACCACGGTGCGTAATGTCGGGGATGCCTTCAACGTCACGGTCGCGCTGCGCAAGGCCATCAAGCAGGGCGTGGCGCGTGGCCCCCGCATCCACACCGCGGCCAAGTCGCTGGCCACCACGGGCGGTCATGCCGACCCGACCAACAGTTATCGCAAGACCCTGATGGGCGAACCCGGGCCCGTGCAGGGGGTCATCAATGGCCCCTGGGAGGCCAGCGAGGCGGTGCGCCAACGCTACAAGGACGGCGCCGACCTCATCAAGATCACCGCCACCGGGGGGGTGCTGAGCCTGGCCCGCAGCGGCGAGAACCCCCAGTTCGCGGACGAGGAACTCGCCGCGGTGGTGGCGGCCGCCCGCGATTACGGCATGCATGTCGCCGCCCACGCGCACGGCGCGGAGGGCATGCGCCGCGCCGTGCTGGCGGGCGTGCGCAGCATCGAGCACGGCACCTACATGACCCCCGAGGTGATGGAGCTGATGAACCAGCGCGGCACGTTCTGGGTGCCGACCATCGTGGCCGGCGAGTTCGTGGCGGAAAAGGCGGCCGAGGACGGCTATTACCCCGAGGTGGTGCGCGGCAAGGCCGCCACGATCGGGCCGGTCATTTTCGAGACGTTCAAGAAGGCCTACCGCGCCGGGGTGCGCATCGCCTTCGGCACCGACAGCGGCGTGTCCCCCCACGGCGAGAATGCACGCGAATTCGAGCTGATGGTGGAAGGCGGCATGCCGCCCCTGGAAGCGATCCAGTCGGCGACGCTGGTGGCCGCAGAACTGCTGGAGCGGAGCGACGAGCTGGGCCAGCTGGCCGCGGGCATGTACGCCGACATCGTGGCCGTCGACGGCGACCCCCTGCAGGACATCAGCCTGCTGCGAAACCTCTCCTTCGTGATGAAGGACGGCGTGGTCTATCGTGACGATTGAGCCCGCTCAGCCGATGAGCGAGGCCAGGCCACCGCCGTTGAGCCGCCAGATGGTGAAATTGAGGAACCAGGCGAACCCGACCCACAGCAGGTAGGGCGCCAGCAGCCAGGCCGCCACCGGCCGGATGCGGTGGAAGCGGACCGCGGTCAGCACGATCGCCGCCAGCAGCGCGGTCATCTCCGCCAGCGCCCAACCCGGCCGGTGCAGGCCGAAAAACAGCCACGACCAGGCGCCGTTCAACACCAGCTGCAACAGCCACCAGCGCAGGGCCACCAGGCGCAGGGGGTGCCCGCTGTGCCAGACCAGCCAGCCGGCAATCGCCATCAGCACGTACAGCGTCGACCAGACCGGGCCAAACAGCCACGCCGGGGGGTTCCAGGTGGGCTTCTCCAGCGCCTGGTACCACTCTCCGGTGCCGAACATCGCCCCGAAGGCGGCGGTCAGCACCACCAGGGCCAGAAACGCCAACAATGAGAGGATTCGAAGGAGCACGCCTGTCGCCCTGCCGCAGTTCGAGACGAGGCCCATGCTAACCGAATCGGCCGGAATTGGCATCTGCTTGAGCGGCGTCAATCGGCGCGGCCGCGATCTGTACCAGAATAAGGAAGTTGCCCCGATTTGATTGGCAAAACCTATCGTAATTATCAATCTAAACAATTTCACCTATGGAGACAGATGCCCTATCCTAGTGGCGTGCAAGCACACCTTTTTACGTCATGACTGAACGGAGATTGTTGCCATGTCATTGAAGAACACCCGTACCGAACAGAACCTGAAGGATGCCTTCGCCGGCGAATCCCAGGCCAACCGGCGTTACCTGTACTTCGCCCAGAAGGCCGACGTCGAGGGCTACAACGACGTCGCGGCCGTGTTCCGCTCCACCGCCGAGGGCGAGACCGGCCATGCGCACGGCCATCTCGAGTACCTGGAAGAGAGCGGCGACCCCGCCACCGGGCTGCCGATCGGCGGCACCTCGGACAACCTGAAGGCCGCGATCGCGGGCGAGACCCACGAGTACACCGACATGTACCCGGGCATGGCCGCCACGGCCCGCGACGAGGGCTTCGACGAAATCGCCGACTGGTTCGAAACGCTGGCCAAGGCCGAGCGCTCGCATGCCAACCGCTTCCAGAAAGCCCTGGACGACATGGATTGAGGCGAGCCTGGCCCCCGGGCAGAGCAAAAGGGGCGCCACGGCGCCCCTTTTCGAATCCAACGGGCCAACCTGACCCACATCAGCGAACCGACACCATGAGCGAATTCAACCAGCCCCCGCGCGAAGGCAGCCTCGAGGCGCCGACCCGTCACCCGCTCAACTGGCAGGACCCGGCCTTCTACGATGAAGCGCCGTTGATGGAAGAACTCGAGCGGGTCTACGACATCTGCCACGGCTGCCGCCGCTGCGTGTCACTGTGCGACGCCTTCCCCACCCTGTTCGACCTGGTGGACGAGTCGCCCACTTTCGAGATGGACGGCGTCGCCAGGGACGACTACTGGAAGGTGGTCGACGAATGCTACCTGTGCGATCTCTGTTACCAGACCAAGTGCCCCTACGTGCCGCCGCACGAATGGGCCGTGGACTTCCCCCACCTGATGCTGCAGGCCAAGGCCGTCCAGTTCCGCAAGGGCGAGCGCAAGATCAGCCACCGCCTGATGAGCAACACCGGGCTCACCGGCAAGCTCGGCAGCATCCCCGTGGTCAGCCAGGCGCTGAACGCCGCCAACCGCAGCCCCGGGATGCGGCGGGTGATGGAAAAGACCCTCGACATCCATCGCGACGCGAAGCTGCCGGCGTTCCACACCGACACGCTCCGCCGGCGCGACAAGGGCCGCGCGCCCAAGGCCGTGAGCCCCGTTGCCGCCGGCCCGACCCGTGGCCGGGCGGCCCTGTTCACCACCTGCTATTGCAACGTGAACACACCCGAGATCGGCCAGGATCTGATCCGCGTGTTCGAGCACAACGACATCCCGGTCACGCTGGCGGCCCGGGAAGCCTGCTGCGGCATGCCCAAGCTCGAGCAGGGCGACCTGGAGACGGTCGATAAATACCGGCAGCGCAACATCCCGCAGCTGGTGGAGCTGATCGACGCGGGCTGGGACATCGTGGCGCCGATCCCGTCGTGCGTGCTGATGTTCAAGCAGGAACTGCCGCTGATGTTCCCGGACGACGCGGACGTGCTGAAGGTCAAGCAGAACATCTTCGACCCGTTCGAATACCTGGTGCACCGCCACAAGGCCGGGCTGCTGAACACCGGATTCAGCACCCCGCTGGGGACCGTGGCCTGGCATGTGCCCTGCCACCAGCGGGTGCAGAACATCGGGCCCAAGACCCGGGACGTGCTGGCGCTGGTGCCGGGCACCGAGATCCAAGTGATCGAGCGCTGCTCGGGACACGACGGCACCTACGGGGTGCGCACCGGCACCTTTGCCAAATCGCGCAAAATCGCGCGCCCGGTGGTGAACCGCGTGAAGAAAATGGAAGCCGACTACCTCGTCTCGGATTGCCCCATGGCGGCCTCCCAGATCGCCGACGGGCTCGAGCTCAGGCACGGCGAGACCAGCCCGCTGAGCTTGCTGCGCAAGGCTTACGGCCTGTGAAGCGAGCGCCGCTGATTTCTTTCAACCCCTGCACGGAAATGACACGGAAATGATGAACATGGAACCACTGACCCGCACCGACCTGATGAGCCTGGAGCAGTACGCCGCCGAGCGCCCGGCATTCCGCCAGCAGGTGCTCACGCACAAGCGCCCGCGCCGGGTCGCCATCGGGCCCCATCTGAATCTGTATTTCGAGGACCGCCTGACCATCCAGTACCAGGTCCAGGAAATGCTCCGCATCGAGCGCATCTTCGAGGCCGATGGCATCGAGGAGGAGCTCGAGGCCTACAACCCGCTGATCCCCGACGGCAGCAACCTCAAGTGCACCGCCATGCTGGAATACCAGGACGTCGCGGAACGCAAGCGCCAGCTGGCCCTGCTGCGCGGCATCGAGGACCTGGTATGGGTGCACGTGGATGGCTTCGAGCGGGTGTACGCGATTGCCAACGAAGACCTCGAGCGCAGCAACGAGGAGAAGACCTCCGCCGTGCACTTCATGCGCTTCGAGCTCACCGCGCCCATGATCGCCGCCCTGCGCGACGGTGCCGCGTTGACGATGGGCGTCAACCACGACCTCTACCGCCACCAGATGGAGGTGCCGGCAGAGACCCGCGCCGCGCTGCTGCAGGACCTCGGCTGATTCGCGGACCCGCGACCGGTGGGCCGGGCGGCGACTCCGCCGCCCGGACGCCCGCTCGTGATGGTTAACGTATACCCTTCTCTGCGAACGGGCCTCGTGGCGACGCCCTGCTGCCGCCGACCGTTACCAGATGACCCTCACGCTGTTGCCCGACAAGGTCGGCCCCGGGCCCATCGAGGGCACGGTTCGCATCGAGACCAACGACGAGGAATTTTCCGTGCTGGAGGTGCCGGTGTCGGGCCACATCCTGGGCAAATGAGATTCGGGGCCAGCTCGCCTTAAATCACCCCGGTCCCCAGCAACCCCGCGATCACCAGCAGCATCGTCCCCGTCAGCGCCTGCACCCAGCGCATCCGCACCGTGTGCAGCCAGCGCCTGCCGATGAGTACCCCCGTGAACGCCGCCAGGATGCCGGTTGCGATCAGCGGCGCCGAACCGGCCGTGAGTTCGAAGCGCCCGCCGGCCCACAGGATGATGCCGGCGTAGGTCGCAATGCGCACGCCGTCCACCAGCAGGCCGATCACCGCGCTGGTGCCGACGAAGGCCTCGGTGCCCAGGCCGGCCTTGACCAGAAAGGCCGCGCGCAGCGCGCCCTGGTGGCCGGACAGCCCGCCGAAGAAGCCGGACAGCGCGCCGCCCAGCGGCAGGTACCTGCGCTCGAACTCGATCTGCCGGAAACGCGGCAGCAACTCGAACAGGGCGAAGAACAGCATCAGGCTGCCCATCAGCAGCTTCAGCGGCGTGGTGGCGCCCGAGAGCGCGCCTGCCGACCATTCCAGCCGGGCCTGCAGCCCCGCCAGCGCCCCCAGCAGGGCGGCGCCGAGGGATGCGAACACGATGGCCGTGACACCGAAGCGCAGCACCACCGTGGAATCCGCGTAGCGGCCCACCAGCGCCACCTTGAACACGTTGTTGGCGCCGTGCACCACCGCGGTGGCGGCCACCGCCACCTCCACCGGGAAGAACAGCGCGAATACCGGCAGCAACAGCGTGCCCAGCCCGAAGCCAGAGTACAGCGTGAGCCCGGCGGCCAGCAGGGCGGTGAGGGCGACGGCGAGGTGGGTGCTCATGGCCATGGATTATAGGCACTTGCCGGGGTCCGCTGGGCGGCCCGTGCGCTCCGGGCCGTGGCAGGCTCGCGGCTGACTACTCACCCAACCCCGTTTCCGCTAGGCTAGGTCCCCATGATCGACGGCAAGAAAGTCGTGGCCGTGCTGCCGGCCTACAATGCCGCGCAGACACTGGAACGCACCTGGGCCGACATCCCCTTCGCGGTCGTCGACGAGGTGATCCTGGTGGATGACGACAGCAGCGACGACACCGTGGCGGTGGCGCGCCAACTCGGCATCCGGCAGGTGATCAGGCATCCCCGCAACCGCGGTTACGGCGCCAACCAGAAAACCTGCTACGACGCGGCGCTGGAGCTCGGGGCCGACATCATCGTGATGCTGCACCCCGATTACCAGTACGACCCCCGCCTGATGACCCCCATGGCGTCCCTGATCGCCAGCGGCGCTTACCCGGTGGTGTTCGGCTCCCGCATCCTCGGCAAGGGCGCGCGGCAGGGCGGGATGCCGCGCTACAAGTACCTCGCCAACCGCGTGCTGACACTGGTGCAGAACCTGCTGCTGGGCCAGAAGCTGTCCGAATACCACACGGGTTACCGCGCCTACGCAGCGGACGTGCTGCGCGCCATCGACTACCACGCCAACTCCGACGGCTTCGTGTTCGACAACGAGGCCGTCTCGCAGATCTTCATGGCCGGCTACGAGATCGCCGAGATCACCTGCCCCACGCGCTATTTTCCCGAGGCCTCGTCGATCGGCCTGCTGCCCAGCATCCGCTATGGCCTCGGCGTGTTGCGGGTGAGCCTGCAGCACGCCCTGCATCGCCTGGGATGGCTGCACGTCAAGCGTTATGACGCCCGTCCCTGAGGCCTACGCGGGCGCGCCCCCACAGCCCTCCACGGGCGCCTATCGTGGCCTGCTGACGCTCATCCTGCTGGGCGGCTGCGCCCTGCGGCTGTGGCGCATCCGCGACCAGGTGGTCATCGACGACGAGTGGCACGCCCTCAACGCGGTGCAGTATTTCGATGCCGGCTGGATCCTCACCCATTTCGGCACCGCCGACATCAGCATTCCGCTGGCGCTGCTGTACGAGTGGCAGCAGCGCTGGTTCGGGCTCAGCGAATTGCTGTTGCGCTGGCCCATGCTGGCCGCCGGGGCCGCCGCCATCGTGCTGGTGCCGCACCTGCTGCGGACGTGGCTGGACCGCCGCGAACGCCTGCTGCTGGCCGCGCTCATCGCGGTGTCGCCGTTCCTGGTCTACTACAGCCGCTTCGCCCGCCCCTATGCGCTGCTGGCGCTGCTGGGCTGCGCCGCCGTGGTGCTGGCCTGGCGCTGGTGGCAGGCCGGGCGCCCCGGGCTGGCCGCCGGCTGGGCGGGCTGTGCGGCGCTCTCGGCCTGGCTCAACCCCGCCGCGCTGGCCGTGGCCGCCGCGCCCTTCGCGTGGCTCGGCCTGCAGGCCCTGCGCACCGGCATCAGCGGCGGCGGCTGGCGTCCACTGACACGCCTGGCCGCCGTGGGGCTGGCGACCGTGGCACTGTTGGCGGCCCTCCTGGGCCCGCCACTGGCCACCGATTTCGCCTCGTTCGCCGGCAAGGCCGCGCAGCACGAGGTCTCCGGGGGCACGCTGGGCTGGGTGCTGTCGCTGGCAGCCGGCTCGGGCCACGTCGCGGCCTATGCGGCGCTGGGCCTGGTGGCGCTGTGGGGCCTGCATGGACTGTACCGGCGCGACCCGGGTTTCGCCGTCTACCTCGCCGTCACGGCCCTGCTGGCCGGCGCCGCGGTGAGCCTGAGCGGCGCCGCGTGGGTCAAGCACGGGCCGGTGTTCCTGCGCTACCTGGTGGGCCTGCTGCCGCTGTTCCTGGCCACGGTCGCCATTGGCCTGGCGCAGGCGGCCGCCCTGCTGGCGCGCCGCAGCACCCGCGGCCACGCCGCCTGGTCGTTGCTGTTCGTCGCCGTGCTGGTCGCGGTCGGCCCGCTGCCCGACTGGCCGTGGCGGCACGGGCAGTTCGTCCAGCACCAGTACTACCAGTTCCACTACGATCCGGCCCGCAACGCGCTGCGCGAATATGTCGACGGGTGGTACCGCACCGAGGCGTTCTACACCGAAATCGCCGCTCTGCACCCGGCCGGTGACGCGGTGATCGTGGAGGCGCCCTGGTGGCTGGAATCCTTCTACAACCCGCTGCATCTGCAGCAGGCCGCGCACGGCCAGCGCGTGCAGGTGGGCTTCGTGAACGGCGTGTGCGCCGGGCCGCTGTACGGTGAGTTGCGGGCCGACCAGCAGGGCATGGGCTTCCGCAACTTCGTGACGCTCGCGGAGCTGCTCGATGGCACCCGCAGCGCCGATTACCTGGTGCTGCGCCGCCAGGGCCTGGCGCCGCCGCCGGCGCGCCAGGTGGAGATGGATTACGCCACCTGCGAGCGGGCGGTGCGCGAGCGTTTCGGCGCCCCGTGGCGCGCGACCGGGGATGCGCTGGTGTTCAGGCTCGGCGGCCGGCCGGCTGAGCCGCCGGCCGCTCAGGCTCGCGCCGCCGGCGTGCCCATGCGCCGCAGGATCGCCCAGCCGAGCAGCGTCAGCAGCACGATGCCCGCCAGCGGGCCGTAGAAGCCGGGCGCCAGCAGCACATCGCGAAAAGCCACCGCGCTGAGTTCATCGAGTTGCTGGAACTGGGCCCCGATACGGCCGATCAGGTAACTCAGCGGCACCACCCCGAACCCGGTCGTGAGCAGGTACAGCCGCAACGGCACCCCGCTGAGAACCAGCGCCACGTTGACCAGGAAAAACGGCGCCAGCGGCACCATCCGCACCAGCAGCAGCAGTGGCCAGTGGCCGCGCGCCAGCAAGGTGCTGGCCGCGTACCAGCGTCCCTGGATGGAGCGCCGCTGCAACCACTGGCCGAGCGCGGTATTGATCAGGAAATGCGTGCCCCAGGCCGACAGCACCAGGCTGGCGACCGCCAGCAGCGTACCGGTGACCGTGCCGAACAGGAAGCCCGCCAGCAACAGCAGGACGTTGCCGGCCGGCGCCCCGATGGCCATCAGCACAGCGAACACCAGCAGGAACAGGGCGGCGCCGGGCCAGGGGTGGAGCATCACCCACGCGGCCAGCTCGAACAGTGGCTCCATCCTCAGGCCCGGTCGGGGCTCGCCGACGCCACCACGGTTTCAGCCGCCCGCCTGCGCGGCGTGCTCCAGTACCGCCCGCCACACGCGCATCAGGTTGCCACCGAGGATCTTGACGATGTCCGCCTCGCTGTAACCGCGACGCAACAGGCCCGCCACCAGATTGGGATAGGCGCTGACGTCCTTGAGACCGACCGGCAGGCTGTCCCCCACGCCATCGAAATCGGAGCCGATGCCCACGTGGTCGACGCTCGTCAGTTGCACCACGTGATCGAAATGGTCCAGCACGTCTTCGAGGCTGGCATACGGAAACGGGTGTTCGGCGCGGTACTCCAGTTGGTGGCGTTTCGCCTCCGCGCCATCCGGCGGATGGCCGTGCTCCTGGATAAAGGCGTCCCGCAACGGCTTGTAGGTCAGCGTCCAAGCGTTCGGCTCGCGCGCAATGAAGGGTGAACCGAAATTGATCTGGATGACGCCGCCGTTGGCGGCCAGCGCGGCGATCATCTCGTCGCTCATGTTGCGCTCGAAGCCCGGCGTGAAATGCCGTGCCGAGGAGTGGGAGGCGATGACCGGCGCCTCGCTGACCTCCATGACCTGCCAGAAGGCCGCATCGGACAGGTGCGAGACATCCACCATGATCCCGACCCGGTTCATTTCCCGCACCACCTCGCGGCCGAACGGGCTCAGCCCCTGCCAGGGGCGGTTGCGATCGTAGGAGGAATCCGCGATGTCGTTGCTCTCGGAGTGCGCGAGGGTGATGTAGCTGATGCCCCGGGCCCGGAACCAGGCCACGCGCCCGAGCTGGCCCGCCAGCGGCGAGCCGTTCTCCATGCCCATTGCCAGGGCCCGTTTGCCGGCCTGCACGGCCCGCTCGGCCTCCGCCGGCGTTCGCACCAGCACCAGCTGGTCCGGAGCCCGCGCCTGCATCGCCTCGACCTGGTCGATCAGCTGGTTGGCCAGCTGGAAGCTGCGGCCGTCCCGTGCCGCCTCCACCGGCGTGTAGATGGACATGAAGGGCAGGTCGAGACCGCCCTGCCGGGCCCTGGGCAAGTCGAAGTCGCCCCCCTCGGTCTCTTGCGTCACGTCCACCCAGGCGTCGTTGATGCGGTAGGGCACGTCGATGTGGGTGTCCACCACGAGGTGGCGCCGTGCCAGTTCGCGGGCCCGCTCCAGATCCTCGCCCTCGCTCGCGACGGCTGGCGGCGCCGATCCCAGCCCCACCAGCAACGCACCCAGGCCAAAGTGCCGCAGCAGGCGCATTCAGGCCTCCCGCCGGCCGCCCGGCGCGACGCGGTCCACCAGTTGCAGGTCGTAATCCAGCATGCGCTCGTGTTCGAACACCCAGCGGGCGCTGAAATGCTGCCCGCGGATCACCAGCGGCAGCCAGATGCGGTCGTCTTCCCACATTTCGTCATACGGAATCCGGTCGACCGGGGTCCACAGCGGCACGGCCTCGGCCGTCTCCACCGCCTCCCCGTCGTAACGGTCGGTGCGGAACACCCAGCAATGGATCGAGTAGCCATCGGTGAACTGGAAACGGTGCTCGCCCATGCATTCCAGATCGTGAACCTCGATCCCCAGCTCTTCGTGGCACTCCCGCACCGCGCATTCCATGGCGGTTTCACCGGGGTCCAGCTTGCCGCCCGGGCCGTTGATCTTGCCCGGGCCGAGGCCCCGCTTCTTGCGGATCAGGAGGATTTCATCATCCTGCATGACGAATACCAGGGTGGCCGGGTCCCGGGCCTGCCAGGTACTCCAGTCGATATCCGCCAGGCGTCGTGCGCCGGCCTCCACCTGGGCGCCGTTCAGGGGCTCAGTCGACATCGGCCTTGCAGAACTTGCGTTTGCCGACCTGCAGGACACCGCTGAACCCCGGCTCCAGCACCAGCGCCCGGTCGTCCACCTTGGCGCCGTCGATCCGCACGCCGCCCTGGTCGATCAGCCGGAAGGCTTCCGAGTTGCTCGCCACCAGGCCACACTGTTTCAGCGCGTTGGCGATGCCGATGCCTTCTCCGCCGGTCACCAGGGCCCGCTCGGGCATGTCCTCGGGCATCTGGCCCTCGCGGAAGCGGGCGATGAAGGTCTCGCGGGCCTGCACCGCGGCGGCGCGGTCGTGGAAGCGTTCGATGAGTTCCTCGCACAGCAGGAACTTGATGTCGCGCGGGTTGGCGCCGCCCCCGACCTCCGCCTTGAACGCCTCGATCTCGGCGGTGCGGCGGAAGCTCAGCAATTCGAAGTAGCGCCACATCAGTTCGTCGGAGATCGACATCAGCTTGCCGAACATCTCGTCCGGGGGCTCGGTGATGCCGACGTAGTTGCCCAGCGATTTCGACATTTTCTGGACGCCATCGGTACCTTCGAGCAAAGGCAGGGTGATGGTGATCTGCGGAGCCTGGCCAAAATGCTGTTGCAGGTGCCGCCCCACCAGCAGGTTGAACTTCTGGTCGGTGCCGCCCATCTCCACGTCCGCTTCCAGCATCACGGAATCGTAACCCTGTGCCAGGGGGTACAGCAGCTCATGGATTGCGATCGGCTGGCCGCTCTTGAAGCGATGCTCGAAATCGTCCCGCTCCAGCATGCGTGCCACCGTGTACTTGGCGGCCAGGCGGATCATGCCGGCGGAGCCCAGGGCCTCGATCCATTCCGAGTTGAAGCGGATCTCGGTGCGCTCGGGGTCCAGGATCTTGAACACCTGCTCGGCGTAGGTCTCGGCGTTGGCGTCGATCTCATCCCGGGTCAGGGGCTTGCGGGTGATGTTCTTGCCGGTCGGATCACCGATCAATCCGGTAAAGTCGCCGATCAGGAAGATCACCTGGTGGCCGAGGTCCTGGAACTGCCGCATCTTGTTGATGATTACCGTGTGCCCGATGTGCAGGTCCGGCGCGGTCGGGTCGAAGCCGACCTTGACGCGCAACGGCCGGTCCAGGCCGAGGCGTTCCTCGAGGTCCTCCAGCTTGATGATCTCCTCCGTGCCCCGGGTAATGAGCTCCAGGGCCTGGGTCACGTCGTTCATATCGGCGCCGCGGGCCACAAACCACAGTACAGACCGCGCATTGTATTGCCTTGCCGTGGCGCCCACCACCCCGTGCCCGGCAATTGACCGCGCGGCCGACGATGGCTAAGGTTACGCCAGCCCCAAAGCCCGTGGTTGAGAGGGCCTGATGCCAACATGAGCGTTGAGCGAACCCTGACTGCCACCACGCACCACCTCAGGCGGTTGCATTCCCACATTACCCGCCAGCGCGCGGCGCTGTTCGCGGTCACGCTGGTCGTGGTAGGCCTGGCGCTGGGCGGGCTGGAGAAGCCCGCGGCGGCCGTGCAACCGGCCTACCACACGGTCACCGATCTCATGCTGCCGGCCCGGGTGCCCTCGGCGCCGGGCGCGGACGCGCCACAGCCCGTCTCACAGGAGGCGTTGAGCGAGCGCCTGGAGCGGGTGGAGGTCCGCCCGGGCCAGTCGCTGGATGCGATCTTTCGGGAGCAGGGCTTCAGCGTCGGCTTGCTGCAGCAGATCCTGGCGCTCAACGACGAGACGCGGGCGCTGAAGCGAATCCGCCCCGGCGAACAGTTCGCTTTTCAACGCCACCCGGACGGTTCGCTGAGCCGCATGCGCTACGCCCTGGGCGAGGACCGATATCTGTGGGTCGACAACTTCGGGGACACCCCGGTGGCCTACACCGAGGCGCGCGAACTCAGCAGCCAGATGTTCGAGACCGAGGGAACGATCCAGTCTTCGCTGTTCCTGGCCGGCAAGCGCTCCGGCCTCAGCGACGCGATGGTCATGAAGCTGGCCAACATTTTTGGCTGGGACATCGATTTCGTCCTGGACATCCGCTCGGGCGACCGCTTCTACCTTTTGTACGAAAAAATCTACCGCGACGGCGAGTACCTGCGCGACGGCGAAATCCTGGCCGCCACCTTCGTCAACCAGGGCGAGCGTTACCAGGCGGTTCGCTATGAAGCCGACAACGGCCCGCAATACTACGCGCCGGACGGGCGCCACATGCGCAAGGCGTTCCTGCGCGCACCGCTGAATTTTTCCTATATCAGCTCCAACTTCAATCCGAAACGCTTTCACCCCATCCTGCGGCGCGTGAAGGCCCACAATGGCATCGATTACCGGGCGCCCAAGGGCACGCCGGTGTATGCCGCCGGCGACGGCCACGTCACCCGTTCGACCTACGACAAGTACAACGGCCATCACGTCTTCATCCAGCATGCCAACAGCATCGTCACCAAGTACCTGCATTTCAGCCGGCGCGCCGTCAACCGGGGCGAGCGCGTCCGCCAGGGGCAGGTCATCGGTTACGTCGGCGCCACCGGTCTGGCGGAGGCCCCCCACCTCCACTACGAGTTCCTCGTCAACGGCCAGCACCGCAACCCCCGCACCGTCCCGCTGCCCGAGGTCCGGCCGCTCGAAGGACAATACCTGGTCGAATTTCAGCACCATGCCGCCCCGTACCTCAACCAGCTCGGGCGCCTGGAGGCCGCCTCCCTGTACGCCGCGCGCGAGTGAGCGCCGACCATTTCATCGGCCTGATATCGGGCACCAGCCGCGACGGGGCCGATACCGCCGTGGTGCGTTTCGAGGACGAGCGCCCGGACATCCTGCACGCCTGCTGTACCCCCTACCCCGAGGCACTCGCTCGGGCCCTGGACGAACTGCTGGCCCTGGGCCGATGCCCGGCCGAGGACGAGCTGCGCGAACTCGACCGGTCGCTCGGACGCTTCTTCGCCCACGTCGCGCGCCAGGCAACCGCTGAGGCCGGCCTGGCGGCGGGCGATATCGTGGCCATCGGCTGCCATGGGCAAACCGTGTGGCACGATCCGGGCGCGCAACCGCCGGTCTCGTTGCAGCTGGGCCACGCCGGCGTGATCGCCCACGATACCGGCGTGACCGCGGTCACCGACTTTCGCAGTGCGGACCTCCGCGCCGGCGGCCAGGGTGCACCGCTGGCTCCGCTGCTGCACCGCAGGCTGTTCCACGCCCCCGGCGAGCAGCGCGCCGTGCTGAACCTGGGCGGCATCGCCAACCTGACGCTGCTGGCGGCGTCCGGGGAGGTCACCGGGTTCGATACCGGCCCGGCCAACTGCCTGCTGGACGCATGGGCACGGCGTCACCTGGGACAGGCCTTCGACCCGGAGGGACGCTGGGCCGCGGGCGGGCGGGTCGACGATGCGTTGCTGCGCCGCTGCCTGGAAGAGCGGTTCTTTCAACGCCGCGCACCCAAGAGCACCGGCCTGGAACGCTTCAACCTGCGTTGGCTGGAGGCGCGGCTGGCGGGACTCGAGACATCGCCGCAGGACGTGCAGGCCACGCTGGCGGAATTGACGGCGCGCACGGTCGCGGCGGGCCTGGAGCACGGCCCACGGCCGGAACGCTTGCTGATCTGCGGCGGCGGGGTTCACAATCGGGACCTGGTGGAGCGCATCACCCGCCTGTTGCCCGGGGTGGCCGTCGAGAGCACCGCGCACCACGGGGTCGACCCGGACTGGGTGGAGGCGCTGTTGTTCGCATGGCTGGCCCGCGAACGCATCCTCGGCCGCACGCAGGATCTGCGCCGCATCACCGGTGCGGCTGAACCGGTGCAGCTCGGGACCATCACGCGTCCCGGGCCAGGCTAGCGAGACTTCACGATGAACCTGTTACTCAATATTGTCTGGATCGTGTTCGGCGGATTCCTGATCGCGCTCGCCTACACGCTGGGTGCCGTGCTGCTGTGCATCACCATTATCGGCATCCCGTTCGGCATCCAGTGTTTCAAGCTGGCGCTGCTGGCAATCGCCCCGTTTGGACAGGAAATTCGCGAGAAGGAACCGCCCGGCGGGGCATTGGCGGTGGTCATGAACGTGTTATGGATCATCCTTCCAGGCCTGGAACTGGCCGTGGCGCACCTGGTGCTGGCGGCGTTCTTTGCCATCACCATCATCGGGCTGCCCCTCGCTGCCCAACACCTGAAAATGACCCGGCTGGCACTGCTGCCGTTCGGGTTTCGGGTGGTCGACAGCGCCTGAACCCGCGCCCCGCCCTGCCGGCGGCGCCTCAGTAAGCCACCCCGCGCACCCTGAGCGCGAGGAAATAGCTGCACAGCAACACTGCGGGCAGGCCCAGCGAGGCCGCGTAGAAGAAGAACAGCACGTAGCCGAAATGATCGGCCACCAGGCCCGAAAAGCCGCCCACGAACATGCCCGGCAGGGTCATGAGGCTGCTGAGCAACGCGTACTGGGTGGCGGTGTAGCGCTTGTCCACCAACGACGACAGCCAGGCCACCAGCGTCACCGCCGCGAAGCCATTGGAGAAATTGTCGCCCCCGATGGTCACGAACAACGCGGCGATCGAATAGCCGACCGTGGCCAGCCATGCAAACAGCAGGTTGGTGAGCGCCACCAGCACCGCACCCAGCAGCAGCATGGCTGGGATGCCGAAGCGCGCCACCAGCACACCCGCCACCAGCCCGCCGATGACGGTCATGGCGAGCCCGAACACCTTGGTCACCGAGGCGATCTCGGACAATGAAAACCCGAGGTCAACGTACAGGGGGTTGGCCATCGCCGCCATCGAGATGTCCGACATCTTGTACAGCCCCACCAGTGCAAGAATGGCGATGGAATAGAGGCGATAGCGCTGCAGGAACGCCAGCAGGGGTGCCAGCACGGCCCCCGTCAACCACACCCTGAGGTCGCGCCAGGCGCCGCCGGGCGCTTCGCCCAGCAGGCGTATCACCCACGGATCGCGCCGGAAATCGGTCAATCGGTCGCGGTGGTCGGGCTCGGCCGAGATCGCGACCGCCAGCATGCCCACGCCGGTGGCCGCCGCCATGCACAGGTAGGCCACGCGCCAGTCGAAATAGTCCGCCAGGTACAGGGCGCCGGCGCCCGCCACCAGGGTGGCGACCCGGTAACCCAGCACGTAGGTGCTCGCCATGGCGGCCTGGTACTCGTCCGGCTCGGACTCGATACGGAACGCGTCGATGGTGATGTCCTGGGTGGCCGAGGCGAACGCCGCCAGCAGCGCGAGCACCGCGAGCCGCCCGAGCTCGGTGGTGGGATCGACCCATGCCATGCCCGCCAGCGAAGCCGCCAGGCCGAGCTGGGCCAGCAGCATCCAGCTGCGGCGCTGTCCCAGCCGGGCCCCGATCACCGGCAAGCGCAGCTTGTCGACGAACGGGGCCCACAGGAACTTGATCGAATAGGTGATGCCGATCCAGGAGAACAGTCCGATGGCCGTGCGCGACACGCCCTCCGTGCGCAGCCACGCCGTGAGGGTCGTGAACACCAGCAGGTACGGCAGCCCGGCGGAAAACCCGAACAGCAGCATGCGCAGGACGTTCGGGCGCCGGTAGACGCGCAGCGCAGCCCGCCAGCGGGTGGCAGCCTCAGCCCTGGAGATCAAAGTCGTAGTCCATGATCAGCGGGGCGTGGTCCGAAAAACGCTGATCCTTGTAGATGCTGGCCGCGCGCGTGCGCGCCGCCAGCCCGGGGGTGGCCACCTGGTAGTCGATGCGCCACCCGGTGTTGTTGTCCCATGCCCGGCCGCGGTTGGACCACCATGTGTACTGATGCTCGCCGGGTTCCACGCAGCGGAAGGCATCCACCCAGCCCACCTCTCCGAACAATTCGCTCATCCAGGCGCGCTCCTCGGGCAGGAAGCCCGAATTCTTCTGGTTGCCACGCCAGTTCTTGAGATCGATCTTGCGGTGGGCGATGTTCCAATCGCCGCAGATCAGGTAATCGCGGCCGTCGGCGGCCATCTCCCGCAGGCGCGGTTGCAGGTGGTCCATGGCCTGGAACTTGAGTTGCTGGCGCTCCTCGCTGGAGGATCCCGAGTGCAGGTACAGCGAAATGACGCTCAGGTCCCCGTAGTCGACCTGTAGCCAGCGGCCGTCGCGGTCCATCACCGGCCAGCCGAGGCCCTCGCGAACCGCATGGGGGCGATGCCGGCTGTACAGCGCCACGCCGCTGTAACCGGGCCGCTCCGCATCGTGGTAATAGCAGTGATAACCGTCCGGGAAGAACTGCGGATCCTGCAGTTGATGCACCTGGGCCTTGGTTTCCTGAATGCAGACCACGTCGGCATCCTGGTTCCCGAGCCAGTCGAAGAAACCCTTGCGCGCGGCCGCGCGGATGCCGTTGGCGTTGAGGGTGACGATCCTCATGGTCGGGCAGCATACCCGCCGGACCGCGCGATGTCATGGCCAACGCGTTGCATGCGGCGGGCTGCGGGGTAATACTCTTGGCACACTCTGTCCCGCGGCGCCTTATGCAGGAATACCAGCGACAGTTCTTCGAGCTCGCTCTCGACAAGGGCAACCTGCGCTTCGGCGAGTTCACCCTCAAATCCGGCCGCTCCAGCCCCTATTTTTTCAACGCGGGCGGCTTCGACGACGGCGCGTCGCTCGACCTGCTGGCCCGCTGCTACGCCAGCGCGATCATCGCCTCGGGGACCGGCTTCGACATGCTGTTCGGCCCCGCTTACAAGGGCATCCCCCTGGCCGCCGCGCTCGCCATCAGCCTGTGCCGGGATCATGGCCGCAACCTGCCGTATGCATACAACCGCAAGGAGGCCAAGGACCATGGCGAGGGCGGTGCAATCGTCGGGGCGCCGCTGGCCGGGCGGGTGCTGATCGTGGACGATGTGATCTCCGCCGGCACCTCGGTGCGGGAATCCATCGAGTGGATTGAAGCCGCCGGCGCGCAGCCGGCCGGGGTGGCCGTCGCGCTCGACCGCCAGGAGCGCGGGCGCGGTGACCGGTCAGCGGCGCAGGAGGTGGAAGCGCAGTTCGGCATCCCGGTGGTCGCGGTCGCCGGCCTCGACGACCTCATTGGCTACCTGGAACAGCAGGGCAGCACCGATATCGACATTGCCGGATTACGGCGGTATCGTGAGGCCTATGGGCGCTAGTGTGAAATGGATTTCGGCCGGTATTCTCAGCGCCAGCCTGTGCTGGCCGGCGCTGCTGGCGGCGGACGAGGTCTACCGGTGGATCGACGAGGCGGGCCGGGTTCACTATGGCGCGACCCTGCCGCCCGAATTCGCCCACCTGCCGCACGAGGTCCTCAACTCTTCCGGCCTCGTAATCCGCCGGGTAGAGGGCGCCGAGGCCCAGGCGGAGGCCGCGCGGGTGGCGGCCGAGCGGGTCGCGCGAGACAAGCGGGTGCGCGCCGACCGGCTGCTGCTGCTCAAATACGACAGCGAGCAGGATATTTTTGACGAACGCGACTCGGAACTGGCCAACCTGCAGCGTGACGAGGATCTGCTCGGCCGCAGCCAGGTCAGCCTGATGAACTCCATGTCCAGCCAGATCCGGGAGGCCGCCGATCGGCAGCGTGCAGGGCTGGAGCCCGACCCGAGTGAGATCGAAGAGGTGGCCGCGTTGCGGCAGAGACTGGTGGCCAACGAGGCCTCGATTGCGCAACTCGGTGAACGCGAGGCGGCCATCCGGGACGCCTACGACGTGGAACTGAATCGCTTCCGTTACCTCTCCGCCGGCGGCCGGCAGGGCGAAGAGCCCCCGGGCAATTGAGCCCCGCCCCCGAGCCCTGCCCCTGGCGCCGCTGACCGACTGTGCAATTCCTCTGTCCCGCCTGTGACGCCGAGCACCGACTGCCCCTGAGGGATTTGCTGGGCGCCGTGCAGGTCAATTGTGACCGCTGCGGGTATTCGTTCGAAACCCAGGAATACCTGGCCCGGCAGGGCCCCGGGGCGATCAGTGCAGCCCTCAAGCTGCAGCAGCGCGCCTGGCAGGTGGGGCTGGCGGTGCTGCTGGTGCTGACGGCGTTCAACGTGGCCTCGACTTTCCGCGATCACGCGCCGCCCGTGCCCGGGGGCGACATCGACTCCGGGGGCTGGTTTGGGGTTGGCGCGTTTCGCGACCTGCAGCAAGTGCGCCTGGTCAGCCGTGACCTGCACCTGCATCCCTCACGCGCAGGGGTGCTGGTGCTGAGCGTGATATTCGTGAATGACGCGGATCGGCCCCAACCCTTCCCACGCCTGGAGTTGACGCTGCTCGACGCCTACAGCGAGCCGGTGGCGCGGCGCGTGTTCGGGCCGGCCGAGTACGTCGCCCTGGAGGACGGAGACCCGGACTCGATGGCGCCGCGGGTCCATGTCCCGGCCCGGCTCGAGTTCATCGACCCGGGCATGCGGGCCACCGGTTTCGAGATCGAGTTCCGCTAGTCCGCACGGCACGGGCGGACCCCTGCTAAAAGCCTGCATTGTGTGCTAGGGTTCCGGTTCCCGGGATCGCGCAAAAATCTGTCCGTTCAAACCCCAGATGGCCACCAAGACCGAACACGTCACGCCGCTGCGCCGCCAGGTGCAGAAGACCATCCGCAGGTATCTGAAGGACATGGGCTCGACCGAACCCGAGCACGTGCACCGCAAACTGATGACCGAGATCGAGCCGCCCCTGATCGAGGAGGTGCTCAACTACACGCGCGGGAACCAGTCGCGCGCCGCCCGCATTCTCGGCATGACGCGCAACACCCTGCGCACCCGGTTGCGGCGCTACGGCATCAGCTACCGGAAATGAACCGACGCCCTGCCCGACGCCCTGCGTATCCCCTGCGCTGCTCCGGCCCGGGCCGGGTGGCCGTGGCGGGCGTGGACCACTTGTAAGCCAGGAACACATGAGGCCTGAAACCGAACGCCAACCCCGATTTGCCCTGATCAGCGTATCCGACAAGACCGGGGTGGTGGACCTGGCGCGCCGACTCGAGCGTCTCGGCTTTACCCTTCTCAGCACCGGTGGCACCGCTGGACTGTTGCGGGAGGCCGGGCTGGACGTACGCGGGGTCAGCGAGCACACCGGCTTTCCCGAGATCATGGATGGCCGGGTCAAAACCCTGCACCCGCGCATCCACGGAGGAATCCTGGGCCGCGACCGGGACCGCGAGGTGATGGCGGAACATGGCATCGCACCGATCGAACTGCTGGTCGTCAACCTCTACCCCTTCGCCGAGACCATTGCCGATCCGTCCTGCACCGTGGCGGATGCCGTCGAGCAGATCGACATCGGCGGGCCCGCCATGGTGCGGGCGGCCGCCAAGAATCATGAGCGCGTCACGGTGCTCACGGATTCCGCCGATTACCCCGCCGTGATGGCCGAACTCGAGGAGACGGGGCAGGTGTCGGCGGCGATGCGCTTGCGTCTCGCAGCCGGTGCGTTCCGGCACGTGGCCGCCTACGACGGGATGATCGCGGCCTACCTGCAGCAGCAAGTGGCATGCGGACCGCAGGATTCACCTTTGCCGGCCGTGCATGCGCCCCGATTCGTCCGCCGCCTGCCGCTGCGCTACGGGGAAAACCCGCACCAGGCGGCCGCCCTGTACGCGCTGGACGGCCCCGACGAACCGGCTTTTCAGCAGCTGCAGGGCAAGGAGCTGTCCTACAACAACATCGCCGACACCGACGCGGCGCTCGAGTGCGTCAAGCAATTCGAGGATGGCCCGGCCTGCGTCATCGTGAAGCATGCCAACCCCTGTGGCGTCGCCCGGGCGAGCCGTCCGCTGGATGCCTACGAGCGCGCCCATGCCACCGACCCGGTTTCCAGCTTCGGGGGCGTGATCGCTTTCAACCACCCGCTCGATGCCGAAACCGCCGGCGCCATTCTCGAACGGCAGTTCGTGGAGGTCGTCGCCGCGCCGGCTTTCGAGGAGAACGTCCTGGCACTGTTCGCCGCCAAGCCCAACGTGCGCGTGCTGCAGGCCGCCGCTCCCGCCGGGGCGCCCCGCCTGAACTATTT
>WVWV01000146.1:0-59314 GCA_011773845.1 Lysobacterales bacterium | reverse complement strand
CACGGTGAGCCGCGAGCAAGCCGACGACGACGACTGGCGGGACCTGCTGTTCGCCTGGAAAACGGTGCGCATGGTGAAATCCAATGCCATCGTGTACGCGGCGGCCGGACGCACGCTGGGCATCGGCGCGGGCCAGATGAGTCGCGTGGATTCCGCCCGCCTGGCCACGTGGAAAGCGGCCGAGGCAGGACTCGGCCTGAAGGGCGCGGTGATGGCCTCCGACGCATTCTTTCCGTTCCGCGACAGTATCGATACCGCCGCCCAGGCCGGCATCCGCGCGGTGATCCAGCCCGGCGGCTCGATGCGCGATGCGGAGGTGATCGAGGCGGCCGACGAACATGGCATGATCATGGTCTTTACCGGCATGCGGCATTTCAGGCATTGACCGCAGCGGAGGCACGGCAATGAAGGTTCTCGTGATTGGCAGTGGCGGGCGTGAACATGCGCTGGCCTGGCGGGCGAGCAAGTCGCCGGAGGTGCAGCAGGTTTTCGTCGCTCCCGGCAACGCGGGCACGGCGCTCGAACCCGGCATGACCAACCTCGACATCGACAGCGCCGACCAGGCGGCCCTGCTGGGCTTCGCGCAGGACGAGGGGGTGACGCTCACCATCGTCGGCCCCGAACAACCGCTGGTCGACGGCATCGTCGACCGGTTCCGGGCGGCCGGCCTGCCCTGCTTCGGCCCCAGCGCGGCGGCCGCCCGACTGGAGGGCTCCAAGGCCTTCGCCAAGGACTTCATGGCGCGCCACGGCATCCCCACCGCCGCGTACGGGAGCTTCACCGAGACCGAGCCGGCACTGGCCTTCATTCGCAAACACGGAGCGCCCATCGTCGTGAAGGCCGATGGGCTGGCAGCCGGCAAAGGCGTGATCGTCGCGCCCGACGAGGCGACGGCGGCCGCCGCGGTGCGCGACATGCTGGCCGGTAACCGCTTCGGCGAGGCCGGGCAGCGGGTGGTGATCGAAGAGTTCCTGACCGGCGAGGAGGCCAGCTTCATCGTGATGGCCGACGGGGCGCATGCATTGCCGCTGGCCAGCAGCCAGGACCACAAGGCCGTCGGCGACGGCGACACCGGCCCCAACACCGGCGGCATGGGCGCCTACTCGCCCGCGCCGGTGATCGATGCCGCCCTGCATGAGCGGGTCATGGACGAAGTCATCCAACCCACCATTACCGGCATGGCGGAGGACGGCGCGCCGTTCACGGGGTTTCTGTACGCCGGCCTGATGATCGGCGCGGATGGCCGGCCACGGGTACTCGAGTACAACGTGCGCTTCGGCGACCCGGAAACCCAGCCGGTCATGATGCGGCTGCGCTCCAGCCTGGTGGCACTGTGCCAGGCGGCCCTGGCGGCGCGGCTCGACACGGTGCAGGCGCAGTGGGACCCGCGTGCCGCGCTGGGCGTCGTGCTGGCCGCCGAGGGTTACCCCGGAGCGTACCGCACGGGCGAGGCCATCGAAGGCCTGGACGGTTCGTTCGGGGAGGCGGTAAAGGTGTTCCATGCCGGCACCCGCCTGGCAAACGGCTCGGTCGTCACCGCCGGTGGCCGGGTGCTGTGCGTCAGCGCACTCGGCGACACCGTCAGCGAGGCGCGGGATGCCGCCTACGCCGCCAGCGACCGGATTGACTGGCCGGGGAAATATTGTCGTCGCGACATTGGCTTCCGTGCCATCGAGCGCGAGCGCAGCGGGGACTGAATGGACGTTTCGCACCTGCTGGAAGAGCTGAACGAGGCGCAGCGCGAGGCGGTCACCGTCGACCAGGGCCACGTGCTGGTGCTGGCCGGCGCCGGCAGCGGCAAGACCCGGGTGCTGGTGCATCGCCTGGCCTGGCTGATCCAGGTTAAGCACCTGTCGCCGCTGAGCGTCCTGGCGGTGACCTTTACCAACAAGGCTGCGGGCGAGATGCGCGAGCGCACCCAGGCCTTGCTCCGGGTTTCCACCCGCCCGCTATGGATCGGCACCTTCCACAGCATTGCTCATCGCCTGTTGCGCATCCACTGGCGCGAGGCTGGCCTGCAGGAGCATTTCCAGATCATCGACTCGGACGACCAGTTGCGCCTGGTGCGGCGCATCATCCGTGAGGAAGGCCTCGACGAAAACCAGTTTCCGCCCAGCCAGATTCAGTGGTACATCAATGCGCGCAAAGACGAAGGCCAGCGCCCGTCATCCATCGAGCACATGGATCATCCGCTCACCGCCACCTGGGTGCATGTCTACGGGCGTTACCATGCCTACTGCGAGCGCGCCGGGCTGGTGGACTTCGCCGAACTGCTGATTCGGGCGCATGAACTGTGGCTCAACGAGCCCGCCGTGCTCGCCCATTACCGCAAGCGCCTGACCCACCTGCTGGTCGATGAATTCCAGGATACCAATACCATCCAGTATGCGATGATCCGGCTGCTGGCCGGCGACAGCGGAGAGGTGTTCGTGGTCGGTGATGACGACCAGTCCATCTACGGCTGGCGCGGCGCGCGGGTCGAGAACGTCCAGTTCTTCGTGCGCGATTTTCCGCAGGTCCGGACGGTGCGGCTGGAGCAGAATTATCGTTCCACGGGCACCATCCTGTCCGCCGCCAATGCCCTTATCGCGCACAACGAGGGCCGCATGGGCAAGCGGCTGTGGACCGCGGCCGGGGAGGGCCAACCGATCCGGGTCTACGCTGCGTTCAACGAGCACGAAGAGGCCCGCTTCGTGATTGAGCGCATCGAGCACTGGTTGGCCGAGGGCCGCCGCGCCGAGGAGGCCGCGATCGTGTATCGCACCACGGCTCAGTCCCGCCTGTTCGAGGAACAGCTGTTGCGCGCCTCCATCCCCTACCGGGTGTATGGCGGCCTGCGCTTCTTCGAGCGCGCCGAGGTCAAGGACGCGCTCGCCTACCTGCGCCTGCTGCAGAACCCCAACGACGACGCGGCCATGGAGCGGGTGATCAACACGCCCAATCGTGCCATCGGCCAGAAGACCGTGGCCATGCTGCGGGCCCAGGCCCGGGAGAGCGGCCTGCCCCTGTGGCAGGCGGCCGGCGAGAGCATCCGCCAGGAACTGCTGCCGGGCCGGGCGCGCAACGCGGTGGCCGGCTTCATGGAGCTGATCCTGGCCATGCGCGAACGCATGGGGGACTGGACTCTGGGTAACCAGATGCAGGGAGTGATCGAGCAGAGCGAGCTGGCGCGCCATTATGAGAAGGAGTCGCGCGAGAAGATGGAAGCGCGCGTGGAGAACCTGCAGGAACTCGTGAACGCCGCCGAGTCCTTCATCCTGCCGGCCGAGGACGAGGAGGCCGGTCTCAGCCCGCTGCAGTCGTTTCTCAGCCACGCGGCGCTGGAGGCCGGGGAGACGCAGGGTGCGGACTGGGACGATTGCGTGCAGCTGATGACCCTGCATTCCGCCAAGGGTCTCGAGTTCCCGCTGGTTTTCATGGCCGGCATGGAAGACGGCCTCTTCCCCCACCAGCGCTCGGTGCAGGAATCGGCCGGACGCCTGGAGGAGGAGCGCCGGCTGTGCTATGTGGGCATGACCCGTGCCATGGAGCAGCTCTACCTCAGCTACGCGGAAGTCCGACGCCAATACGGGTCCGAGTCCTACAGCCGCCCGTCCCGCTTCCTTGACGAGATGCCCACCGAATTACTGCAGGAAATCCGCCCGCGCATGGCCACCCATCGCCCCTACCCGGGCGCCCGTCCGACCGCGGCGGACCCGGTGGATCTGCCGTTCCGGCTCGGGCAGGCCGTGCGCCACCGTCAATTCGGGGAGGGCATGGTGGTGAACTTCGAAGGGTCCGGCGAGCACGCGCGCGTGCAGGTCAACTTCCACCAGGCCGGCAGCAAGTGGCTGGTGCTGGCCTACGCCAACCTGGAGCGCGCATGAGCGCCCCGGTCGAAATCCGCCTGCCGCTCGCCGGCGGTGAACTGGCGGCCCTGAGCTGGCCAAACCCGGGCGCACCCCGCCTGCTGTGCCTGCACGGCTGGCTCGACAATGCCGCCTCGTTTCTGCCGCTGGCCCCCTTGCTGTCGGAATTCGACCTGGTGGCGCTGGATTTTGCCGGGCACGGCAAGTCCGCCCACCGACCGCGGGGAACGCATTACTACATGCTGGACAACGTGTTCGACGTGGATGCCGCACTGGACGCGCTGGGCTGGGAGCGTTGCCACCTGCTGGGACACTCCCTGGGCGGAGTGGTGGCCTGCGCGTTGGCCGCCGCGGCGCCGGAACGCGCGACACGACTGGTGGCGCTGGACAGCATCGGGCCGCTGTCGGCCTCGCCCGCGCACACCCTGGAACGGTTGCGCCGCTCGCTGCGCTCGGTACGCCGCCCGTCGCGAGGGCTGCGCGATTTCGACAGCATCGAGCAGGCGGCCCAGGCGCGTTGCGCGGTGGCGGACATTTCGGCGCCCGCCGCCGGCCTGATTTGCGAACGCGCGCTGGAACGGCGTGACGGCCACTACCGCTGGCGCACCGATCCCGCGCTGAACTGGCACTCGCCGCTATTGATGACCGAAGAGCAGGTGCTCGACATGTTGGGCGGTATCCGGGCACCGACGCTGACCATCCACGCCCTGCCCCTGTCAAGCTGGACCGATGAAGAAACCGTGCAGCGTCGCTTCCGGGCCGTGCCCGATTGCATCAGCGAGTCCGTGGAAGGCAATCATCATTTTCACATGGACATACCGGACCGGATCGCGCCCTGGATCAACCGCTTTCTGACCGCCTCGGAGGCCTTGCATGAACGCTCCCAAGCCTGACATACCGGCTCGCGACCGCCTCATTTTCGCGCTCGATGTTCCAGACCTCGGGCAGGCGCAATCGCTGATCAGGACTCTCGGCGATTCAGTCAACTTCTACAAGCTGGGCCTGGAGGTGTTTTTGTCGGGACATTACTTCGACCTGCTGGCGGAGCTCAGGTCGGCGGGCAAAAAAGTGTTTGCAGACCTCAAGCTGTTCGACATCCCCGCCACGGTGGCGGCCGCGGTGCGCCAGCTGGCGCGCCACCGGATCGACTTCTGCACCGTGCACGGCAACGACGGCATGCTGCGGGCCGCCGCCGCGGCCAAGGGTGACATGAAGATCCTGGCGGTCACGGCGCTCACCAGCCTCGATGAGGCTGACCTGAAGGACCTCGGCTTCCAGTGCGACACCGCCACGCTGGTGTTGTCGCGCGCCCGGCGCGCACTGGCGCTGGGTTGCGACGGCGTCATCTCTTCCGGCCTCGAGGTCCCGGCCCTGCGGCGCGAGGTCGACCACCGTCTCATTGCGGTCTGTCCGGGCATACGCCCGGTACACAACGACGACGACCAGCGCAGGGTGGTCACCCCTGCGCGCGCGATTCGAGACGGCGCCGACTACCTGGTGATCGGACGCCCGATCCGCGATGCCGACGACCCGCGCGCGGCCGCCGAAGCCATCCAGTCGGAGATTGCCGACGCCCTGGCCCGCTGAGCGCGGCCCTGCCCCGCACCCGCCGTCCGGAGGGAACCGGATCCGGCCAAAATAGTATTTGACAAATATTAATAATTATTATTACGATATCTCTATAACCTAATAAAACACATAGAATTTTAAATCTGATTTCAGCGATCCTCTCCGGCTCTGCCGGACTTCCGGGCAAGCCTCACGGCTTGTCCGGATTTTTTTCCCGGCCCCGGTTCCAGGACGGACGTGTGCTAATGTAATCGCATGCGGAACCCACCCGGGTCCTGC
Source organism: Lysobacterales bacterium (assembly GCA_011773845.1). Taxonomy (GTDB): domain Bacteria; phylum Pseudomonadota; class Gammaproteobacteria; order Xanthomonadales; family SZUA-36; genus WVWV01. The sequence continues at coordinate 53,618 of WVWV01000146.1, read as the reverse complement.
CACGATCGGCGCGGGGGCCTGCCAAGCGTCAGCCGGCGTGGAACGGTGGAGACGATATCCCTATGACCGACACGGGCTTCAAGCTCCCGTTTTTCAGGGCACTCAAGCTCAGATGGCTCATGCTGCTGCGCGGCATCCTGCACCTCTGGGTGCGCGCGCGGGCGTTACCGGACGCGCAGGGTGAAATAGGCGCCACCCAGGCCGGGGCCGTCTGCTACGTCATGAACGATTACGCGCTCTCCTCGGTGCTGATCCTCGATCGCTGCTGCGAACACCAGGCCCTGGCCCGCCCCTTGCTGCCGCTCGCCGGCCTCGAGCAATCCGAGCCGCGGGCCTACGCCGTGCTGCGCAGGATGCGAGGCATTTTGATACGCCGACCCTCGACGCGGCGCTCGTCGGAAGTGCTGGGCCGGCTCGTTGCGTATTGCCATGCCCACCCGGACGTGGATATCCAGCTGGTCCCGGTCACCGTCCTGGTCGGCCGGGTCCCCGACCGGACCAGCGGGTTCGCCAAGACCCTGTTCGCTGAAAACTGGCAGGTGGCGGGCCGCGTCCGAAGGTTGCTGAGCACGCTGATCAATGGCCGCGATACCATCGTGCAGTTCAGCCGCCCCCTGTCGCTGCAGGAGCTGGTGGCGGAAAACCTGGGCGCCCCGCGCACCGTACGCAAGGTCTCGCGCGTCCTGCGCACCCATTTTCGGCGCGTTAAAGCCGCCGCCATCGGACCCGACCTTTCCCATCGCCGCACCCTGATCAGCGGATTGATTCGCGCGCCGGCTGTGCGCGAGGCCATCCTGGAGAAGGCAGAGCGCGACGGAATCGGGATCGAGAAGGCTGAGCGGCTGGCGCGAAAATATGCCTGGGAAATCGCCGCCGACTATTCCTACACGTTCGTGAGGATCGCGGCCAACATCATCGACTGGCTAACCACCCGCATCTACGATGGCGTGCGCATGCATCACTTCGATCGGTTCAAGCGGCAGTCGCTGGGACACGAGATCATCTACGTGCCCTGCCACCGCAGCCACATCGACTACATCCTGGTTTCCTACCTGGTGTACCAGAATGGCTTGGTGCCCCCCCACGTGGCCGCGGGCGTCAACCTGAACCTGCCCTTGGTCGGCCCGCTGTTGCGCGATGGGGGAGCGTTTTTCCTGCGGCGCTCGTTCCGGGCCCAGAAACTGTACTCGGCGGTATTCAACGAGTATCTGAGCACCATTCTCGCCCAGGGCGTTTCCATCGAGTATTTCGTGGAGGGCACCCGCAGCCGCACCGGACGCCTGCTGCCGCCCAAGGGGGGCATGTTGGCGATGACCGTGCGCGGTTACCTGAGCGCCCCGGTGCGGCCGGTCATGTTCCAGCCCGTGTACATCGGCTACGAGCAACTGGTCGAAGGCAGCAGCTACACGCGTGAGCTGTCGGGTGCCGCCAAGCGCTCGGAACGCCTGTCGGACCTGTTCAAGGCCCTCAAGATCCTGCGCCACCGCTACGGTGAGGCGGTGGTCAGCTTCGGCCAGCCGATTTTTCTGGACGCGTTGCTCGAAGCCCGCGACCCGCAATGGCGCAATACGAGCGCGGGCGCGCACGCACGCGCGCCGTGGCTGCCAGAGCTGGTGGAAGACCTGGGAACCCGCATCATGACCGCAATCAACGGCGCCGCCGATGTGAACCCGGTCAACCTGCTGGCTATGGTCTTCCTGGCCACGCCCAAACACGCGCTGGCGGAACAGCAACTGCTGGACCAGTTGCAGCTCTACCGCAGCCTGCTGCTCAAGGGCCCCCTGGGCGAACAGGTCACCGTGACCGAACGGGACGGGGCGGGCATCGTGGAATACGGCTTCGAGTTGCGCCTGCTCAGGCGCACGCCGCACGCCATGGGAGACATTCTTTCGCTGGAACCGCGCCGGGCGGTCGAGCTGCTTGCTGCTTTCTCAACCAGCGCTCCGTCAAGCGCAAGCGCCTGCACCGCATTGCCGGCGCCGTGTACCCGTTCCTGCGCAACGAGCTGTTCCTGCCCTGGCCAACGGCCGAGCTCGAAGAAGTCCTGCAGGCCAACGTCGAGTTGCTGGTAGCGGAGGGGCTGCTGGAGGTCGGCGAAGACGGCAGCACCCTGCAGCGCGCCGAGGGCGGCTCGGAGTTCGCCGGTCACCTCAGCCTGCTGGCCCGAACGCTGCTCCAGACCCTGGAACGGTATTTCATCACCATCGCCGTGCTGGCCAAAAATGGCTCCGGATCGCTGACCCGGGCCGAACTCGAACAACTGTGTATCCTGACCGCGCAGCGTATCTCCCTGCTGCACGAATTCGAAGCCCCGGAGTTCTACGATCGTTCACTGTTCAAGGGTTTCATCGCCACGCTCAGGCAACTGGGCTACCTCGGCACCGACGAGGACGGGCGGCTGGTGTTCGACGAGGGCCTCGATGAAATCGACCGGCATGCGCGCTGGATTCTGAACAAGGAGATCCGTCACGGTATCTCGAGGGCGGCGCCGCAGGCCCTGGCGGGCCTGTCGGGCGAGTGAGCCGGGCCTGGCCCCTCAGGCGTCGAGATCCGGAATGAGGCGCGATTCCAGGTAGGCAATCCAATCCTTGAGCTTGAGCTTGCGCTTCTTCATGCGCCTGAGCTGAAGCTGATCGACCCACGCATCCTCGGAAAGCCGGCTGATGGCACGGTCCAGGTCCCTGTGCTCCTCGCGCAGCACAGCGAGGCGTTGGGCAATTTCTGCCGGGTCGTTGAACTCCATGGCCGGTGCGGGCGAGTGCTCGTAAATTGCGGTCTGCCACTATAGCATTAAGCGTCTGCGCAACGGACGCCCGCGCAAGCAACTGAAGGATTTCGACACCGACATGAACAGAAGAGGATTCGTAGCGGCGGCCGGCCTGGCCGGCACCGCGAGCCTGCTGGCCGCCTGCCGACGCCAGGTCGCCGGGCCAGCGGAATGCGCCACCGGCGGCGAGCAAAGCGCCGCCATCGAGTGGAAAATGGTTACCGCCTGGCCGCGGGATTTTCCCGGCCTCGGCACCGGCGCCAACCGCCTGGCCGAATACATCGGCCGCCTGAGCAATGGCCGCCTGACGGTCAAGGTTTACGGCGGCAATGAGTTGGTGCCCCCGTTCGAGGTCTTCGATGCGGTCGAGCGCGGCACTGTGGAGATGGGCCACAGCACCAGTTATTACTGGAAAGGCAAGGTGCCGGCCGCGCAATTTTTCTGCACCACCCCTTTCGGCCTCACGGCGCAGGAAATCAACGGCTGGTTGTATTACGGCGGCGGTTGGCCGCTGTGGCGGGAAGCATACGCGCCGTTCGGCATCCTGCCGTTTCCGGCCGGCAACTCGGGTGTGCAGATGGCGGGCTGGTTCAGCCGCGAGATCAAGTCACTCGATGACCTGGTGGGTTTGAAAATGCGCATTCCCGGCCTCGGCGGCGAGGTGCTGGAGCGGGCCGGCGCCACGCCGACCACCATCCCGGCTTCCGAGCTGTTCACGGCCTTGCAGACCGGCACCATCGACGCCACCGAGTGGGTGGGGCCTTACAACGACCTGGCCCTGGGCCTGTTCCGCGCGGCGGATTACTACTACTACCCGGGCTGGCAGGAGACCGGCTCGGTGATCGAGGCGCTGGTCAACCGGCAGGCTTTCGAGGCGCTGCCGCCGGATCTTCAGGACGTGGTGGAAATCGCCTGCCAGGCCGTCAACATGGATGTGTTGTCCGATTTCACCGTCCGCAATGCCGAGGCTCTGCGGACCCTGGAGGAGGAGCACGGCGTGCAGGTGCGGGCGTTACCGGCGGACGTATTACGCGAACTGCAGCGGCTGACATGGGAGACCCTCGACGAGATGGCGGCGGGTGACGAGCTGTTCGCCAGGATTTATGAGTCGTATCGGGCCTATTACGACTCCGTCAAGGCCTGGAGCCGCATCGCGGAACAGCAGATCCTGGATCAGCGCGTCGGCTGAATCTGCCGCGCGCCGCCTCAGCCCCCGTAGACGCGTCCCGGCAGCCAGGTGGCGATTTCCGGCCACCAGGCCAGCATGCCCAGCATCAGCAACTGGATGACGATGAACGGCAGCACGCCCCGGTAGATGGCCGAGGTCGGCACCTCTTGCGGCGTGACGCCCCGCAGGTAGAACAGGGAAAAGCCGAACGGCGGAGTGAGGAACGAGGTCTGCAGATTGACCGCGATCATGACGCCCAGCCAGATCGGATTGACGCCCATCGCCAGCAGCACCGGCCCGACGATGGGCACCACCACGTAGGTGATCTCGATGAAATCCAGCACGAAGCCGAGCAGGAACATGGCCAGCATCACCACCAGCAGAACCAACCCGATCCCGCCCGGCAGGCCTGTCAGCAATGACTGCACCTGCTCGTCCCCGCCCAGGCCACGAAACACCAGGCTGAACAGCGAGGCCCCCATCAGGATCATGAACACCATCGCGCTCACCTTGGCGGACTGGTAGGCGGTGGCCCTGAGGGTTTCCAGGGTGAGCCGGCCACGCATCAGGGCCAGCAGCATGGCACCCGCGGCACCCACGGAGGCAGCCTCGGTCGGCGTCGCAATGCCCTTGAGAATGGAACCCAACACCGCCACGATCAGCAGCAAGGGCCCAGCCATCAGGCCCAGCAGGTGGAGCAGGGACACGTCGCCCTTGATCTCGGATTCGGCTGCCGGCACGGCCTTGGGACGCACGAAGGCCAGCAGGCCCAGATACAGCATGTACAGCACCACCAGCGCGAGGCCGGGCAGCAGTGCGCCGGCAAACAACTCACCCACGGAGATGGTCTCGGGGCTGAAAATTCCCATGCTCAGCTGCGCCTGCTGGTAGGCATTCGACAGCACGTCCGCGAGCAGGATGAGGACGATCGACGGCGGGATGATCTGGCCGAGGGTGCCGGCGGCGCAAATCGCACCGGTCGCCACCGGTGGCGCGTAACCGTGCCTGAGCATCGTCGGCAACGACAGCAAACCCATGGTTACGACCGTGGCACCCACGATGCCCGTGCTGGCCGCCATCAAGGCGCCGACGATCATCACCGCGATACCGAGGCCGGACGGGATGCGGTGCATGACCTGCGCCAGTGCCTGCAGCAACTGGTCGGCCAAGCGGGAGCGCTCCAGCATGACACCCATGAACACGAACACCGGCACCGCGATCAGGGTCTCGTTGGTCATGATGCCGAATACGCGGTTGGGAAACGCCTCGAGGAACACCGGGTCGAAGCTGCCGGTCAACGCCCCAATACCCGCGAACAGCAGCGCCACCCCGCCCAGCGTGAAAGCCACCGGGAAGCCGGCCATCAGCGCGACGCCCACCCCGGCGAAAAGACACATCGCCATCAGAGCCGCCATTCGATCACTTCCCCGGGCAGTATCAACGCCATGATTCCCCGCTCTGCACCGGGCGCATCATAGCATCGACCTGCCCCCGGCACGGTCCCGCGGGGCGGCATTTTATGCACAATCCGGGTCCTTTTTAGCAAATCATGGATTTAATCGTGGTGTTGTTAAGTCTGGCTCCGAATATTTCTCTATCCGAATGATTTAATGGGTTTTATTGCCTCAAGGGAGCATCTGCTGACCGGCTGGGCCCCATCCGCCGACTCCACCGTGGCCCCGGGCCTGGTGGTTTGTTCACAGACTTATCCACAGGTGGCGCGGCCCCGCGCGCTCCACGCGCGGCGCGCGCCGGGGGTGTGGGCGGCGCGGCATGACATCAACGATGGCCGGCCCCGGCCGTAGCCTGGGTACGAACAGGCTGACCTGCACAGGGTTCAAAGCCCGGCGCAAAGGTTTACAATAGCCCGCTCCCGCGGCCCCCGCGGTGCTGCAAACCGGTGCCGGATCGTTGAAAGACCACATCGAAGAATTGCTGATCCAGGCGCTGCTGCACCTGCAGCGCGATGGCGTGTTGCCCAAGGGTCAGGAAATCGCACCGCAGGTGGAGCGCTCGCGCTCCGCCGAGCACGGTGAGTTCGCCTCCAACCTCGCGATGGTGCTGGCGCGGGAAGCCGGCCGGTCACCGCGCGAGCTGGCCCAGGAAATCATCAATCGCCTACCCAATTCGCGCCAGGTCGAACGCACCGAAATCGCCGGGCCCGGTTTCATCAATTTCTTCATGAACCGTTGCGCGCTGTACGGAGTGATCAAGGACGTGCTGCGGGACGGCAAGCGCTATGGGCATGCCATCGCGCGCCGCAGGCAGCGGGTCACGGTGGAGTTCGTGTCCGCCAATCCGACCGGCCCGCTGCACGTGGGCCACGGCCGCGGTGCCGCCTACGGCGCCAGCCTGGCCGCCATCCTCGAGGCCGCGGGCCATATCGTGCAGCGCGAGTATTACGTGAACGACAATGGCCGCCAGATGGATATCCTGGCCACCAGTGTGTGGTTGCGCTACCTGGAGTTGTGCGGTGAGCAACTCCGGTTCCCGCACAACGGGTATCACGGCGAGTACATCTACGACATCGCCCGACTGGCTCGCAGTGAAGTCGGCGACAAGTGGCGCTTCCCGGGGCAGAACGTGCTGGACGACCTGGCGCCTGACGGTCCCGGCGGCCAGGCGGAAGTGCACATCGATGCCCTGATCGAGCGCGCCCGCACCCTGCTGGGCGATTCCGGCTACCGGACATTTTTCGACGCCGCGCTGGATACCATCCTCAAGGATATCCACGACGACCTGTCGGAATTTGGCGTCGAGTTCGATCTCTGGTTCTCGGAGCTGGAACTGGAGCGCAGCGGGGCGATACAGCACGCCATCGACCGCCTGCAGCAGAACGGCCACCTGTACGTCAAGGACGGCGCCACCTGGTTCCGGGCCTCCGCGCTGGGCGACGAGAAGGATCGCGTGCTGACCAGGGAGAATGGCCGCACCACCTATTTCGCTTCCGACGTGGCGTACTTTCTCAACAAGCTGGAGCGCGGCTTCGAGCACGCCATCTATGTTTTCGGCGCCGACCATCACGGCTACATCGCGCGGCTGCAGGCGGCGGCCCGGGGCCTGGGCGAGGATCCGGAATCGCTGGAAATCCTGTTGGTGCAATTCGCGGTGCTGTTCCGCGAGGGCGAAAAGGTGCAGATGTCCACGCGCTCCGGTCATTTCATCACGCTGCGCGAACTGCGCGAGGAAGTGAGCAGCGATGCCGCACGGTATTTCTACGTGATGCGCTCCCACGACCAGCACCTGGATTTCGACCTGGACCTGGCCAAGTCGCGCAGCAACGAAAACCCGGTTTACTACATCCAGTATGCCCACGCGCGCATCAGCAGCGTATTCCGGAATCTCGACCAGATGGACCTGACGCACAACATTCCCATCGGCGAAGCGGCGCTGGACCTGCTGGGCGAAGCCCATGAGCTCGAACTGATGCGCGCGATCAGCCGGTACCCGGAGGTCATCGAATCGGCTGCGCGCCTGCGCGCGCCGCATATCCTGGCGCATTACCTCGATCTGCTCGCCACCGAGTTCCATGCCTACTACAACGCCCACCAATTCCTGGTCGACGATGAGAACCTGCGCAATGCCAGGCTGAATCTGATCCTGGCTGCCCAGCGGGTACTGGCCGACGGCCTGGGGCTGCTGGGCATCGCCGCGCCGGAGGAAATGTAGGATGGCAGCTCAGCGCCGGAAGAAGACCACTGCCAGGCGCGGCGCCAGACGGCGGCGCTCGGGCGCACCGTCGGCCGTGGCCTGGTTCATGGCCGGCGTCATCATCGGCGCCGGCCTGTTCGGTCTGCTGTTCTACCGGGGTTATCTGCCCACCCGACCGGCGTCTCCGGCGGCGGTAGCGGAGGCGCCCAGCACGGCCGATACCACGCTGCCGGATGAGCCGGGCGGGCTGGCTGGCGACGGCGGTCCGCAATACGACTTTTTCACCGTGCTGCCCGAAATGGAGGTCGTGGTGCCGGAGCAGGAGCTCTCCGAGCGCAGCTCGCCCGGGGCGACCGCATCCACCGGGCCGGGCGCGGGAATGTATGTCCTGCAGGCAGGCTCCTTTCGGCGGGCGGAAGACGCCGAACAGATGAAGGCTCGCCTGGCCCTGCTCGGCGCGGTCGCCCAGGTTCAGACCGTCACCGTGGATGACGTGACCTGGCACCGGGTTCGCATCGGACCCGTGCAGGGGGCCCGCCGCGCCGACGAAATGCGCCGCCTGCTGGTGGACAACGGCTTCAACCCTCCCCTGGTGCTGGAGGCCGGCCGGTAGTCAGCCGGGACGCGGTTTCGGCTGCCGATAGAGGTCCGGCAGCGGTTCGCGCCGCGACCATCGCTCGCCAAGCCACCCCTGCCGCCAGCTCGAGAACGCGCGCCACAGGGCCTCGCCCTCCCACTGCGATGCAGGCGCTGTGCCAAAGTCGCCGGCATCGAACACCCGAATCGCATCCCGCAGCGCGGCATCGTCAACGCCGCGTGCAAACTCGAGCACACTGCCGTGCGCGCGTCGCGGACCGTGCGCCCGCAGCCACCGTCGGAGCAGCAGGCGAGTCTGGGTGCGGTCGTTATCCGCGCAGGAGCGCCTCAAGGCCCGTAGCAGCCCGGCCTCGTCCTCCGGCATGCCGGGCTCCACGGGCGCACGGCCGCGACCGGTGGCGCCGCGACGCAGGTGCAGGTGGACACCGAGCGTGGCCACCCAGAGCACGGCGAACACGATCGCCAGCGCGCGCCAGATACCACCGGTTTCGGCCAACGGCCCGGCCGCGGCAGACGCGGCCGTCCCCGGAACCGCGGCAGCCGGTTTCGCCGCAGCGGTCGCGCCCGACGGCAATTCGGGAGCCGCCACCGTTACACGATGCTCCGGCAGGACCGCGGTGCGCTGGACATCGGCGAGCGTATCCCACCAATCGACGCGGACTTCCGGCAATACCAGTTCACCGGACTTCTCCGGCACCACCGCGTAGCGGAATTCCTTGTGCCCGAGGACCCAGCGTCCATCATCCCGCGTAATGCCCTGTGGCTGGTCGGGATACACCCGCGCATCCGCCAGGGCCGGCCACCGGGGCTCCTCGATCATGTTTTCCTCGAGGCCAACCGTGTCAACGATCACGGTGCGGGTCACCGGCTCGCCCACGCGCAGGGAGTCCGGATCGGAAATCTGTTGTGAGAGCGTGATGCGCCGCGCGGGCAGCCAGTGCTCACCCTGGAACGCGGCGGCCCGTGGTTCGATCTCCAGGCTCAACGGCTCGCTATCGATGCGCACCCGGCGGCCGCGAACGGAGGGCTGCCAGAGCCGCTGGGCAGGTCGCTCCAGCAACCGCCCGGTCAATTGCATGGGCGGTATCTGCAACTGCCCCGATCGTTCCGGAAAGATCGCGTATCGGCGCTCCAGGACACGGTAGCGGACGCCATTGCGGTCCGCCTGGAAGGGGATCTCATCCAGCAGCCGCACCGATGCCTGGTCCGGCGCCGGGGGGTTGATGGCTGCCTCGGTGAGGTTTTGCTGGTAGAAAATACGCACCGTCAGGGATAACTGCGCATGCACATAGTAGGGCCCCTGCTCGGGGTCCAGCGCGAGCTCGATGAACACCGGCGGGGCCTCTCCCGGCGCCAGTTCAGGCGCCGGTGCGACCGTGATCTGCAGCGGAGTCGATGCGGCGCCATCGAACTTCAGCGCCGGAATCGTTAGGATTCCACTGCGCCGGGGTTCGAGCGTCACCAGCAACCGCACCTGCGCGGTCTGCTGCCCGTTCACGATCGACATCTGTGTCTCCGAGCGCTGGTCCAGCACCTCGAATTCCTGCTGCAATGCGTCGAGGTCCGTTTCCAGGCTCTGTTCCGGATCATCGGTCTGGATGATGAGGGTGACGGTCTCCCCCACCACGGCCTCGGTGCGGTCCACGCGCACCGTCACCTCCGCTGCCGCGGCCCACGCGGCAAACACCCAGGCCAGCACGGCGGCCGCGAGCCCCGCCGCCCGCCCGCTCGCGCTGCGGGTCCGCCGCCTCACCACGACCGCTCCTCGTCCGCGGGCGCGCCCCGCTGCAGGTGCTGGCTGCGGAATTTGCGCCGCAGCAGGCCGCCGGGATCGTCGGGAATGCGTCGCAGCCATTGCTCCATTGCCTGCGCGTCTTCCTCCGACCAGGCCTGCGCCAGGGCCTGCTGATTCGACTCGGCGTCGTTCTCCCCCTGCGCTTCCTCGCCCGGTTGCTCCTCCTGGTCGGCTTCGCCCTCACCCTGCTGCGGTGACTGCTGGCCGTCCGGCGACTGCTCCGCCGATGACTCGGACTGCTCGCCGGCCTGGTCCTGTTCCTGCTGCTGTTGCTGCTTCAGTCGTTCCACGACTTCCCGGTTGAACTCGGCATCTTCCATGCCGGGGGCCCGGGCCAGGGCTTCGTCATAGGCGGCCAGCGCCGCGTCGTATTCACCCGCCAGTGCCAGCGCATTGCCGCGGTTATAGTGCGCGTTCGCCGTGTTCTGGCCGCCCCACCGCTCGCTCGCGAGCCCGTATTCACCCGCCCGGTACCAGCCCTCCGCGCTGATGGCGGGGTCCCGGGCCAAGCCGGCCGCCTCCGCGGGCCGCTGCTCGCGCAGGGCCGCTTGCGCCTGCTGGTCACGACGCTGCCACAGGTCCTGCCACCACCCGGCCTGCGCGGGCGGACTCATCATCAGGCCGGGCAGCAAGCACAGCGCCAACTGGAAGAGCAGTCCCCGCCTGAACCCGAGCGCTGCGAACGGCAGGATGAGGAGCAGCATCCACGGCCCGGCGTCCCGCCACCGCTCCTCGAGCCCGTCATCACGGCGGGCAAAGGCCCCACCCTCGGCGGACCGCCACGGGACCACGTCCGCGGGTGGCGCGTCCAGGCGGGTCAGCACGCCGCCCCCCGCCGCCGCCACGCGGGCCAGCGGATCCAGCTGCAGGCGGGCGATGACCACGTTGCCGGCGGCATCCTTCACGAAGCCCGTGCCGCTGGGAATCGGCGCGCCGTCGCGCGTGCCGACGGCCATCACCGAGGTGGCGATGCCCCGCCGGTACAACGCGCCCGCCGTCTCCGCGTCGGCCGCGTCGGCGCTGTCCGTCACCAGCAGAATCTCTCCGCGCGCCGCACCGGCCCGTTCCAGCAGTTCGGCCGCCAGCTCCAGGCCCCGTTGGGCCCGGCTGCCCGCCACCGGCATGATGTCCGGGTGCAGTGCCGGCAACAGGTTGGCGATCGTATTCATGTCATTGGTCAGCGGCGAGACCACGTAGGCATCGCCGGCATAGGCGACCAGTCCCACCTGTCCCTCCCGCGTCTGGCCGAGCAGATCGGACAGCCGGAAGCGCATCCTCACCAGCCGATTGGGTTTGAGGTCCTCGGCCAGCATCGACGCCGACAGGTCGACCACCAGCACACGGGCATCGCGCGCGGTGAACGACGGGTCCGGCAGGCGCTGCCAACTGGGGCCCGCCAGCGCGAGGCCGGCCAACACCAGCAAGGCCGCTGCCGCCCAGGTGCCGGCGCGTCGCCGCGGCCGTGCCGGGTCATCCGCACTGAGCCAGCGCAGGAGGTGTGCATCGCAAATGCGGGCCCAATCCCCCGAGGGGCGGCGCAGGTAACGCCAGGCGAAGGGCAGCAGCGCCGCCACGGGCAGCGACCACAGCCACGCGGGCCGGATGAAATGCAGGATCGCGGGTTCCATCACGCCGCCCGCATGCGCAACCCGGCGGGGCGCAGCACGACCGCCAGGGTGATCAGCGCCAACAGATAGGCGATACCCAGCGGCCAGTAAAACAACTCATCGACAGGCCGCACTGCCTCGACGTCGCTTTCGACCGGCTCGAGTTCGTCCAGCAGGCGGTAAATCCCTGCCAACCCCTCGGCGTCGCGGGCCCGGAAATACCGGCCGCCGGTCCGCTCGGCAATGGCCCGCAGCGTGTCCTCATCCAGGTCCGCGGAGGGGTTGACGAGCCGCGAGCCGAAAAAATCCTTGACCATCATCTCGTCCGCGCCCACGCCCACGGTGTACACGGTCAGCCCTTCGCGGGCCGCGAACTCCGCTGCCTGCAGGGGCTGCACCTCACCCGAGGTATTGGCGCCATCGGTCAAAAGGATCAGCACGCGATCCGCGGCGGCGTCCTCGCGCAGGCGCTTAACCGCCAGGCCGATGGCGTCGCCGATGGCCGTCTCGCGACCGGCCAGCCCGATCTCCGATTCGGACAGCAGCGTGGCCGCGGTTTCGGTGTCGAAGGTCAGTGGCGTCTGCAGATATGCACGGCTGCCGAACAGGATCAGCCCTACCCGGTCGCCGCGTCGGCGCTGCACGAACTCCCCGGCAACCTGCCGGACCACTTCGAGCCGATTGACCGCGCGGTTCTCCCACACCATGTCCTGCGTATCCATGCTGCCCGAGATATCCACCGCCAGCAGCAAATCCCGGCCGGTCACCGGCAGGGTATCGACCTCGCCGACCCACTGGGGGCGCACCGCGGCCGCCACCAGTAACAGCCAAGCCAGCGTGGCGACGGCCGCCAGCAGGGGGCGGCGAATCCAGCCCTCGGCGCCGGCGGCCACCGACCGGTACCAGGGAACCCTCAAGGCGCTCATGCCGCGCGCGGGCGCCTCCGGAAGCCACCACCGCAATAGCCAGGGCAGTGGCAGCAGGGCGAGCATCCATGGCCACGCCACGGCAAAACCGGTGCTGATCTCGGCCTCACCCATAGCGCCTGATCCAGCGACGGACCGCATGCAGCAACGCGTCGGCATCGTATTGGGGTCGCGGCTCATAGGGGCCACCGGCCAAGGCCTCGAGGGACTCGGCGACGGCATCGTCGCCCAGCTTTTGTCGCAGGAAGGAGACCCAGGCAGCACCTTGCAGGCGGGCGCAATGGGCCTCCGGAAATGCCCCCATCGCGGTGACCTTGAGGATGCGATTCAGGCCCGCGATGAACGCCTGGGGCGCGCGGGCGGGGTCGCAGGCTGCCTGCAGTTCGGCGACCTTCGCCAGCCACCGGCGGCGCATCAACCGGCGCCGATAGCGGCGCACCGCCCAGCGCGCCGCAAACCACAGCGCGACCAGCAGGAGCGCAGCCAGCAACCACCATCCCGGGGCGGGCGGCCACCAGGCCACCACCGGGACCGCGTGAATATCCCTGAGCTGTGCCAGCAAATCCGCGCCCTGGGGGTTCATGCCGCGCGCCCCACCAGCACCCGCAGATCCCGGCCCAACACCTCCACCGGGTCATCCGTCGTATGCATCACGACCCAGTCACACTGGTGTTTCTGAAACAGCTTGCGCGGCCCCTCGCCGTGGCGCTCGCTCATGGCCTGGAACCGTCTCCGCCCGCCAGCGTGTGCCATGTCCAGCAGGCTGGTATGTCGGCCGTCCGTGATGGGATAGCGCCCCGCCGGCAGGGTCTCTTCGGCCGGGTCGAGCACCTGGCAGCCGATCACGTCGTTGTGCTGACGCAACCGCGACAGATGCCGATTACAGGTTTCATCGAGGCTGAAAAAATCGCTGATGACGATGACCAGGCTGCCAGGCCGAACCGCGTGGCGCACCCGTTCCAGGGCCGCCGAAAGGGGCTCCATGCCATCACGGATACGCGCCGGGTCGAGCCATTCCACCAGGCCCTGGATCACCCGCATCGCGCCCCGGCGCCCACCGGCGGGACGGATCTCCCGGTGCGCCCCGGGCGCGAACAGGAATGCCCCGATTCGGTCGCCTCGCCGGACGGCAGCCCAGGCGATGGCGGCGGCCATGCGCCCGGCCGCGACGGATTTGAGACAGTGACGGGTGCCAAAAAACAGGCTGGGGGCCGCATCGAGCACCAGCAGCACGGGGCGCTCGCGCTCCTCCTGGAAGATCTTGGTGTGGGGTCGGCCGGTGCGGGCCGTCACGCGCCAGTCCATGTTGCGAATGTCGTCGCCCGGCTGGTAGTTGCGCGACTCGAGGAAATCCACGCCGCGGCCGCGAAAACGTGACCGGTACGCGCCCGCCAGGGCCGATACGGTGGGCTGATGGAAAGGCAGGCAGAGCGCGTTGCAGCGCGGCCTCAAGGCGATCAATTCTGCCGCGCCCAGGTGAATGCCGTCGCCCGGGAAGTCGTCCGTCATGGAACCGGAACCCGCTCCAGCAGCCGATCGACCAGCTCGTCGACGATGACGCCATCGGCTTCGGCCTCGTAGGACAGCAGCACCCGATGGCGCAGGACGTCGTGGATGGTGGCATGGACGTCATCGGGCGACACGTAATCCCGTCCGTCGAGCCAGGCGCGGGCCCTAGAACAGCGGTCGAGGCCGATCGTGGCGCGTGGGCTGGCGCCATAACTGACCAGGTGCCCCAGGGTCTCGTCCCACCGGCCCGGATCGCGCGTCGCCAACACCAGTTGCACGATATATTCCTGCAGCGCCGGGGCCAGATGGAGTTCGAGCACCTGTGACTGGGCGGCGAATACCTGCTGCTGGGTGACCAGCACCGGCGCCTGCGGCGCCTCGGAGAGTTCATCCCGGGCCTGCTGCCGGGCCAACCCCAGAATCTCCTGTTCGGCCGCGGCGTCCGGGTAGCCGATCGACACGTGCATCAGGAAGCGGTCCAGCTGCGCTTCCGGCAGAGGATAGGTGCCCTCCTGCTCGATGGGGTTCTGCGTGGCCATCACCAGGAACAGTTGCGGCAGCGCATAGGTGACGCGCCCCACGGTGACCTGGTGTTCGCCCATCGCCTCGAGCAGCGCCGACTGCACCTTGGCGGGCGCCCGGTTGACCTCGTCGGCCAGGATGAGGTTGTGAAAAATGGGCCCCCGCTGAAACTCGAAGCTGCCGTCCTGGGGCCGGTAGATCTCGGTTCCCGTCAGGTCGGCCGGCAACAGGTCCGGGGTGAACTGGATGCGATGGAAGTCGCCCTCGATGCGATCGGCGAGCACCTTGATGGCAGTCGTCTTCGCCAGGCCGGGCGCGCCTTCCACCAGCAGGTGGCCATGGCAGAGCAGCGCCATGATCAGCCGCTCCATCAGGCGCTCCTGGCCGATGATCAGCTCGTTGACCGCCGTGCTGAGGGTGGCAAACGCTTCGCGTTCGCCCGTTTGCGCCGCGGCCTCGACGCGTGATTCCGGTTTGGTTGATTCCATGGTCAGAAGCGCTGCAAGTTATTCCGGGGGAAATGAAGTTTAAACCGATGGACTCTTGACGACCAGAAAAGCTCCGGCTTCGAGTCATGGCATCCGCAGTGGCCCCTCCCGACGCTCGTTTCCATCTTGCGGTGCCGCGCCGCCGCAAAACGCGCCTGTGAAACCATTTGAAAGCTGCCCCCGGGATGTTATGTTGATAGGCCAAGCGCCGGGCCCATGCGCCGGTTGCGGAAAGGACCACGTGAAAAAACACCTGCAAACAGCATGCCTCTCATTGTCGATCGTGCTCGTGGGCTGCGGCACGCAACAAGCCAAACCGGCACCGGTGTCGGGCGATATGGCCACGATGTACATCAACGCCGTTGAACGCGCAGCCAGGGAGCAACGGGTCTCGGTTCACTGGGTGAACCCCCCGCGCTCGTCATCTTACCGCCCGCGCCGCAAAGGCAAGCAAGAGGAGTGAATCGCGCGGGCTGAAAACACGGTTTTTAGGCTTCCTGCGGGTCGATGTCCACGCTCCAGCGGACGCGGCGGACACCCGGCAGCGAACGCACCTTCGTCAGCCACCGGTCGAGGTTTCGTTGCAGGCGGGCGCGACTGGCGTCCTGGGCCAACAGGTACCAGCGGAAGCGTCCACCACGACGCTCCATGAGGGCCGGCAGCGGGCCGTAAACGCCGGTGGAATCGCCGCTGAATGCCGCCCTGGCCTGGTGCAGGAATTCCAGCACGGGTTCGCGCCCGACCGCCTCCGCGCGCAGCATGGCCTGGTGGGTGAACGGCGGCAACCCCGTCAGCCGGCGCTCCTCCAGCAGTTCCATTGCGAACGCTTCGTACCCGTCCCGCAACAGGCGAGCCAGTAGCGGATGGTCCGGATGGTGGGTTTGCAGCACCACCTGCCCGGCCCGGCCGGCGCGACCGGCGCGTCCCGCTACCTGCGTCATCAGTTGGCCCATGCGTTCCATGGCCCGGAAATCGGCGCTGTACAGCGCCTGGTCGAGGTTGACGATCACCACCAGCGTGATGCCTTCGAAGTGATGGCCCTTGGCCAGCATCTGGGTGCCCACCAGGATACCGGGCGCTCCCCGTCGGACTTCCTGGTACAGGCGCTCGAAGGCGCCCTTGCGCCGGGTCTGGTCGCGGTCGAACCGGTAGCACGGAAAGCCGGGAAAATGCCGTCCCAGCAGCCGTTCGAGCTGTTCGGTGCCCGCTCCCGCCCCCTGCAGGGCGTCCGCCCTGCAGTCCGGGCACACCCGCGGCACCGGCTGGCGTCGCTCGCAATGATGGCAAATCAAGGTGCGGCCGGCCCGGTGCCAGGTCATGTTCGAATCACACCGCTGGCAGGTCCCGTGCCAGCCGCAATCATGGCACAACAGCACCGGCGCATAACCGCGGCGATTCAGGAACACCAGCACCTGCTCGCCCCGTTCCAGCGCCGCGCCGATGCGCTCCAGCGTGGTGGAAGCGAGTCCGCCCTGGGTGATCTGCTGGCGCAGGTCGACCAGCGACCAGGCCGGTTCGGGTGCGCCGGTGGCCCGTTGGCGCAGGCGAATCCATCCGTATTTGCCGGACGCGGCGTTGTGCAGGGTTTCCAGCGACGGGGTCGCGGTGCCCAGCACGATGGGAACTTCGAGCAGCGCAGCGCGTTTGATGGCCACGTCGCGGGCAGAGAATCGGAATCCCTCCTGCTGCTTGAAGGAGGCATCATGCGATTCATCCATGATGATCAACCCGGGCCTGGGAAGCGGCAGGAACAAGGCGGAACGGGTGCCGATCAGCAGGCGCGCCTCGCCGCGGCGGGCCGCGGCCCAGGTTTCCACCCGCTCACCATCGGACAGTCCGGAATGCGACAAGGCCGGCTGCAGGCCCAGGCGCCGCCTGAATCGTTCAACCAATTGGGGCGTCAGGCCGATTTCGGGCACCAGCACCAGGACCTGCCGGCCCGAGCGCACAACCTCCTCGATGAGGCGCAGGTAGATCTCGGTTTTGCCGCTGCCGGTGATGCCGTCCAGCAGGTGGCAGCGAAAACCAGTGAGCCCGGCCCGCAGCGCCGCCAGCGCGCTCTGCTGCTCCGCCGTCAATTCCGGGCCCGCCTGGGCATCCAGCACCGGCTGCGCACGCGCCTCTTCCGCGACCCAGCCGTGTTCGACCACCCGCGACGCGATCCGGCTCCAGTCGCCGCGCCAGCGGCGCATCGCGCCGGGGTCGGCCGGACCCTCGCGCAGCAGGTCGAGCAATTGCCACTGCGCGCTCGCCCGTCCCGGCGGTTGGCCGAGCCGTTCCCGCCCCTCGGCGGTCAACCGATACTGCACGGGGGCTTCCGGGACGACGTGGCGCGCGAGGCGCAAGGGCGGCGGGAGAGCGTTCATGACCACCTCGCCGGGCGCATGCTTGTAATAGCGTGCGCACCAGGTCAGCAAATCCAGCAATGGCCCGTCCAGCAGGGGCTCGCCCGCGTCCAGAGCCCGCTTGACCGGCAACAGCCGTCCCGACGGGACGTCGCTGGATCCGGCGACGGCCATCACCACCCCCACCGCCTGGCGTTGTCCAAACGGCACCACGACCCGGGTGCCGGGCCCGAGGCCGACGCCATCGGACGGGGGCAGGTAGTCGAACAGGCCCGGCAACGGGACCGGCACTGCGACCCTCAGCACACTCTCAGCGTGGGTGGATGCCATCGAGGGTCATTCTAGCAGCGGGCCACGCAGTCGTATCCCGACACACGCAACTGTATGATGCTGGAACCAAGCCCGCAGGCGCACGGTCCGGGGCTTGAGAAAACCACACGTGAGAACGGGAGAAAACCATGAGCATGATGTCGGAATTCAAAGAATTTGCCATGCGCGGAAACGTGATGGACATGGCAGTCGGTATCATCATCGGCGGCGCGTTCGGGAAGATCGTGTCATCGTTCGTCAACGACGTGTTGATGCCGCCCATCGGGATGTTGCTGGGTGGGGTCGATTTCACCGGGCTGGCGGTCACCTTGCGCGCGGCATCCGAGGGCGCGGAGGCGGTCACGCTCAACTATGGCATGTTCATCCAGACACTGATCGATTTCATCATCATCGCCTTTGCGATCTTCATGGCCATCAAGGCAATGAACTCGCTCAAGCGCGCCGAGGAAGCGACCGCCGAGGAGGCTCCGCCGGAACCGCCCAAGCCTTCGGCCGAAGTCGAATTGCTGACTCAGATTCGCGATTCCCTGCGCAACCGTTGAGGCAGGGCGCGGCCCCAATGAAAATGGCCCGGCCCGCTTCTGGCGGGCCGGGCCTGGAAGCCGCTTTCAGTTGATTTTCTCGCTGCCCTGGTGCTGCCGGTTCAGCGTCGAGAACTGCTGCACCAGCGTCTGATGATCGGCGCTCAGTTCGACCATGTCGGCGACGATGCGCGCGGACTCCCTGAGTAACAGGTCCGGTCTGTCGTCGTCCGTGCTCTCTTCATCGTCCTCGGCCCCGTCCTGCGGCGCCTCTTCGAGCTCGTCGGCATCCAGACTCACGCGATCCTCGTCGTCAAACAGGGGCCCGTGACCCTGACGCTGCTCCTTGCGCTCCTTGCGTCGCGTTTCCTTCTCGTCCAGCTCTTCGCGGCGGGCCGATTCCAGCAGCGATACCGTGGTGCTGTCCTGCTCCTGGTTGAATTCCTCGATATCGGTCATCAGCCAGGCAAATTCCCGATCGGCAGAAGCCCGGCCCTGGTAGCGGAAATCCGCCACCGCCACCATCTGGCTCAGGTCGCCGCTGGTCTGGTAATCCGCCGCCTCGATCTGCGTCCAGGGCAGCGCGTTGTCGAGCGAGCGCTCGCCATACGCTTCCGGGTCCCCCGCCGACGGAAAGCGGATGTCCGGAATGACCCCGCGGTTCTGGGTCGACCCGCCATTGACGCGGAAAAACTGCGCCATGGTGATCTTCAGCTGTCCCATGCTGGGCGAGTCGGAGGGCGCGTAATCATCGAGGTCCAGCAGGCTCTGTACCGTACCCTTGCCGAAGGTGGTCTCGCCGATCACCAGCCCACGGCCGTAATCCTGGATCGCGGCCGCGAAAATCTCCGAGGCCGAGGCGCTGTAGCGGTTGACCAGCACCGCCAGCGGACCGTCCCAGGCCATGCCCGGCTCAGTGTCCTCCTCGGTGCTGATTCGCCCGGAGGAATTGCGCACCTGCACCACGGGTCCCTGGTCGATGAACAGGCCCGTCAGCGTGGTGGCCTCCAATAGCGAGCCGCCGCCGTTGTTGCGCAGGTCGATCACCATGCCCTGCACGCCCTCGGCCTTGAGCTCCTCGATCAACCGGCGCACGTCACGCGTGCTGGAGCGGTAGTCGGGCCGGTTTGTGGCCCGGCCGTTGAAATCGAGATAGAACACCGGCAAATCGATCACGCCGATCTTGAGCGGCCCGTCACCGTCGCGCGGCACCTCGATGATGTCGCTCTTCGCCGCCTGCTCTTCCAGCCTCACCTCGCCGCGGACGATGTCGATGGTCACGCTGGGGCCGTCCTCGCCCGCGTCCTCCGGCAGCACCTCCAGCTTCACCACGGTGTCCTTGGGTCCGCGGATCAGGTCAACCACATCGTCCACCCGCCAGCCGATCACGTCGACCATCTTGCCGTCATGGCCCTGCCCCACCGCGATGATGCGGTCGCCCGCCTGCAGCCTGCCATCCAGGGACGCCGGTCCGCCCGGCACCACCTGCTGAATGCTGGTGTACTCGGTCTGGCGGCCGAGCAGCGCGCCGATGCCTTCCAGTGACAGCTTCATGGAAATCTCGAAATTCTCCGAGCTGCGTGGCGACAGATAACCGGTATGAGGCTCGATGGCCTGCGCGAAGGCATTCATGAAAAACTGGAAGATGTCGGGCGATTTAAGCTCCAGGATGCGGCGCTCCTGATTGACGTAACGGTCGTCCAGCGTCTCCACGATGGCCTCAGCCTCCTTGCCGGTCAGCTTGAGCCGCAAATAGTCGTTCTTAACCCGCTTGCGCCAGATTTCGTTGAGTTCCGCCTCGCTCAGGGCCCACGGGGCCTCCGAGCGATCGAAGCTGTAGTATTCATCGACGGTGAAATCGAACGGCTGCTTCAGCAGGGCGCGCGCGTGGCTGACACGCTGCTGCACGCGCTCGGAATACAGGTTGAAGATTTCGTATGCGGGCGCCAGGTCGGAGTGGCGCAGCGCGTCATCGAGCGCGCGGCGGAAGCGTTCGAACGAGGCGATGTCGGCGGCCAGGAAATAGCTGCGATTCGGGTCCAGCAATTCGAGATACCCCTCGAAGATACCGCTGGAGAGCGTGTCGTCGAGGCGGATGTCCTTGTAGTGCCAGTTGGTCAGGAACTTGGTCGCGAGGTTGCTGGCAAATCGCTGCTCCATGCTCGGCTTGAGCGCGATCGACTGCTCGTCGGGCACGCTCGCCCACGCAACGGAACTCATCAGCAGAACAATGGCTATTCTGCACACTTTCAAGCGCTGACTCTCCTTGATCAATGACCGCCCCCTGGCCGCGGGCGCAGTCCAGTTACAGACCGCTCTTCCAGCGGATGGTTGCAATTAAGCCAGCAAAAGGCGACGGAGCGCAAGCCTGCGGGGAACAGGCCCTTCACACCAGGCCCGCTTCCTCGGCCAGTCGGTCCGCGTGGTAGGACGAGCGCACCATCGGTCCCGAGGCGACGTGGGTGAATCCGATGCGCCGGGCGTGCACGGCCAGTTCGTCGAACTCCGCCGGCGTCCAGTAGCGCATCACCGGATGATGGTGGGGCGTGGGCTGGAGATACTGGCCCAGGGTCAACAGGTCGACGTCGTGATCGCGCAGGTCCTGCATGGCGCGCTCCACCTGCTCGGGCGTCTCCCCCAGCCCCAGCATGATGCCGGACTTGGTGGGAATGCCCGCGTGTCGCTGCTTGAAGGCCTTGAGCAAATCGAGCGACCACTGGTAATCGGCACCCGGTCGCACGTCGCGGTATAACGGCTCCACCGTCTCCAGGTTGTGATTGAACACGTCCGGCGGCTGTTGCGACAACGCCTCCAGCGCGCGTTCCATGCGGCCCTTGCCGCGGAAATCCGGCACCAGGATCTCCACGTGAATGCCAGGATTGACGGCACGGATCTCGGCAATGCAGGCGGCGAAATGGGCGGCACCGCCGTCGCGGAGGTCGTCCCGGTCCACGGAGGTGACGACCACGTAGCGAAGGCCCATGCCGGCGATGGTGCTCGCCAGCCGCCGGGGTTCCTGTGGATCCGGCGGCCCCGGGCGTCCGTGCGCCACGTCGCAGAACGAGCAGCGGCGGGTGCAGATGTCGCCCAGCACCATGAAGGTGGCCGTGCCCTTGGCGAAACACTCGTGGATATTCGGGCAGCTGGCCTCCTCGCACACGGTGACCAGGCCCTCGCTGCGCAGCCGTTGCTTGAGGTTCTGGACGGCATTGCCTGCCGGCAGGCGCACACGGATCCACGGCGGCTTGCGCAACGCCGGCGTCCCCGCCTCGAAGCGGGCCGTGTTGCGCG
Source organism: Lysobacterales bacterium (assembly GCA_011773845.1). GTDB lineage: Bacteria > Pseudomonadota > Gammaproteobacteria > Xanthomonadales > SZUA-36 > WVWV01. The sequence continues at coordinate 32,101 of WVWV01000146.1, read as the reverse complement.
CCATCTTGTCCCGGCCGAGTTGCTTCTCGCCGGCCCGCGGCCCGCTCAGTCGGATCGGAACCCTGCGCCCGGCGCTCATGCCGTCATCCTTCTGCCGCATCCGGCAGTGTCGGCGCTGCCGAACCGACGCGGCCGGCGTAACCCAGTGCGTCGGCCAGGCAGTCGATCAGCCGCGCCTCGACCTGCGACAGTTCACAGGAAGCGAGTTGCGAGAGTTGGGTGACCTGCAGGCCCTCGAACCCGCAGGGGTTGATGCGTGCGAAGGGTTCCAGGTCCATGTCGACATTCAGGGCCAGGCCGTGGAAGCTGCATCCCCTTCGCACCCTCAGCCCCAGCGCAGCGATCTTCACCCCGTCCACGTAGACGCCCGGAGCGCCCGGCGCCCGCGCGGCCCGCACGCCAAAGGAGCCGAGCAATTCGATGACCGCCCCCTCGATGAGGTGTACCAGCTGGCGAACGCCCAGCCGCAAGCGGCGCAGGTCCAGTAAGGGATAGGCCACGAGCTGGCCCGGGCCGTGGTAGGTCACCTGGCCGCCGCGATCGACTCGCAGCACCGGGATGTCTCCCGGCGCCAGCACATGCTCGCGCCGACCGGCCTGGCCGAGGGTGAACACCGGCGGGTGCTGCACCAGCCACAGCTCGTCGGCGGTGCCTGCGTGGCGCCGGTCGGTGAAATCCTGCATGGCCCGCCAGACGGCGCCGTACTCGGCCTGGCCCAGGCGCCGCACGACCAGCGCATCGGCCGCCGCCCCGGGGTTTGCGCTCAGCGCCATGGAATGCATACCTGCGCTCACAGCGCCATCAGGATGCGCTCGCACCGGGTCAGCTCCTGGTAGATACGATCCAGCTGGGCCCGCGATTGCGCCTCGATGGTGACGGTGACCGCGATGAAATTTCCCGCGGTGCTCTCGTTGGTGCGAACCGCCTCGCCCTCGTAGAGGGCGGCGTGACGGCTGATGATACCGGTGACCAGTGCCTCGAAGCCCTCGCCATTGCGCCCCATGGCCTTGATGGGGAACCGGCAGGGAAAGCTCAGCAGCGATTCCCCTTCACTCATCGTCGAAGAAGCTCCCGGCCCACAGGCGGATACCGTCCCAGGCGCGGCCAAAAAAGCCTGCCGGCGCGACCCCCTCCAGCGTCACCAGGGCCCGGCTGGCCACCGGCTCGTCGTCCAGCTGGATCACGATGCGGCCGACTTCCGCGCCGAGCTCGAGCGGCGCCACCAGCTCCGGCTGCATCTCGACCCGGGCCTCGAGGTCGTCGTAGCGGCCGCGCGGAATGGTGATGAACAGGTCGTCGGGCAGGCCCAGGCGCACCTGTTCCGATACGCCCTTCCAAACCCGGCCCTCGGCAAGCTGTTCCCCGGCCTTGTAGAGCTGCAGGGTCTCGAAAAACCGGAAGCCGTAATTCAGCAGGCTCTGACTTTCGCTGGCGCGGGCCTGTTCGGAAGAAGACCCCATGACCACGCCGACCAGGCGCATTCCCTCGCGCTTGGCCGAGGATGCCAGGCAATATCCCGCCGCCTCGGTGTGCCCGGTCTTGAGCCCATCGACAGCGGGGTCCCGCCACAGGAGGTTGTTGCGATTGTGCTGGCGAATATTGTTGAAGGTGTATTCCTTCTCCGAGTACCACGTGTAGTAGTTGGGAAAATCGCGAATGATCGCCGCGCTGAGCAGGGCGGTGTCCCGGGCGGTGCTGTAATGTTCCGGATCCGGCAAGCCGGTGGCATTCACGAAATGCGTATGGGCCATGCCCAGCTGGCCGGCGTAGTAGTTCATGACGCCGGCGAACGCTTCCTCCGTGCCGGCCAGGAATTCGGCCAGCGCCACGCTGGCGTCGTTGCCGGACTGCACGATGAGGCCCATCAGCAGCTCCTCGACACTCACCTGCATGTCCGGTTCGATGAACATCCTCGAACCCTCCGTGCGCCAGGCCTTCTCGCTCACCGGCACCGCATCGTCCAGGCTGACTTTGCCAGCTGCCAGCTCCTGGAACACCACGTAGCTGGTCATCAACTTGGTGATGCTGGCAATGTCCACCCGCAGGTCCGGCTGATGTTCCACCAACACGGTGCCGCTGTCGAAATCCATCAGGATGTAGCTGTCGGCGCCCAACTGGGGCGCGGCCGGCGTGGGCATGCCGGCGGGGGGCGGCGGCACCTGGGCGGCGGCCAGGCTCAGCCATGCCAGGCCGGGGATGATTCGGGTCAGAAGTTTTTTCATGGCTTATTCATGATTCCGTCTGCACACACCCAATGCAAGCCACATCAGGCCTCAACGCCTGACTTTATGCGGTCGTTCCATGCCCAGTTCAATGACCCTGCGCGTCGCCTGCTCGATTTCGGACTCCCACTGGTAGGGCCCGATCCAGACCTTGTACAGCCCGTCCGCGCGCTGGATGACGACCGGCTCGAGCTGCTCGGCCATCATGCGTCCGGCGAGGTGCTCGGCCGCATTGCGGTCGCTGAATGCCCCCACCTGCAGAAAAGTGCCATCGGCAACCTTGACGGCCGGGGCCGGGGGCTGCGGGCCCTCGAAATGGATCGCCCGCACCTCGACCTGGGCGGTGCCGTCGGCCACCATGCCCAGGCGCACGGCGGCCCCGTAGGAGAGATCGATGAGGCGCTGGTCGTGGAACGGCCCGCGGTCATTGATCTTCACCACCACCGAGCGGCCGTTGTCCAGGTTGGTGACTTCCGCGTAGGTGGGGAGCGGCAATTCGCGGTGGGCCGCGGTGGCCTTGTGCATGTCGAACACCTCGCCGCTGGACGTCTTGCGGCCATGGAACTTGCTGCCGTACCAGGAGGCGACGCCGCGCTGCTGGTACCCTGCGCTGCTGTCCATCACGTAGTATTGCTTGCCCAGCACTTCGTAGGGCGAGCGATTGCCGTAACGGGACCGCGGCTCCGGGCGCGGGATCGCGTCCGCAACATCGGCGGGCCGCAGCACCCGCGCGGAAGGCCCGTCGGCATCATCCGGGCGCCGCACCTCGCCTGCACAGGCGGCCAGCAGCAGGACCGCGCATGGCAGCGCCCAGCGCATGGGTCCACTCATGAACGGCGCATCCTGCGGGCGATCTCCTCGCTCAACTGCAGCACCGCCATGGCGTACAGCGGGCTGCGGTTGTAGCGGGTGATGACGTAGAAGTTGTCGAAGGTCAGCCAGTACGCATGCCGGTCCTCTTCTTCCAGCCTGAGCACGGCCGCCAGCCGGTCCGGCTCGAGCGGCGCTGCGGCACTGTAGCCACCGTGGGCCAGCGCCTCGAGCGTATGCGCCGGCTTGTAATTCCGGCTAGCGACCAGCGCCGGGTCCGCCCCCGCGCGGGCCACCGCCGGCTCTCCCACCGGCTCGCCCGGCTGCCAGCCGTGCCGGTGCAGGTAATTGGCGACGCTGGCTACCGCATCGGGAAGGGACTGCCACAGGTCGCGCCGCCCGTTGCCGTCAAAATCGACCGCGTAGGCACGGTAGCTGCTGGGAATGAATTGCCCGATTCCCATCGCGCCGGCGTAGGAGCCCCTGACTTCGCCCAATGGCAGCTGTTCCTCCTGGCCCAGCAGCATGAACTGGATCAATTCGCCGGCGAAGAACGCCGAGCGGTCACGGGACAGTTCGTCGGGGTAGTAGAAGCCGAGCGTGGCCAGCGCGTCGATGACCCGATAGCTGCCGGTGATCCGACCGTACAGGGTTTCGACCCCGATGATGGCGACGATGATCTGCGGTTCCACCCCGAAGCGTTCGGCCACCGCATCCACCAGTTCGGCATGTTCCCGCCAGAAGCGGATGCCGCCGTCGATGCGACGCTCGTTCAGGAAGATGGGGCGGTATTCGTGCCATGGCTTGCTCTCGGCCGGCCGACGGATGGCATCGACGATGGATTGCTGGTACGTGGCGTCCGCCAGCACCGCTTCGACCTGGGTGGCCTTGAGCCCGAACTCCTCCACCGCGCGGCGGGTGAATTCCTCCGCGCCCGGGTGGACGGATGCTGCTCCGGGCACGGCGGCCAGCAGCAGCAGATAAACCAGCAGTCGTTTCATGGCATCCTCTCGCGGTGAGGCCTGATCTCACCCTTATGATTCCGGCACGGCCCCAAGCTTCTCACCGCCGTATGAATTTCCGGTGGCTGTAAATCGACATCAATATGCCAAAACCTGCCAGCAGTGTCACCGCAGACGTGCCGCCGTAGCTGACCAGCGGCAACGGTACGCCAACCACCGGCAGCAAGCCCGAAACCATGCCGCCGTTGACCAGCACGTACACGAACAGGGTCATGGCGAGGCTTCCCGCCAGCAGTCGCGAGAAGGTATCCCGCGCGACGCTGGCGATGTACAGTCCACGCCCGATCAGGAGCAGGTAGAGCCCCAGCAACAAGCCGACGCCCAGCAACCCGAATTCCTCCGCCAGCACGGCCAGGATGAAATCGGTGTGGCGCTCGGGAATGAACTCCAGGTTCGACTGCGTGCCGTGCAACCAGCCCTTGCCGGTCAGGCCGCCCGAACCCACTGCGATCTTGGACTGGATGATATTCCAGCCGGCGCCCAGCGGGTCGGCCTCGGGATCGATGAAGGTCATCACCCGGGCGCGCTGGTAGTCGGCGAGGAACATCCACAACACGGGGGCCGCGCCCGCCATTGCGATGCCCGCCGCCACAATCATCCGCCACCGGATGCCCGCCAGGAACAGGGTGAAGCAGCCGCTCACGGCGACCAGCAGGGCGGTGCCGAGGTCCGGCTGGCGGGCGATCAGCGCCGCCGGTATGGCCAGGATCGCCACCGCGATGGCGCTGTCCTTCCAGTCCGGTGGCAGGATGCGCGGGTGCAGGTACCACGCCACCGTCATGGGCACCGCCAGTTTCATGATTTCAGAGGGCTGGAAGGTGACCATCCCGAGGTCCAGCCAACGGCTGGCACCACGCCCCACACCAACGAACCAGGTCGCGGCTACCAGCGCCAGGCCGAACAGGTACAGCCAGGGGGTCCAGATGCGCAATACATGGGCCGGAACCTGGCTCAGCACCGCCAGCGCCACCAGGCCGACGGCCAACCGCACTCCCTGGCGTTGCACCAGCCCGGCATCCTGACCCCCCGCGCTGTACAGGGCCGCGAGGCCCAACGCCATGACCAGCAGCAAGGTCACCAACAGCACGGGGTCCAGCCGCGGCAGGCTCAGCCACACGGGTAGCCGCCACCTCATTGCGCAAGCTCCTGCGCGAGCCAGGCGTCGATGACGGCACGCGCCACGGGCGCCGCCACGCGGGCGCCGGCGCCGCCGTGATCCACCACGGCCGCCACCGCGATGCGCGGGTCGCCTGCGGGCGCGTAGGCGATGAACAGCGCATGATGCCGCAGGTGCTCCGCCACCTCGGCCTCGTCGTACTCCTCGTCCTCCGCCAGCGCATAGACCTGCGCGGTGCCCGTCTTGCCCGCGATCTCGAAACGCGCGTCCAGTCCGATCACCCGGGCCGTACCCTGGGGACCGCTTACCACGCGGCGCATGCCCTCGCGGATTTCACTCCAGTTCCGGGGGTCGCGCACGGCAATCTGCTGTGCCGTCGGCGCCTCGCTGCGCCGGGCGCGTTCCGTGCCGGGCGGCTTGCGCGCATACAACAGCCGTGGCGCCATGCGAGCGCCCCCGTTGGCGAGCGCCGCCAGGGCATTCGCCAGCTGCAGCGGCGTCACCACGTTGAAACCCTGCCCGATACCGGCGATCACGGTCTCGCCAGGGTACCAGGGCTCGCCGTAGCGGCGTTGCTTCCACTGCGGAGAGGGGTTCAGCCCGCGGCTCTCGCCGGGCAGGTCGATGCCGGTCGCATGACCAAAACCGAACTGGTCCAGGTAGGCGTGAATGCGCTCGATGCCCAAATCCAGCGCCAGTTGGTAGAAATAGGTGTTGACGGATTGTTCCAGTGCGCCGCGGATATCCACCCAACCGTGCCCGCCGTCCTTCCAGTCGCGAAACGGCCGTTCCTGGCCGGGCAGCAGGAACTCGCCGCCGGAGAAAATGCGTTTGTTGCGCTGGATCACGCCGTTTTCCAGCCCGGCCAGCCCGATGAAAGGCTTGAGCGTGGAGCCGGGCTCATAGCCGCCGTTCAGCGCGCGGTTGAACAAGGGGCGATCGGCAGCCGCCAGGATCTGCTGATAGGCCTGACTGCCGATCCCATGCACGAAGGCATTGCCGTCGTAGGACGGCTTGCTGACCATGGCCACCACGCTGCCGTCGCTCGGATCGATCGCCACCAACGCCCCGGCTCGATCACCGAGCGTGTCCCATGCCGCTCGTTGCACGGCCACATCGAGGGACAGCACCAGGTCGCTGCCATGGATCGGGTCCTGCCTTTCCAGCACCCGCAGCACGCGCCCCCGGGCATTGGTCTCGACGCGCTCCACGCCAGCGGTCCCGTGCAACTCCGTCTCGTACTGGAGCTCGATGCCGATCTTGCCGATATGCGTCGTGCCACGGTAATTGGCGGCATCGACCCGCTCCAGGTCTGCCACGTCCAGGCGCCCCACGTACCCCAGAACGTGGGTGAGCAACGCCCCGTGCGGGTAATGGCGGGCCAGGTAGGGCGTCACGACGACTCCCGGCAGTTGGTGCCGGCTGACCGCGAGGCGCGCCACTTCGGTCTCGCCGAGGTTGAATTTGACGGGTATGCGGTCGAACACGCGGTAGCGGGGCCGGACCCGCCGCCAGCGGTCCAGATCCTCGGGGCCGAGATCGACGAGGTCGGACAGCGCGCCGAAGGTGGCCTCCAGGTCCCCGACCTGCTCGGGAATGATCTCCAGGCGGTAGGCCGGCCGGTTTTCGGCGATCAGCCGACCGCGGCGGTCGTAAATCAACCCGCGGTTGGGGGCCACCGGCTGCACGTGCACGCGGTTGGATTCCGAGCGCGTCGTGTAATCCGCGTGCCGAAACAGCTGCAGGTAGGAATAGCGCCCCGCCAGGGCCACGATACACAGCGCCATGATGGCAAACCCGAGCCGCGCGCGTCGCGCGAACAGGCGTTGCTCGTCGGCCTCGTGCTTGAGCGGCTGGTGGGCGCTGCGGGCCAGCATCAGGCCGTGGGCCGGCGCACGCCGACCCGGATTCGGTCCAGCAGCAGAAACAGCCAGGGCCAGATGGCCGTGCCGACCAGCGGCGGCAGCCAGTACTGCCAGGTGGGCAGCGGCTCGCCCACCAGGCTGGCGATCCACAACAGGATGATGCGGTCGTTGACCAGCAGGGCGAGCACCGACAATGCCTGCTGCCAGGGCGTGAAGAACCGCAGGCGGGCGCGAAAACGCAGCACCAGGTACACCATGATCACCAACCGCAAGGCATTCAACCCCATGAGGCTGCCGGTCAGCAGGTCCAGCAGCAAGCCCACCAGGAACGCGGTGCCCAGCCCGACCATGTCCTGCACCTCCAGCACCCAGTAGATCAGCACCAGGCCCACCCAGTAGGGCCGCAGCGCATCCAGGCTGGCGGGCAGCGGCAGCAGGGTCAGCAGCATGGCCGCGGCAGCAACCAGGACCAGCGAACGCCGGCTCTCCACGTGGCGCATCATGGCGTGCCCTCCCCCTGCTCGCCGGCCTCGCGGACCGGTGCAGGCGCCGCGGGTGCGGCCGGAAACAGCAACAGGACTTCCCGCCCCCGGTCGAGCGCAGCCAGCGGGCGGGCATGCACTTCCGCAAATGCACCCCCCGCGTCGCGTTCGATGCGCTCCACCCTTGCGACCGGGAAGCCTGCCGGAAAACGTTCCCCCAAACCGGAGGTCACCAGCAGGTCGCCGTTTCGCACATCGGCCTGTAGCGGCACGTGCGGCAGCAGCAGGGTGCTGGTCTGGCCGGTACCGAAGGCAACCGAGCGCAGGCCGGTGCGGTTGAACTGCACCGGGATCGCGTGATCGGGGTCGGAAATCAACCGCACATCGGCCATGTGGATGCGCACGCGCTCGACCTGGCCCATGATGCCGGCGCCGTCGATGACGGCCTGGCCAACGAACACCCCGTCCGCTTGGCCCCGATCCACCACCACCTGGTGGGAATACGGATCGAGGTTGACCTGCACCAGCTCGGCAAACCGGAACCCGTATTCACCGCCCTGGCTGGCCTCCAGCAGGGCCCGCAGTCGCCGGTTTTCCTGCTCCAGCGCCGCCTGCGCCTGAACCGGGCCGGCCTGTTCCAGCAGCGCCTCACCGAGCGCCCGGTTCTCCTCCAGCAGCGCCTGGTAGCCGCGCGTGTAATCGCGTGCCCGGCGCCACGCCTGTGCGGGCCATTCGACCACGTGGAATACCGGCTCGACGAGTGTGCCGAACAGGCCGCGCGCGCGCGGGATGAGCTTGCCGCGCTGATCCATCGCCATGAGCGCGACCGCGAGCAGCAGGTAAAGCATCAAGCGGGCGGTGCGCTGCCCTTCCTGGCCCAGAATCCGACTGTAAGTGGATGGATGCAAGTGGCCCCGTTCAGTTCACTCCGGGCCCGGAGCCGCACCCCCCGTAACGGCCCGTCGCGACCGGTGCAGCGGCCTCCCGGTCAGTAAGTTGCAAATACGTCACCGTGCGCCTGGTCCATGAGTTCCAGGGCCCTGCCGCCACCGCGCGCCACGCAGGTGAGCGGATCGTCGGCCACGAAGACCGGCAGGCCGGTCTCCTCGCTGATCAGGCGGTCGATGCCGCGCAGCAGCGCACCGCCGCCGGTGAGCACGATGCCGGTCTCCACCACGTCCGCACACAGCTCCGGAGGTGTCTGCTCGAGCGCGGTCTTGACCGCATCGAGAATGCTGGACAGGGATTCGTTCAGCGCCTCCAGCACCTCGTTGCTGGTGATGGTGATGCGGCGCGGCACGCCCTCGGCCAGGTTCCGCCCCGACACCGACATCTCCTCCGGCTCGCTGTCTGGCCACGCGCAGCCGATCTGGATCTTGATCTGCTCGGCGGTCGTCTCGCCGATGAGGGTGCCGTAGTTGCGGCGCACAAAATTGATGATGGCCTCGTCGCACTGGTCGCCGCCCACGCGCACGGAATTCGAATAGACCAGGCCGTTGAGCGAGATCACGGCCACTTCGGAAGTGCCGCCGCCGATGTCCAGAACCATGGCGCCGCGCGCCTCGTGCACGGGGATGCCCGCGCCGATGGCCGCCGCCATGGGCTCCTCGACCAGGAACACCTCGCGCGCGCCGGCGCCCTCGGCGGATTCCTTGATGGCCTTGCGCTCGACCTGCGTGGATGAGCAGGGCACGCACACCAGCACCCGCGGGCTGGGCCGCAGGAAGCGCGACTTGTGCACCTTGCGGATGAAATGCTGCAGCATGGCCTCGGTCATGTTGAAGTCGGCGATCACGCCGTCCTTCAACGGCCGCACCGTGCGGATGTTGCCGGGGGTGCGGCCCAGCATGCGCTTGGCCTCGAGGCCGACCGCGGCGACCGACTGCGGGCCGCCGGGCCCGCGGTCCATGCGCACCGCCACCACCGAGGGCTCATTGAGCACGATGCCCTGACCACGGACATAGACCAGCGTGTTCGCCGTGCCCAGGTCGATGGACAGATCGTTGGAAAACAGCCCACGGAGGCTCTTGAAAACCATGACGTTCCTTTCGGGAAAGCTCTGCAGGTCAGGGGCCCGCTAATGTATCAGCCCCTCCCCGGTACAGCAAGCCGGGGGCGGGCATGAAAATCAGTATTTCTGGGGGGTTGTGACATTGTTTGAAGCCTCGGTTCAAGAATCGGCTAGAATACGCGCATCCGCTGGCCCACCAAGGAAAGCAAATGCCGGCCCTGATCTGCGGCTCACTTGCTTACGACACCATCATGGTGTTTCCGGAACGTTTCAAGGAGCACATCCTGCCCGAGCAGGTGCACATCCTGAACGTATCGTTCCTGGTGCCCGAAATGAGGCGGCAGTTCGGCGGCGTGGCCGGCAACATCTCCTACAACCTGAAACTGCTGGGCGCGGACCCGCAGCCGATGGCTACCGTGGGTGACGACTTCGGGCCCTACCAGGAGCACCTGGACCGCCTGGGGATCTCGACGCGCTACGTGCGCCACCTGCCGGGCGAGTTCACGCCGCAGGCGTTCATCACCACCGACCTCGACGACAACCAGATCACCGCCTTCCACCCCGGCGCCATGCAGCAGAGCTATCTCAACCGCGTGGCCGACGCCGAGCACATCGACATCGGCATCGTGGCGCCGGACGGCAAGAAGGCCATGCTGCAGCACAGCCGCGATTTCCGTGAACTGGGCATTCCGCACCTGTTCGATCCGGGCCAGGCCATGACCCTGTTCGACGGAGAGGAGCTCGCCGGCTTCATTCGCCAGGCCGACTGGATCGTACTCAACGATTACGAGTTCCAGCTGCTCAAGGAGCGCACGGCCCTGGGCGATCGGGAAATCGCTGAGCAAGTGGAGGCACTGATCGTCACGCACGGCGGCGAGGGCTCGATGCTGTACGCGCGCCAGGAGGAGCGCCGCATCGAGGCGGTGGGGGCGGAGGCGGTCCAGGACCCCACCGGCTGCGGCGATGCCTACCGGGCGGGATTGCTCTACGGCATCCTGAATGATCTGGACCTGGTGACCTCCTGCCGCATCGGCTCGTTGATGGGCGCCATCAAGATCGCGCACCAGGGGCCGCAGAACCACGCGCCCAGCCAGCAGGAAATCCAGGACCGCTTCCAGCAGGCGTTCGGCTATCGCTTCTGAGGACCGGCGCGGGGGCGCGGTTGACACCGGGGGGCTGGAAATGGAGAATTTGCGCCCCGATTTAATCGGCAGTACAGCGGTGATGTAGCTCAGCTGGTTAGAGCGCGGCACTCATAATGCTGAGGTCGGTGGTTCAAGTCCACCCATCACCACCAAATGCAAAGGGCCCCGGAATGGGGCCCTTTGCATTTGTCTTNNCACTTAAAGAGAGGCTTGCGATATTTCGTAAGCCTTTTTTCTTTCCAAGACTCAGGGATTGGCGCACTGATGGCGCACTTCTTTTCAACAATCCCCCACAAATCCGCCCATGAATTGACGCACCAGCTCCGATGGAACCAAGGAGCATTTCAGATGGATTAAAAGGTCCGCTAACGGCCAAAAGCCGACCTTTAGCAACCGCTTAAGAATAGGGGCCGCACGGTGGCGGCCGACGGCCATCCGTCAATTGATTTCGTTCAACTGAAGACCAATTGCTGAATGCTCTGGTACCATGCTGGCCTCAGCATTTGCGCAACCGTTCAATGATGATTTCCCGTGCATCTTTTCGCCTCCATGGGGAACGGGCCGGAAGGGAGACAAAACATCCAATGGCGCGAGCCATTTCTCCACTATTGATCTTCAGGCTGGTGCTCAAGCCCAACGAGGTGTTTCAGAACCTGGCCGTTTCCAGGCCATCGGCTGGCGAAGTGTTTTTCAAGCTGGTGGTGTGGATGATCGCCCTGCCACCGATGTTCGCCTGGTTCGGTTCACTGAATTTCGGCTGGCGACTCGGGGCGACGGAGCCCCTGGTTCTGAGCACCGCCGAACTGGCCGGGATTAGCATCGGCTATTACTTCACCCTGTTGTTCGGCTTCATCAGCACGGCGCTGGTATCGCGCTGGATGTCGGTGACCTACAAGGCGCGCGAATCGCTGGGCATTCACTTCGCGATGATCGCAGTGGTCGGAGCGCCCCTGGCCGTGGGCAGCGTGATCCACCTTTACCCGGACGTGTTCGTCAATATCCTGGTGCTGGTGCCGACGCTGATCTGGAGCATGTACCTGCTGTACAAGGGCCTGCCGGTGGTACTTCGGATAGAGCCCGAAAGGGGCATGCTGATGGCCTCGGCGCTGATCGGCTACCTGCTGGTCGCATTTGTCAGCCTGCTGGGCCTGACGGTCATGCTGTGGGGGTTCGGGATCGGACCACGGGTGGGAATCTAGGCCGTGGCGCCAGCGCATTACCACGATAAAGTCGTACGGGTACTGGTCCTGTGCTCGGTATTCTGGGCCATCGTGGGCATGGCGGCCGGTGTTTACGCCGCGGCTGAACTGGTCTGGCCCGGTCTCAATTTTGATCAATCATGGCTGTCCTACGGCCGCGTCCGCACCGTGCATACCAACGTCGCGATTTTCGGCTTCGGCGTCTCCGCGCTGATTGGCACGGCTTTCTACAGCGTCCAGCGTACCTCGCATGTACCGCTGTTCGCGCCCGGTTTGGCCTGGGTGGTCTGTTGGGCCTGGCAACTGGCGCTGGTGGCGGCCGGGTGGTCACTGCTTTCCGGGCATACCTCAGGCAAGGAATACGCGGAACTGGAATGGCCTTTCGACCTCGCCATTGCGGTCGTCTGGGTGTGCTTCGCGATCGTGTTTTTCGGCACCATCGCACGCCGCAAGATCAAAACGATCTACGTCTCCAACTGGTTTTACGGCGCTCTGATCATCGTCATCGCGATGCTGCACATCGTCAACAGCCTGGCCATGCCGGCCACGCTGTTCAAGTCCTATTCGCTGTTTGCCGGCAGCCAGGACGCCATCCTGCAGTGGTGGTACGGGCACAACGCGGTCGGCTTCCTGCTGACCGGCGGTTTCCTGGGCATGATGTACTACTTCCTGCCCAAGCACGCCGAACGCCCGATCTGGAGCTATCGCCTGTCGATCGTCGCTTTCTGGGCCTTTACCTACAGCTACATCTGGGCCGGACCGCACCATCTGCATTACAGCGCGATCCCCGAGTGGGTGCAGTCGCTGGGCGTGGTCATGAGCGTGATCCTGCTGGCGCCGTCCTGGGCGACCATGATCAACGGCATCATGACGGTGTCCGGTGCGTGGCGGAAACTGCGCAGTGACCCGGCATTGAAATTCATCGTCCTGTCGTTGGCTTTTTACGGTTTGGCGACCTTCGAGGGCCCGATGATGGCCATCCGCGATGTCAACCTGATTTCGCACTTCACCGATTGGACGGTCGGCCACGTACACTCCGGCGCACTGGGCTGGAACGCGATGATCACCTTCGGCACCTTCTATTACCTGGTGCCGCGCCTGGTCGGCGGTGAGCTCTACAGCACGAAGCTGGCCAATGTGCACTTCTGGATGGCGCTGGCCGGCACCATGCTTTACATCCTGGCGATGTGGGCCGCGGGCGTTACGCAGGGCCTGCTGTGGCTGAGCCTGGATGAATACGGTGAACTGCTCTACAGCTTCACCGATATCATGGCCAGCATGGTTTCCTACTACGGCTTGCGCCTGGTGGCCGGGGTGATCTTCCTGGCTGGTGCGGTACTGATGGCCTGGAACCTGTTCATGACCGTGCGGGGCAGGGAAACGGCGAAAGTGCTGCCCCCTGAACCGGTGGCGAATCCCGCAGCCGCAAGCGAGGTGGCGGCATGAGCGGCGTACGGCTACACCAGAAGCTTGAAAACAACATTGGCCTGCTGATCTTCGGCATCCTGTTCGTGGCCTCCATCGGCGGCGCCGCGCAGGTCGTACCGGCCCTGTTCCAGGATTCGCTGCAACAGCCGGGCGTCAACACCGTGCCCTACACGGCCGCCGAACTCGACGGTCGCGACATCTATATGCGCGAGTCCTGCGGCGTATGCCACACGCAGCACATCCGGCCGCTGCTGGCCGAGGTCGAACGCTACGGCCCGTATTCGCGGGCCGGCGAGTTTGTCTATGACCGGCCTTTCCTGTGGGGTTCCAAGCGCACCGGGCCGGACCTGCACCGCATCGGCGGCAAATATTCAGACGAATGGCACTGGATTCACATGATGGATCCGCGTGCGGTTGTCCCCGATTCGATCATGCCGGCGTACCCCTGGCTGGCGGACGCGCCCGCCAACCGCGGCAACGACATCGACAAGCGCATGCGGGCATTGCAGAAACTGGGCCACCCCTACAACGACGAGGAAATCGCTGATGCGGCAGCGTCACTGGAAGGGTTGACCGAGATGGACGTGCTGATCATCTATCTGCAGGGCATGGGCGACACCGTCGACCCCGATGCTGCAGACGACCACGGCGGGCACGGAGGCTGACATGACCTACCTCCTGTTTGCAGGCGACATGCTGGTGATGGCTTTCATGATGATCGTCGTCGTGTGGGTGTCTCTGAAATCCTCAAAAAAGACCATCGACGAGGCGTCCCGCATTCCTCTGGAGGATGAGCAGAACCATGGCTGACATGCCTTCCGATTTCTGGAGCGGCTGGATTGCCGTCATTACCGTCGTGAGCCTCTTGGGGCTGGGTTGGCTGGTGTTCAGTATCTACTTCACGCCAAAACGCGAGGAGCATGTCTCTCCAGTGTGGGATGAAAGCCTGATCGAAGGTGACAGCCCGGCGCCGATGTGGTGGTTCTGGCTGATTTTCATCCTCATGGTTTTTTCCGTGCTGTACCTGATGCTCTATCCGGGCCTGGGCAGCTACAAGGGTGCTTTGAAGTGGTCCCACGGGACTCAGCTGGGAGAGAGTTACGCCCTGCACGACTACGAGTTTTCGCGAATCCGCCAGCGGCTGCTCGATACGCCGTTCACCGATTTGCAGGCCGATGGAGCTGCAATGCGGTCAGNNCCCTGAAGGCGCCGGGCAGGCAAACCTGTTTCCGAACCTGACGGACGCGGCCTGGCAGTGGGGCGGAACGCCCGAGGCCATTGCGCAAAGCATCCGGCAGGGCCGCCAGGCCAGCATGCCCGCATGGGACGCCGTCATTTCCGCAACCGATCAGCAGGCGCTCGCGTCCTTCGTCGCGGATTTCAACGTGGCGGCCGATCATCCCGGCAAAGCGTTATACGGCCAGTTCTGCGCGGCCTGTCACGGGCCGGACGGCAAGGGCAACCCGGCGCTGGGCGCGCCTGACCTGACGGACGATGCCTGGTTGTACGGCCCGGACGAGGCGGCCATACTGCGCAGCATCGCCGCGGGCCGCAACGGCGAGATGCCGGCATTCGGTGACCGCCTGGACGAAGTGCAGCTCAGGCTGCTGGTAGCCTGGCTGACCCGTTAGCGCCCGGATTTCGGCCACCCCTGCGCGAAAGCATTGCCGCAGGGCTTCGCATCGTTTGGTTGAGACGTCAAGTTGGTTTAAGCGGCCAATTGCCCGGTTATTTGTGGTTGTGCCCATCTCCGCTTCTGGCGGAAAGCGGACGCCCGCTAACGGCCAAGAACTGGAGCCTGCGACAGGCAGAAGGCACTCAATCGTTAAGCCCAAGGGACTTGTCGACGTGAGTCATGAATCGTGAATCCCACTGTGGTCGGGTATCACTGAAGAACTTCTTGTAACCCGGTTTTCCTTTCACGAATAGCAGGTAGTAGCCGTCCCAGGCGGCCCATGTCTCATCGTCTATGAGGCCATCCACGTACTCCTGGTAGGTCAGCTCCCAGGTTGCAATACGCCAGGTCGTGAACTCATAGAAGCGCAGGCGTTCCTCATCATCGAGATCGTCCGCATTTTGCTCAGCCTCCATCACCAGTGTGGCCAATCCCGGCTGCGTAATCAGTAGTTCAGCTTGATGTCTTCCGAAATCGAGGCGGCCCTGTCGCGTACTTGCCTCGACTGCAATCGTGTTTTGCTCAATCTGGACGGCGACATAGGCCAAGGTAACGATCACCGCCACTGCGCCAACAATCTCGGCGACGTTTGCCCAATCGGACAGCTTCATGTTCCATTTCATAGGTTTTAGAGGAGGATCGAATTTGCCTTCGCAACGTAACTGTCTGGGAAGTGAAAAACTGTATGACCTCTCCGGGTCACTACCGAAAGCAACCAGGTGATTCAGGACAACTTGCCGAGCATGCTCAGCTTCAGCCTCACCTTTCCGGTAATGTTTTTCCCTATGGCGTATACCAGATGGGCGACGTGTAGGCGCGCTCCTGATGGATGCCCGAGTCACCTTCCTCGAAGTCAACGCCGTAATACTTCGCGTCGTAAGCCGTCCAGCGTGGCGTCGGAATCTCGATGACCCTGACGTAGTAAAAGGCCGCCAAGTCCGGATCGAAATCCGGGTCGGTCCACGCTTCGATCAGCTCCGTTGCGCCGATCGTATTGCTCCAGGTCGCGGTCTCAAGCGAAACGGTGTTGCCAACCGGCGTGCGGCAACGCCCGTCAGCGTCGATCTGGCGATCGTCCGAAACCGCGACGTCGTAAATCCGCTCTTGTGAGTTGCCGTCCTTGTCGATCCACCCCTTGATGATCTGGATGCGATCCAGATTGGCGCCAATCGCGTCCTTGAGGGCCGCGACCAGGAACGTCGGGGATTTTCCAGCCGGCGCTTTGGTCAGGTCGCCGCCCATCGGCACCCCCTTTTGATAGCCGACAACTGCGGGTTGGCGCGACATCTTGTCAGCCTCATCAAAATCCCATCCGCCGAAAAAGCGCACAAGCATCCTGGGGCCTGTTGTAGCGTATGTTTCCCGGCGCGCCATCGCGTCGAACAAGGCCTCGCGCGTATTTTCCGTTGCCCACACTGCTGCGTATCCGGAGGCCACGGTTTCCCAGCCGTAAATCGCGAGGTCGCCGAACTTCGCAAACGGGTGTTTCATGCGCTCGGGGCTGGGCTCCGATCCGGAATGCTTGCCGAAGAAATTGTCTTCATCGGCTGTTGCCAGTGAGGTATGGCTGTCGGTCGAGCCGATCATGCCGAATTTGTAGGGATTGGTGCCGAGGTCCTGTTCAATCTGTAACCCCAGGGCGAGCGCACTACGCGCGTATTCGTGTGCCAGCATATCGTTCGACTTGGCTTCACTGAGATTCAGGTTGCCCTTGTCCCACGTGCCGTAGTCGGCGAACTCGTCATTCGGCGACAGCAGCGGATGCGCCTCACCGTCTCCCTTGATCTGGGTCACCTCATACAGCGGTTCCCACATGGCACGCGTTTTAGCGTATTCCCGGGTAATCGGTTTGCCGTCCACGTGGTTTGTCAGCGGGAACATCAGGCCATTGGACAGGTTGCCGTTATGGGCGATCGCCAACAGGTCACCACCCGTCTTGTCCTCATAAGCCTGCAGCATGCTCCACAGGTACTCGGGATCCGTGCTGCCTTGCGGGGGATAGGTCGTTGCCGGCACGGTCTGGCTGGCCTTGTCGGCGCCATCCTTGTAGATGACGACCCGATGCAGGTTTTGTCCGGGTGGTACCTGCGAGGTCCATTCGTAGCCGATGAATGCCGTAAATCGTCCAGGCTCATTGTATCTTTCCGCGGCGGCTATCGTTTTGTCCCAGGCCGACCGGTACATGGCTCCATCCGGCCAGTACATGAGCTTGTTCGGGAACGTGCCGCGGGAGAATGAATCGATGATCTGAAGCGCAACCGCCATGCCTTCCCCAGCCTGGATCATGTCGTACCATTCCTTGCCCTTCGGATCTTCCAGAATCGCCGGGTTGGCGGCAAACAGGTCGGGGAAGAAACCCATGTTGTCGGAATGGTCGGCAATAACCAGGAAGTCCAGCGGCCGCGCGAGGCGAACTCGCCCGGCGGTCGTAGAATCAATCTCCTCGCCTCGGGCAAAACGGTATGCCTCGTCGAGGCCGAGACGGTTGCCGAAGGCACCGGCATCCATCGAGTAAGACGTGTGCAAGTGCGTGTCGCCCCAGAACACGCGGGTGGCTGCGGAGCCGGTCGCATACGGGGAGTAAGGTAACTCGGGATCGGTGCGCTCGGGTTCTTCTTCCGGCGGCAATCCGGTGTCCTGCGCAAGTGAAGCGGTGTTCAGAAAGCACAGGGTACTGGCCAGTATGGCCGCTGTAATCAGGCGGTTCATGGAATTCTCCTCGTAACCTGCTCGTCAGGTTGCTGAAACGCGCACACGATCCTCGCGATCGATGCAAGGTTGAGCCGGCAGCAGTTTATCATCAACCTCAGCGGGTTGGCTCAGAATCAGCCTCGCACCTCGGGTCCAGAGTCGAGGCTCATGCTGGAGGCGCGATATTGACGTTCTGCAAAGCCTTTCGTGTATCTGACCCGATTCCCCACGTCATTGAGGGTAATCCGACGCGATTGGCCACCCGGGCTTTTCCCGAGGCGCTGATCATTCCACTGCCACATCGTCGATTACCCTCATCATAAGCTCGAGCTGTTGCCTCTCGGCAATGGGACGCAGGCCGGGTGTCTCGTCAATTACAAACTCTGTGGCGCTCATGGGTGCGTAGGGCGGCCACTCCGGCAGGCCGCTGCCGTTGGGGTTACCATGTGCCGCGAAGTTCACGATATAGCCACTGACCATCTCAGCAAGCCGAAAATCCGCCTCTTCGAGCGGCAGGGACTTGCTGTATCCGAGGCTGTTGTTGACGAATGGCAAACTCGCCCCGTGAAACGCTCCGAGCTCGCGACTCGCGGGCGCCATGCCCAGGGTTCTGGCCGCGAAATGAGGCATCGGATGGGCGAAGAGATAAGAGTAGACCGCCCGGTCCGGATGGGCGGCAACATATCGCCTCAACAGCGCATGCCGCGTCGCTGATTGCATGTCGGTTTCCAGTCGCGCGGCAGCGTCAGGGCCACTCAAATCGTCGCTTCGCCGGTAACGATCGATCAAACCGGGTGGGCCGCCGGCCAGAAGACGACGGAGAAACAGGTCGTAGTCCTCATCGGGCTGCCTGCCCCAGTGAAACCGCCAATTACCGTTGCCTTCGTGTGACGTGGTCCCGATCATGAGATCGATGGAGACCGTGGCGCCCTTCGAGTACTGCTCAGCATAACTGCCCGGCAGGTAATCACCATCAATGATGGGATAACCACGCCACGGGCCGTCAGCATGAATTTCCTCCGGGGCAATCGCCCGCAGAGCACTTGCCGCCGCGACATCGGTCCCCTCGATGCCGTGATGTCTGGCAAAGTTCGCGCCTTCCTCGTAGGCCGTCAGACCGGATGAAACCTTGCGCGTGTCGGGCCCGACCAGGTGCAAGCCATAGCCGCCGGAATGTGAGATTCCCCGGCGAAACAGGGACCTCACCCTCTCGCTCATCAACAGATACTGCAGAGACACGCCGCCGGCTGAGTAGCCCGATACCGTTATTCTGTTGGGGTCACCCCCGAATGCCTGGATGTTGCGCTTGATCCAGGTCAGGGCGGCCACCTGGTCCATGACGCCGTAGTTCCCGGAGACTCCCGATTCTGCCTCGGCATCCAGGGCACGATGCACCAGGAAACCCAATACGCCCAACCGATAGTTGAACGTGACGTAAACGACGCCCTTGCGCGCCATATAATGGCCGCTCAGCCATGGCGCTGAACCCGACCCGGTATGGTGGCCGCCACCGTGAATCCAGACGATGACCGGCAAGCGGGCATTCCGGTCATTGGTTGGGGTCCAGACGTTGAGATTCAGGCAGTCTTCATCAAAGCGAAAATCGAAATTGGGAATCGTGCCGGGATGGGGTTGCCAGCACACGGGGCCGATTTCGCTCGCGCCCCGAACCCCCTTCCAGGGCTGAACGGGCTGTGGCGGCCGCCAGCGCAGTGTGCCCGAGGGTGGCGCGGCAAACGGTATGCCCTTGAATACGAATATACCGGGATCAGATTCTAGTCCATGGCCGCGCAGATACCCCTGCTCGACCCGCACCACCGGGCCTTCGCTCGCCGATCCGTCTGCAATCCCCTCAATAGAGAGGAGCGGGTTGGCGATACTCAGTGCGGCACACAGCACTGCCTTCCCGGTATTCAGCTGCCACCATTTCTCGATCATGTGTCGCTTGAATTCCACCGCCCACAGGATTTGATTGAGCCGACAATGCGCCACGGCGCAACGACTGGCAACGATACACCATGATAAACATGCACTTGAATGCATAAAACACGGCACCACCGATGCCGGGTGCGTTCGCTGGTGAGTTGCCGTTGCTGAGTGAAGCGCTCGAAAGAGCGCAAATGCGACTGAAGCGGACAAGTGCGCTAGTATCCCGCTACCGGGTTTGAAAAAGCGAATAGGCCATGTACCGACTGATCTACAAGAGCCGCTCGATTGAGCCGATCGACTGGGACCTGGTAAGCGCCATACTCGAGACGAGCAAGGCGCAGAACGTCGAGCGCGGGATTACCGGCGTGCTGCTGGCCAGCGGAACGCATTTCCTGCAGGTGCTCGAAGGTTCGTTCGAGGGCGTGAACGCACTGTACTGCGCGATCGTCCGGGATCCGCGGCACGACGAGATTCAACTGGTCAGCTTCAGCTGCGTGGAAGAGCGGTTATTCGAAGGGTGGGCCATGCACGGGCTGGGTCTGTTCAATTTCAATCACGAGCTTGCGCAGCAGTTGATGGCCACCTACGGCGAACGAGACGGCGAAGTTCGGTTTCCGAACCAGGAATGGCAGGTGCTGGCGATGATCAACGACATCCGCCGCAGCGACACCTGAACGGCAGGCACAGCGGCCTGCCGCAAATCGACAGAGCCACGACAGGGCCCCATGGGCGGCGGCGTGGACAGCGGGGCACCCCGGCCTAGCGATCGAAGCGCAGATAATGCTCGGCGAACATGGCCTCCACCAGTGGAGCTTCGTCCTCGGTCACCACCGGATGGTCCCAGTCATCGCCGCAGAAGGCCCGCAGCGCATCCAGGTCCCGCCACAGGGTCACCATCGTAAACTCGCGCTCGTTGGCACCGAACGGCTGGCCGGCGAAGTAACCCAGCATGCCATCCGAGCCCTTTAGCCAGGGGATCGATTGTTCCTGGACCATGCGCTTGAAATCGGCGACCCGATGCTCGTGAATCACCGCCCGAAAGACGCGCAGGATCACGGGCTGCCCGCCACGTCCGGCGAACCGGCGTTCCGCTTGACCGCTCCCGCTGAATTCCCTTCCAGCTGACCAGCAGCCACGAGCGGGAGCGAGACGACCCCCGACGCGTGCACGCGCGCCCTCCCCCCGCATGGATCAACGGCCATTTAAACCTCCTTTGAAATTCGCCACGCACTGCGGCAGTGCTCAGCGCGCCGGGCGGCCCGTCGCCTTCATTCTAGCCCATGTGGCACCGCCGGCCCGGGGGCGTCATCGGCCGGGCGTAAAGCGAGGCCGAGCGCACGGGCGGCTCAGTGGCCGGTGTCGGAAACGCACCATGCATGCGCGCGGCCGGCGCAATCGACGAACTCGGTGTTCCACGGTGCCGGCATGGGCAGCGCGCGCATCGGCTCGGGGGTGAGCCCCAGCCAGGCAAGGAGACCCGAATCCAGCGGGCTGTCCGAGCTCCAGTTGTCACAGTTCCAGCCTGCACCCCCCGCGGTGCCGGTGCGGACCCAGCCAGCCTGGTCGGCGATCGGCCCGGCGCCCGAATCGGCGGCCGTCAGGCCGAGCTGCGTGTCGTACACCAGGTTCGAGGGATCCAGGAGTTCATAGATGCTGGCGAGGTGATAGCCGTAGGCACAGGCCCCCAGCACCTCGTCACCCGCAAAATCGCCCGGGGTGAGGTAAAAGCTTCGGGCTCCCGGCGCCCATTGCTCCAGCGGCTCCGAGACAGCGAAGTTCAGATGGTCCGCCGCCAGCGGCAAAGCCAGCAGCACGAAAGCCAGGGCGCCCGCCACAGGGTAAGCGCGTACCGTTCCTTGCATGGTCATGATCACCTCCCGAATGGACGCCATGGCTCGGCTTCGGCTCGCCAAACCCTGTGGGGTGGGCGTTTCCATCCTCATATTCCCTATCTAGTGGTGGAATACGGCGTTAAACGTGACCGAGGTCATGTTCTGAAATGCGTCATGCATTTGGCGTGAATTATTTGCAGGGCGTGGGTCGTGTCAGTGAAACAAGAGCGTGCCCAGGAGGCGGTCGGCGTTGGTGAAGATCAGGGTGATGCCGATGGAATTGGCAACGCCATGCACCAGGATCGGCAGCCACAGGTTGCCGCCCGCGCCGATAAACAGGGCGCCCAGAATCAGCCCGACGAGACCGGTGCTGATCATGCCGGCGACACCCTGGTAGCTGTGCGCCAGGCCGAAGGCCAAGGCCGGCAGCAGCAGCCTCCAGCCCTCCATCCTCACCGACCCCGTCAACCCCACCCGCGACGTGGCGGGTGAACACTGGCCGGGCCAACCCTCACGCCGGCCAGATTTTGCGGCCCCCGCCCGGCGGCACCACGGCGTCGATTCCCTCCAGTGACACCTCCAGCATGCCCGCCGCGATGTTCGCCTGCGCCTGTCCCACATCCTTGATCCCCGGAATCACCGTGGTGACGGCCGGGTGCGCCAGCACGAATCTCAGCGCCAGTTGCGCCAGGCTGCAGCCCTGCGCCAGCGGCCGCAACTGCTCGACCCGCGCCAGATCGTCGCGGAACACGCGGTATTCATCCTCGTCGTCGTGCCAGCGGCGGCGGAAGTCGCCGTCCGGGAAACGCGTGTCGGCATCGAATTTCCCGGCCAGGATTCCCATCGCCAGTGCGCCCCGCACGATCACCCCGATTCCATGCTCCTGGCAATAGGGCAGCACGTCCCGCTCCGGCGTTCGGTTCAGGATGCTGTAATCGACCTGCAGGCTGCTACAGCCGCCATCGGCATTGAATGCCTGCAGGTACTCGAAATTGCTGGTGCTCACCCCGTAAGCGCGCACCTTGCCGTCGCGCTGCAGATGCTGGAACCCCTCCACGACAACCTCCATCGTCGGGTCCCGGAAGTCGACATGGCTCTGGATGACGTCGATGTAATCGGTCTGCAAGCGCCGCAGGTTGCTCTCCACGCCGGCAACGAGTTTGCCGACCGTCGTGTAGGCCGACGACTTGGTCTCGTCGCTGAACCCGCGCCAGCCGATCTTGGTGGCCACCACGAACTCCGCGCGGCGCCCGCGCATGGCCCTGCCGAGCAGCTCCTCGCTGTGGCCGCCGCCATAAACGTCGGCAGTGTCGAAGAAGTTGACGCCCTGTGCGAGCGAATAATCGATGGCGTCCAGGATCGCCGCGTCGTCGGTCGGGCCCCAGAAGTCACCGCCGGCCGCCCACAAGCCAAACCCGATCTCCGAAATGGCGATACCGCTACTGCCGAGTACGCGTCGTTGCATCATGTCCTCCTTTGCTGTTCATTGATGGCGACACCGTCTCGCATTGCCCGGTCCGGCGCAACGCGGGCGCTCACCCCAACCCGCCGGTCCGGAAGGCGACCCCGACGACGACGAACCCCACCGACGCCAGGGTGACCGCAACGATGTGCCAGGCCAGCGCGCCCAGCTGCCGCTCTGACAGCGCCGGCAGCAGGCGCAAGCGCGCATGTGCCGCCAGGGCCACCGTGATCAGCAGCAGGGCGAGCTTGATGGCGATCAGCCGCGCAACCGGGTTGCTCAGATCGAACCAGTTGGCGACCCCGGGCACCCGCTGATGGGCCAGCCAGGCACCGGTGGCGACCTGCACGATCAGGGCGGGCATCCCGATGCGCTCGTAGCCCGCCTCGAATTGCCGCAAGCGGGCCACGTCGCGGCCCCGCAACACGTCGGGCAGTACCACGCTGACCAGCACCAGGTGCCCGCCGGTCCACACCGTGGCGGCCAGCGCGTGCAGGGTCAACGCGATTGCGTACACACCCACCGGCCCTCAACCTTGCCTGCCTGAATGGTCACGGCCTCCATTCTAAACCCGCAGGCATGGGAGGTGGGCGGCACTGCCGCCCGTGTTCAACCGCAGGGGTCGGTCATTTTCCGGCCGCTGCTCGTTCCGGCCCGGGGTGCTGCGTATAATGGCGCGTCCCCGTACCCGCACCGAACGTGTTCGCATGACCCTGTCCCCCCGCTATTTGCCCGCGCTGCTGCTGATCGGATGCATGACGGCGCGCGCCGAAGACATCACCGAGCTCGATTATCCGCGCGAAGAGGAGCTCGCCGGCGGCACCCTGCGCATCCACCACCCGGTCATCGAGGTCTGGGAAGGATTCCGGACGGTCGAGGGCTGGGTGCCGATCGAGGTACGTCCGGCCGGCTCCCGGGACTTCCTGGTCGGCGCGCTGCGCGCCCGGGCCAGCACCCGCATCGATCTCGAACGGCGACTGGTGCGACTGTCGAACCAGGAAGTTCTGGAGGTCCGCTTCAGCAGCACACCCGTGCCACCCGCAGCCCGCGAGCTGGCAGCGCAGGCGGTTCGCAACCGGCCGCACACGGTGCTGCTGGACGCGCTGCTGCGCTCACTGGCCGAGGATTTCGAAATGCCGCCTCAGGCCCGCACACCCGCGATACTTGGCCATGCGCCGCCCCGCATCGAGGTGGTCGACCGCCCCACCCGGCTCATGCTGATCGACAAATTGCCGGTGGCCGCCCCGATCACGGGCACCGGGCTCGAATTCGTGGTCAACACCGACTGGCAACTGTTCCATGAGCCCCGCACGGGCCGCTGGTATGTGCTCAACGAAGGCACCTGGCAGACGCACACCCTGCTCGCCACCGGCGGATGGACCACCACCACGGAGCTGCCGGCCGATTTCCGGAACCTGGCGCTCGGAGACCAGTGGACCGCGGTGCGCGATGCCCTGCCCGCGCGCCAGCCTGCGCGTGAACCACCGCCCTTCATCGTCAGCCTGGAGCCGGCCGAGTTGATCGTGATCGATGGAGCGCCGCGGCTGGAAGCCGCCGGGCACCCGGCACTGAAATACGTCGCCAACACGGAGCGCGACCTGTTCGAGTTCGAAGGCCGCTGGTACTTCCTGGCCGCGGGGCGCTGGTTCGAGGGCCCGGCATTGGATGGGCCGTGGCATCCGGTTTCACAACTGCCGGGCACCTTCGCGGCCATTCCGGAAGATCATCCCCGGGCCCACGTGCGCGCGGCGGTGCCGGGCACCATCGAGTCGCTGCTCGCCATCATGGAGGCCACCCTGCCCCGCCGCCATGCGGTGGGCGCGCAGGCTGCAGCCCGGCTCGAGGTCGGCTACGTCGGCCCGCCCCGCTTCGAGCCCATCGCCGGCACCGCCCTGGAGCGGGCGGTGAATTCACCGAACTACGTGTTTCGGCACAACAATTTTTACTACCTGTGCGAGGGTGCTGCCTGGTTCCTGGCGGCGGATCCCGCGGGGCCCTGGTCTCCCGCGCACTCCGTGCCGGCCGAGCTGTACCGCATTCCGGCCACCGATCCGGCCTATTTCGTGACCTTCGTGGCGCCCGCCATCGAGCCGGACGAAGATGACGGGCGCGCCTGGTTCGAATACAACAGCGGTTACCTGGGCGAGTATTCCACCGGCGTCACCGTGGTTCATGGCACCGGCTGGTACTACACACCCTGGCTGTGGCACGACCCGCGCGGGTTCCCCGTGTACTGGAGCCACCCCTATACCTACGGCTGGCATCTGACCGGGCCGGGCCCCTACAGCCATCGTTTCTACTACCATGGCGGCTATTGGGGCGCCCGCAGCATCACGCTGGCGTCCGAGCCGGTCGGGCTCTCGGGTCCGCCCGACCCCTCCTTCCAGGATCCCCGGCTGGCACGGCGTGGCCACGACTACAGCACCATCGACGAGCAGCGCCAGGCGGCCTACGGGGCCTCGCTCAGCGCCGATGACGATTACTACACCGACCGCGAAGGCAACGTCTACCGCCGCCAGGACGACCAGTGGTCACGGCACACCGGCAGCGGTTGGAGCACCATGGAGCAACTGGAGCGTCAGTACGGCGGCAGCAGCCGCGGCAGCATCGGCGCCGTCGGCGCCGCGCCGCAACAGCAGCAGGCCTACAAGCAGGACCCGGAAGACATTGCGCGCATGCAGCGCTACTACGAATCGCGCCGGCGCAGCTACAACATGTACGGGCACGTGTACGTCGGCCGCTGAGCCCAACCGCGCCCGCGTCCGACGGCTATACGAAGCCATCGTTGCCTCAGGATAAATAGATCCGTCGATTGATCATGGAGAAGTGGCCGAGTGACTTGCGTAGAATGCGATCAATAAGATCGAACTAACGCCGGCTGAGCCATGCAGTTTGATACCAACATTGCGGATCTGTACGTTTTTCGAGACCAGTTTGGAAACTTTTACCTGCGCCGCGTTTGCCTGATACCCCCTGGCAGAAAAGTTCCGGGCCACCCGTGCATCGGCCCCAACCGGGTACTGGACATTGACGGGTTTTTCTTGGTCAACCAGATCGTAGACTTCATCAACTCGACCCAAATGAAGGCCGAGACAATCCCCTTTGATGACATCTGGTTTCAGAAGCATGAGGACGAGGAACGGTATGATGTTCGCCAAACCGATCGATATCGCAGCGCCGACCCCTCTTTCCCCGGCATCCTCGCGGAACTCAGAAACCCGGGCAAAAAGCGCTTTCGTATGCTCGATGGCAGAAGGCGGCTCTGGAAGCAGCAGGAGCGCGGCGCGAGCGAAGGCATGTTTTACGTGATCCCCGTGCCGAAGGTGTTTGATTTCTTCTGGGCAGTTGCCAGTCCGGATGACTTGCTCACACACTTGGGCTAATCTGGCGGCTGGCCATGCACCGCACTGCGACCGCGAGCGGTGTTGCTTCACCCCCCACCTTGCGGTGAAAGTCGGGGCCCCGGTGAAGCAATCAGCGCTCCTGCTGATTACTCCTTCCTGAGCCAATCCAGCCATCTGCGTGGGCGTCGGCCGCGCATCGCGCGCAGGAAGTCGCGGCGGCCGATAATGCCGAGCAGTTGCCCCCCCTCGACCACCGGGAACCGACGAAACGGGGACCCCACGAAGCGGCGCGCCACGTCCATCAGGCTGTCGTCCGGACCGACCGTCTGCACCTCCCGGGTCATGTAGTCGGATACCTTGCCGCCCGGCTCATCGAAATAGCCCGCGGATACCGCCACCCCGATGCAGTCCCGCTCGGTGAGAATGCCGACCAGGCGACCCGCATCGTCGACCACCGGCATGCCGGAGATGTCGTGCTTGAGCATCAGGTGCACGGCCCGCATGATCCCGGTTTCACGGTGTACCGTGATCGGTTTCGCAGAATGGAAATCCCGCACCCTGGGCATGGTCTTCATGGCGGCGTCTCCCGTTGCGCACCTCCGCCCGGAGTCGGGCCGTGCGCACAGCGATGCCGCCGGCAGGCCCGACAGGACTCGCCCGGTGCGGCCAGGCCGCAGCCGTGCTCGAACACCGGACGGCCCAGCCACGATCCGAGCCGCATCAGGGCCATTGCGGTGGCGAATATGACCAGCGTTAACAGAAAGACAGTCATGTGGGTTCTCCGAAATCGTCCAGGTAAATGCCGTCGCGATCCACTCCGAGGTCCTCGAGCATCTGGATCACCGCCACGTTCATCAGCGGCGGCCCGCACACATAGTATTCCAGGTCCTCGGGCGCCGGGAGGGCGCCCAGGAAGCGCTCCCGCACCACGTCGTGGATGAATCCCACCGGCCCCTGCCAGGCGCTGCCCGGCTCCGGCTCTGACAGGGCCGCGTGCCACCTGAAGTTGCCATGGCGAGCGGCGAGCGCGTCGAACTGCGTCCGATAGCACAGCTCGCGCAGGTTGCGCGCTCCGTACCAGAAGCTGATGCGGCGCCCCGTGCAGCGATGCTCGAGTTGGTCCAGGATGATGGAGCGCATTGGTGCGATGCCGGCACCGCCACCGATCAGCACCATTTCGCGATCGCTGTCGCTGGCGCGAAACGCGCCGAACGGCCCGGAGACGAGCACGCTGTCGCCCGCCACGAGGCTGAACAGCCATGACGACACCTGGCCGGGCGCCGTTTCGGGCGGCGTGTCCGGCGGCGGCAACGCGATGCGCACGGTGAGCACCAACTCGGTGCCCTCGGCCGGCGGGTTGGCCAGCGAGTAGGCGCGCAGGGCCGGTTCCGCGGTGATGGAGGCAAGTTCCAGCAGGCCGAGGCGCTGCCAATACGGACGATATGCCGCGTCGATATCGAAATCCGCGAACCGGACGCGGTGCGGCGGCGCCTCCACCAGCACGTAGCTGCCGGCCTCGAATGCCATCTGCTCGCCGGTCGGCAACCGGAGCACGATCTCCTTCATCAGCGTGGTGATACAGCGGCTGGATTGCACCTGACAGGCCCAGCGCCGCGCCCCGAGCAAGGCCTCCGGCACGGTGATCTGCAGGTCTTCCCGCAGGACCAGCATGCATGCCAGGCGCACGCCCGCCGACACCTCCCGCGCGGTCAGGTGCGCGGCCTCCACGGCCGTCCATGGCGGCGCGTCGCCCACGACCTCGACCCGGCACTGACCGCATGCGCCACGGCCACCGCAGGCCGCCGGCAGGTAGACG
The DNA here is from genome assembly GCA_011773845.1 of Lysobacterales bacterium. Classification (GTDB taxonomy): domain Bacteria; phylum Pseudomonadota; class Gammaproteobacteria; order Xanthomonadales; family SZUA-36; genus WVWV01. The sequence continues at coordinate 4,051 of WVWV01000146.1, read as the reverse complement.
CCATTGTCCATCAGCAGGCTCAGCAGGCGAGATCCCAGCGGGCCCCGGGCCACCCGCCGGCCGTTGATACGCACCACCGCGACGCCGGACGGGGCGAACACCCGGCGGGCGCCCAGCACGGCCAGCGCGAGCAACAGCACGACCAGCGTGAAAACCACCGTGCCGGCCAGCAATACCTGCAAACCCGTGCCCATCGCGCTCAGCCCCCCAGCCCGGCCAGGCCCGAGAACGCCAGCGACATGAGGCCCGCGACGATGAAGGCCAGCCCCAGCCCCCGCAAACCGGCCGGCACGTCGCTGTACACCAGCCGTTCGCGGATGGCGGCAAACCCCACCACCGCCAGGGCCCAACCGGCACCGGCGCCAAAACCGAACGCCGCGCTCTCCAGCCCGGAGTAATCACGCTGCACCATGAACAGCGACGCGCCGAGGATGGCGCAATTGACCGTCAGCAGCGGCAGATAGACTCCGAGCGCGGCATGCAGACGCGGCACATAGCGCTCGAGGATCATCTCCAGCACCTGCACCAGGGCCGCGATCAGGCCGATGAACAGGATCAGTTTCAGGAAGCGCAGGTCGACCTCCGGCAGCCCGGCCCAAGCGAGCGCGCCAGGGGTCAGCAGGCGTTCGAAAAGCAACTGGTTGAGAGGCACCGTCAAGCTCTGCACCGCGATCACCGCGAGCCCCAGGCCTACGGCGGTGCCCACGCGCCGGGACACGGCCAGGAACGTGCACATCCCGAGCAGGTAGGTCAATGCCAGGTTGCCGGTGAACATCGCGTCGAAGATGATGCCGAGGTAATGCGTCATGACGGCCGGGCCTCCTGGTCTCGCCACGGCGCATCCCCGGCCACCTCCTCGCGGAGCCGCGGCCGCAGACCGCGCAGCAACCAGATCAGCAAGCCGATCAGCAGGAACGCACTGACCGGCTTTTCCATCAGCCGGTTCGGTTCGAACCAGCCGCCGGCATCGGTGGCGGGCAACATGGGCCGGCCGAGCAGCGTGCCGGCGCCGAACAGCTCGCGCCAGGCGGCGACCGTCGCCAGCACCAATGCGTAACCCAGGCCGTTGCCGATGGCGTCCAGCAGGCTGGGCAGCACCGGGCGCTGCATGGCGAATGCCTCGGCACGCCCCAGTACGATGCAGTTGGTGATGATGAGGCCCACGAACACGGTCAGCACGCGCGAGGTGTCCGGTGCATAGGCCTTGAGAAATTCGTCCACCACGATGACCGCCGAGGCGATCAACGTCACCTCCAGGATCAGTCGGATGCTGCGCGGCATGACCCCGCGCATCAGGCTGACCGCCACATTGGTATAGGCCAGCACGCAGGTCACCGCGGCCCCCATGACCAGCGCCGGCTCGAGCTCCCGGGTCACCGCCAGTGCCGAGCAGACGCCCAGCACCTGCGCCATGATCGGGTTCTGGTCGAGTACGGGCCCGAACAGGGTACGGCTCGAGGTCATGGCGGCTGCCCTCCCGCCGTTCGCAGGCGCTGCAGCAGCGGCCCGTAGCCATGCCCGCCCAACCAGTAGCTGACCATGTCGGTGACCGCGCTCACCGTCACCGTGGCGCCGCTGATCGCATCGAAGGTGTGCTGCGCCGCCCGCTCCCGGGGTACACGGCCATCGCCGGCCGCCGCGATCCGCACCTCACCCGCTTCGCTGAACGCCCGTTTGCCGATCCATGACGCCTGCCAGGCCGGATCGGTGATGCGCTCGCCGATGCCCGGCGTCTCTCCGTGCTGCTCGATGGCGATGCCGACGATGGTGGTGAAATCGCCCTCCAGCGCCAGGTAACCCTGCATGGGGGCCCACATACCCTGACCCCGGATGGGCAGCACCACGGCCCGGATCGCACCCGCCTCCATCCGCAGGTAAACCGGCATCCAGCGTGGCCGCTGCCCGAGCCGGGCCAGGTCGCTTGCACGGGGGATATCCGTCAGCATGGCCGGGTCGGCCCAGGCCGCATCCATATCGAACGACAGCCCGTCGAAGGCGTCATCGAACTGCCCGCGCTGCAGGTCAGCCACGAGCACTTCGAGCTCCCGGAAACGCATGGCCACCATGCGATCCGGAGCGGACGCGCCTTCCGGCAGCAGCCCGGCCAGGGAGAGTACGGTCCGGCTGCGAGCGATTTCCTCCCAGGCCACCTGTGCCGGGCGCAGGTAGACGATCGCCGCTGACACCATCAGCGAGCAGAATACCGCCACGCCCGCCGCGACCAGCAGGGTTTTGGCGGGGCGCTCCGGGGTCATGGCCAGGCCTCCTCGCGCCGCCGGCGGCGCCGGGCCGCACGCCACACCGCCAGGTGGTCGGCCAGCGGTGCGAACAGGGCCGCCAGCAGAATGGCCTGCAAGACCCCGTCCGGATGAGCCGGGTCCAGCACCCGGATGGCCACTGCCAGCGCCCCCGCGGCACCGCCGAGGAACCAGCGTCCGCCGCGGGTCAGGGGCGTGCATCCCGGATCGGCGGCGAGGAATACGAGGCCGAACGCAAACGCGCCGAGCACGGCGTGCCAGTGCCAGCCGGCGGTGAGCACGGGCGAGGCCGGCATCAGCATGCCCAGCAGCCAGACGCCGGCGACCAGGCCCAGCATGCCGCCAGCCAGGATCCGCCATGCCACGGCGCGGCTCCACATCAGGAACGCCGCGCCCAGCAGGCAGGCCAGTGCCGAGGTGGCACCAAATGCCGAGGCCTCCTGGCCGACGAACAGCTCCATCCAGCCAATGCCGGCCGCCTGCAGCGCAGCCACGCCGCCATCCGCCAGTCGCTCCCACGCAGTCTGCATCAGCTCGGCAGACACCACGCCGCCGGCGGGCGCCGTCACGAACGCCTCCGGGTGGGCCGTGCGCAAGTACAGGCCACCCAGCAGGGCCGGGCTGACGAGGTGTTTGCCGGCGCCCCCGAAAATCAGCTTGCCGAACACCAGCCCGAAACCCATGGCGAACATGGCCTGCGAGAGGCCGACGCCTGCGGGCAGCAGCAAGGTGAACAACCAGGCCGGCACCATCCAGCCGGGCTCCACGGCCCGGCGCCGCACGGCCGCGAACAACATCTCCAGCACGAGCACGCAGGCCAGGCTGGTGGCCAGCAGCGGCAGAAACTGGGCCATTCCGATCATCCAGTCGGCCGCCTGCGCGCCTGGAAGCCACAGGTTTCGCCAGTCCGGAACCGATACCGCACCGACACCCTGCGTCGCGTGCCTTAGCTGGTAACCAGAGTTCCAGACCCACATCACCGCCAGCGGCACGGAGGCCAGCATGATCTGCAGGTGGACCGCCGGCAGGCGCGTGCCGGCGTGCAGGTGGACCGCCATCGATGCGCCAGCGCGGCGCGCAGGCTCGGCCGCGTCGTCGACACGTCGCCACCGGGCCCACCAGCGTGCATCCCGCGCGATCATGCCGCCAGTTCCTCCCGAAGCCGCGTCAGCGCCTCCCGCAGGTAGGCGCCGTAGTCATGGCCACCCGGGCACAACAAGGTGCACAGCGCCAGATCCTCCTCACCGAGGTCGAGGCACCCCAGCGCCACGGCCGTATCCAGGTCGCCGACCATCAGGGCCCGCAGCAGCGGGGCCACTGGCACGTCCAGCGCCCAGGCCTGCTCCAGGCCGGCATCGGGGACCATGCCCAGCGCCGGGCCGGGTTTGGCGGCGTGCAGCCCGAGGCGGGACCACCACGGAGCTTCGGGCGGGGATGGTCCGGACGGCCCGCCGAGCACGGTTACCTGGCGATGAAACCGCCCCAGGTGCTCAAAAGGTTTGCGCGCGCTTCGGCCGGCCAGCGGTGAGCCGGAGATGATCCACTCGGCGTCGCGCTCCGCGCCGCGCAGCAGGTCGCGAATCCTGGCGCCGGGTGGCGCCCACACCCAGCGCGCCGCGTGCGGATGAGGCCCGCTGATGGCGATGGCCCGTCTCAGGGGCAGGCGGCCCGTGAGCAACAGGGCACCGGCGGCAATCACATCCTGGCAATCCACGTGCCATGCGGTGCGGCCCGGGCTGAGGGGCGTCAGCCGACTGATGTGGGTGCCGGGCAAGCCGGCGGGGTGCGGGCCG
>WVWV01000082.1:9255-23280 GCA_011773845.1 Lysobacterales bacterium | reverse complement strand
TCAGGGCAACCCGTTTCCGATCATCTGCGGAACCTCCGCCGGCGCCATCAACGCTGCCGTACTCGCCAGCCACGCCCATCATTTCGAAGCCGGCGTCGCGCGCTTGGCGGAACACTGGGGCAGCATGCACTGCGCGCGGATCTATCGCACCGACCCCTGGTCGGTACTGAGTGCCGGCCTGCACTGGATTCTCACGTTCCTCAGCGCTGGCCTGTTGCCGGTGACGCCCCGGTCGCTGCTGGACAATGCGCCGCTGCGAACGTTTCTGAATGCCGCCTTCGACCGGGAAGGCATCGCTGCCGCCGTGCGCAGCGGTGCGCTGCGCGGGGTCGCCATCACGGCCGCCGGCTATACGACCGCCCGGGCCGTGACCTTCTACCAGGGGCCGAACGGGATTACGCCCTGGCAGCGGGCGCGGCGTGCGGGGGTGCCGACCGAACTTGGGGTCAGGCACCTGTTGGCATCGGCGGCGCTGCCGCTGATTTTTCCGGCGGAGCGCGTCGATGGAGAGTATTTCGGCGATGGCGGCATGCGCATGCTGGCGCCGCTGAGCCCGGCGATTCATCTCGGCGCTGACCGCGTGCTGGTGGTTGCGACCCGGGATGAGAAGCCGGATCCCCCGCCGAGTGGTGCTTCCGACTACCCGTCCCTGGGAGAGATTGGCGGCTACCTCCTGGATGCCATTTTCATGGATACCCTGACCGCGGACCTCGCGCGCATGCACCGGGTGAACCAGACCCTGGCCTTGCTGGGCGATGCCGGACGCGAGGCCGCCGGCCTGCGTCACATCGAATCCCTGGTGATTCGGCCCAGCCGGGACCTGCGTACCGTGACCCAGGAGCATTTGAGAGAAATTCCGCGGGCTGTGCGCATGCTGCTGCGCACCCTGGGCGGCTGGGGCCGGGACTGGCGCATGGCCAGTTATCTGCTGTTCGAGGCGTCGTATTGCCGCGAATTGATGCGGCTGGGCCATGCCGACTGCATGGCCCGGCGCGAGGACATCCGACGGTTTCTGCTAGCCGGTTAGGCGCTCGTCGCCCACCCTGGGGCGGAACGCTGGCTCTTCGAAGCCTTCGATCCGGCTGCGAGGAAAATCGTCGACCGCAATGACCTTGGCGACGGCCTCTTGCGCCAGTCGCACGCGGGTGGCTTGCTCCTCCGTGATCACGCCGCTTTCGACCGCGCGTTTCACCAGCTGGCGGTGGTTGGCGATGTGAACGGCTTCCTTGAGCCCATTGCGAATCGCCTGCTCGGCATCCGCGGAGTCGAGGACCCGCTGAAAAGCCGTGTGGACGCGACCGGAGGCATCGTCCGCATCGGATATGAACACGCCTTCGGTGAGCCGGTCGCGGGCGGCATTCTCGCTTAGCAGCAGACGTGCGATGCGCTTGCCGATGCGGTCCCTGGGCGGTCGGTAGGGCATGCCGAGCGGAAATACCAGCCAACGCAGCACGCCCCCGAGCAGCGGCACCGGGAAGTTGCGCAACACACCCTGCAGGCTCTGCTGGACCGTGAACAGGCTGTCCTCGAGTGCCCAGGTCAACAGCGGCAGGTCGTCCGCCGGGCGCCGCAGGTCTTCGAAGCGCTTCAGCATGGCACTGGCCAGGTAGAGGTGAATCAGGGCGTCGGCCAACCGCCCCGAGAGCGATTCCCGAAACTTGAACTTGCCGCCCAGCGTGAGCAGCACGGCATCGGACACCAGGGCAAAGGCGGAGCACATGCGGTTGACCTGCCGAAAATAGCGGGCCGCAGGGCCGCGCACGGGCGCGCTCGTCGCCCAACTGCCGGTGAGGCCCATGAGCAGGGCCCGCACGGCATTGCTGATGGTGTAACCGACATGCGAGAACAGGGCCTTGTCGAAGTCCCGGCGCGGTTTGGGGCCGCTGGTGCCGCGCACCGCATTCATTTCTTTCAACAGCCAGGGGTGCGCGCGAATAGCGCCCTGACCGAAAATGATCATGGAGCGCGTCAGGATGTTGGCGCCTTCCACCGTGATCGAGATCGGAATGGCCTGGTAGGCGTGGGAGAGGTAATTGTTCGGGCCCTGGATGATGGCCTTGCCGCCGTGCACGTCCATGGCGTCATTGATGGTCTGGCGGTTGCCCTCGGTCAGCTGGTACTTGAGGATGGCGGAAAGCACGCCGGGCCGTTCGCCCTGATCCAGCGCGACCAGCGCCAACAGGCGTGCGGCGTCCATCCGGTAGGTTCGCGCGCCGATGCGTGCCAGGGCCTCCTCGACCCCCTCGAAGTAGCCGATCGGTTGCCCGAACTGCTTGCGAATGCGGGCATAGGCGCCGGTCAACAGGGCGGCCATTTTGCCGCCTGCAGTCCCAACCGCTGGCAGGGAAATCGCGCGCCCGGCAGCCAGGCTCTGCATCAGCATTTTCCAGCCCTGGCCGATGAACTTCTGTCCCCCGATCAGCCAATCCATCGGGATGAACACATCGGTGCCTCGCGTCGGCCCATTCATGAAGACCGCCCCAACCGGCATATGCCGGTGACCATGTTCCACACCCGGCGTGTCCATGGGAATCAATGCGCAGGTGATGCCGAGGTCTTTCTGGTCGCCGAGCAACCCGTCCGGGTCCCTCGCTTTGAAGGCCAGGCCCAGAAGGGTCGCGACCGGCGCCAGGGTGATGTAGCGCTTGTCCCAGGTCACCCGGAGCCCGAGCACCTCCCGGCCTTCGTGCTCTCCCATGCACACGATGCCTTCGTCCGTCATGTTGGCAGCGTCCGACCCGGCCGCCGCTGAGGTCAATGCGAAGCAGGGAATCTCCTCGCCCGAGGCCAGGCGGGGCAGATAGTGGGCTTTCTGCTCTTCCGTTCCGTAGTGCAGCAATAGTTCCGCCGGGCCCAGTGAATTCGGGACCATCACCGTGACGGCGGTCGTGAGGTTGCGGCTCGCGAGTTTCATCACGACCGCGGACTGCCCCTGCGCGCTGAACGCCAGGCCGCCGAATTCCGCCGGAATGATGAGGCTGAAAAATCCGTTTTTGCGCAGGAAGTCCCAGATGGGTTCCGGAAGTTTGCGGTAGCTGTCGCAGATGTCCCAGTCGTCGAGCAGTCGACACAGTTCCTCGACCGGGCCATCGAGGAATTCCTGCTCTCGCTCGCTCAGCGTCGGTGCCGGCATCGAGAGCAGGCGCCGCCAACGCGGACGCCCGCTGAAAATTTCGGCTTCCCACCATACCGTACCGGCTTCCAGGGCTTCGCGTTCGGTGGCCGACAGCCCCGGCATGACCTTGCGGAACAGGCCAAACAGGCGATCGCTGATCAGCAATCTGCGCAGCGGCTGGATGCCAAAACCGGTCAGCGTGACGGCAACGATCCCGAGCGTCCAGCGAAAGGCGGAAGGGGTCGGGAAATCCAGCCGGTACCAGGTCAGCACCACCGTGCTGATGAACAGCAGTGCCGCGGCAACATAAAGGGGTACCCGGTTGTAGGCGATCACCATCAATATGAGCACGATGATCGCGAGATAGAGGATGATCATGAGTTTTCCCCGGCTCCGGCGTGGATCGGACCTCGTAGCCACCGCTTCAGGCCCGGCGGTTTGCGGTTGCGAACCGCGCGGCGTGAACATCATAGGGGCGGGCTGAATCCGCGGTCAAGGCGCGGTTGCGGCCGGGTCGGCAGCATTGCGGATGGACCTGCCCGGGCTTAAAATCATACTGTTTTGCACCCCTCGAGCAGGTAACCGCTCGTTCACATTAAAAACTCATATTTTTCATAATATTAAAGGAATATTCGAAAGTGGCATTGGAGAAAACTCTTTCGATCATCAAGCCCGACGCGGTGGCCAGGAACGTGATCGGTGAGATCTACTCGAGATTCGAGGCCGCCGGGCTGAAAATCGTGGCCGCCCGCATGCAGCGGCTCACCCGCGAAGAGGCAGAAGGCTTCTATGCGATTCATCGCGAACGGCCGTTCTTCGCAGATCTGGTCAAGTTCATGACCTCCGGGCCGGTGATGATCCAGGTCCTCGAGGGCGACGACGCCATTGCCCTGAATCGCCAACTGATGGGGGCGACCGATCCCCGGGAGGCGGCGCCCGGCACCATTCGCGCGGATTTTGCCCAGAGCATCGACGCCAACGCGGTGCACGGCTCCGATGCACCGGATACGGCCGCGGTGGAAATCGAATACTTCTTTGGCGCGGGCTCTCTTCCGGGGCAGAAACAGGACTGAGACGACGGATGAGCGCCCAGAGCACACGGATCAATCTGCTCGACCTCGACCTCGGGGGCTTGCGAGATTTTTTCCTGTCCTTGGGCGAGAAGCCGTTTCGCGCCCACCAGGTGCTGAAGTGGATTTATCATCAGCACGTGACGGATTTCGAGGCCATGACCGATCTGGGCCTCGACCTGCGTCGACGCCTGAGCCTGATAGCGGAAGTGCGCATGCCGGAAATTCTCGGCGAGCAGCATTCGGCTGACGGGACGGTCAAATGGCTGCTGGGGTTGCCGGGGGGCAGCGCGATCGAATCCGTATTCATTCCGGAGCCAGCGCGCGGCACGCTGTGTATCTCCTCTCAGGTGGGCTGCGCGCTCAACTGTACCTTCTGTTCCACCGCCACCCAGGGCTTCAGTCGCAACCTGACCGCGGGCGAGATCATCGGCCAGGTGTTACTGGCGGCCCGCGCACTGGGACATGAGCGCAACGGGCGGCGCAGAATCACCAACGTGGTGCTGATGGGCATGGGCGAACCACTGCTCAATTTTGAACCGGTGGTCAGCGCGCTCGAGATCATGCGGCATGATCTTGGTTTCGGACTGGCCGCCAAGCGGGTCACGGTCAGCACCGCGGGGCTGGTGCCGGGCATCGCGCGTTTGCGGGACCGGGTCGACGTGGCGCTTGCGGTTTCCTTGCACGCACCCAACGATGCGCTCCGCGAACAATTGGTTCCCCTGAACCGCAAATACCCGATCAAGCCATTGCTCGATGCCTGCCGGGCCTACGTGGCCGGTCGGCGCAAGCGCTCGATCACTTTCGAGTACACCCTGCTGGACGGCGTGAACGACTCCCCGCAGCATGCACGGGCCCTGGCCTCGTTGCTGAAAACGGTGCCCAGCAAACTCAACCTGATTCCGTTCAACAGTTTCCCGGGGACCGCTTATCGCTGTTCCCGCCCCGAGCGCATTGAGGAATTCCAGTCGATCGTCATGGCCGGCGGCGTGATCGCGACCGTGCGGCGCACGCGCGGGGATGACATCGATGCAGCATGCGGACAGTTGGTCGGCAGGGTGCTGGACCGCACCCGGAGGAGCCGCGGTTATCTCGCAACCGCGCAGGGTAAGGACGCATGAGCATTCGGCATGCCTCGGTGGCAGCGGCCGCGATTCTTTTGGTCGCCTGTGCATCATCTCCGGACAACCCGGATGCCGAGCGCGCGGCGGCGCGCAAGGCCGCCGAGCTCAATACCTCGATGGGCTCCGAGTACCTGGTTCGGGGTGAATACGAAGTTGCCCTTGAGAAACTGAAGAAAGCGGTATCGGCGGACCCCAATTATGCGCCAGCTCACACGGTGCTGGCGGTACTCTATGAACGCATCGGTGAGGAAGAGCGGGCGGCCCGACATTACCGGCAGGCGGTGAAAGTGGCACCGGATTCCGGGGACGTCAACAACAACTACGGGGTGTTCCTGTGCCAGACCGGCAAGAGCCAGGAAGCGTTGGCCTACTTCGCCCGTGCGGTGCAGGATCCGTTCTACCGAACGCCGGAAATTGCGCTGGCGAATGCGGGTGCTTGCGAGCTACAAGCGGGAAATCTGGACAAGGCGGAGAAGTTTTTGCGACAATCCCTTGAATATAATGCAGAATTCGCTGATGCGCTGTTACCGCTGGCGCGCATCAGCTATCGAAAGGAAGATTTNNTTCTGCAACGCTTCGAAGACGTATCCGAAGCCACGGCCGAGAGCCTGTACCTGGGGTTTCAGGTAGAGCAACGCCTGGGCGATGCGGAGGAAGCACGAGGCTATGCCGACCGGTTGCGGGCGCGCTACCCCGACTCCGCGGAGGCGCAAGGCCTGATGGCGGGTCCGGGATCGTGAACCGGCAACAGGAGCTCATACCGCTCGGGATCGGTGAACGCCTGCGACAGGCCCGCGAGCGTCGCAGGGAGTCGATTGGCGAGGCCGCCATGGCTGCGCGCATCGAGGCCCGGGTGTTGATGGATATCGAGGCGGAACGCCTCGAGCGATTCGCGCCGGTATACCGGCGTGGTTTCGTCAAACGCTACGCCGAGCACCTCGGGCTCGATCGGGCCGAAATCGCCCAGCTGCTCGAAGCCATGGACGATACCGCGCCCGCGATGCGCACGGTGTTCCCGGAAGCCCGGCCACTGAACCGCGCGGACCGCTGGATTCGCGCCACGAGCTATCTGTTGGCTTCCCTGCTGATCGGTACGCTCGTTTGGCAATTCACGCACGAGGCCCTGCGGCTCTCGCGCGGGCAACCGGCATTCACGACGACCGGCGAGGGCGTTGCAGGTCCGGTGGATCCCGCCACGCAAACGGGCGCTGGCGCCGCTGACAGCACGCACATGAACGCCTCCATCGCCGCGCTGGACGTGCTGCGCGAACAGCGCGCGCGCTCGGTCGGGGCGGGTGGAGAGGCCCGCACCACGCCAGGCGAGACCGGTGCCGGGGGTGCCCCCGGTCTGGCCTTGCATCGCCTGGAGGTCGTGACCTCGGGCGACAGCTGGATCGAGATAACGGACCGCGCCGGCAGGTACCTGGAGCAGGACCTGGTGCGGGCCGGCACGACGCGCAGTTATCAGGGGGAGCCACCGTTCAGGCTGTTATTCGGGCGGGCTTCCGCGGTGCGTGTGTTCCTGGACGGCGAGGCGGTGGATACGGCTCCCTTCACGCTCGATGATGTCACCCAGATGGTGTTGCGCCCGGAGGCCGGGGCCGCCGATGGGGAGGCAGGGAAGAGCGGTAGCGGATAAGCTTGCGCAGGCGTCCCCGCGGCACCTGGTGAATCCAGACCCTGGCCGGGTAGCGTCCCGCCAGTCACAATCGGAATCGAGACTCGACGACAGTGAATCCCGTGATTCGATCAATCCGTGGCATGCACGATATCCTGCCGCCGGATACCACGCTGTGGAGCAGGGTGGAGACGATGGTGTCCGGGATCTTCGCACGTTACGGTTATGAGGAACTGCGCATCCCGCTGCTGGAAAAGACGGACGTTTTCACGCGTGCCATCGGTGCGGCCACGGACGTCGTCGAGAAGGAGATGTACTCGTTCGAGGACCGCAACGGCGAGTTGCTGAGCCTGCGGCCGGAGGGGACGGCCGGGGTTGTCCGGGCTGCGCTGCAGCACGGGCTGTTGTATGGGTCGCCCATGCGGCTCTGGTACGGTGGTGCCATGTTCCGGTACGAGCGGCCGCAGAAGGGACGCTCGCGCCAGTTCCATCAGATGGGAGCGGAGGTGTTCGGCGCGGATGGGCCGGACGTGGATGCGGAACTGATCGCAATGGGCGAGCGCATTTTTTCGGAATTGGGGGTGCGGGGCTTGCGCCTGGAGATCAATTCACTGGGCACCCGCAGCGAGCGGGCGTCCTACCGGGAGGCGCTGGTCGACTTTCTCGAAGCGCACCTGGCCGAACTCGACGCAGAAACCCGCACCCGGGTGCAGCGCAACCCGCTGCGGGTGCTGGACAGCAAGCAGGAGAGTGTCCAGGCCGTCCTGGCGGAAGCGCCACTGCTGACGGACTGCCTGGGAGACGAATCCCGTCAGCATTTCGAGGAAACGCGCTCACTGCTCGATTCGCTGGGTATCGACTACGTCATCAATCCCAGGCTGGTACGGGGACTGGATTACTACAGTCACACCGTGTTCGAGTGGATTTCGGGCGACCTCGGTGCGCAGGGCACCGTGTGTGCTGGCGGACGTTACAATGACCTCGTGGAACTCCAGGGTGGCAAACCCTGGCCAGGCATTGGCTTCGCGCTGGGCCTGGAGCGGCTGGTGGAGTCCGTGCGCCTCGGCGGCGCGCCGGCGCCTGACGCACCCCACGCCTACGTGGTCATGGCCGGCGAGGGCTGCCTGGCCTACGGGCTGCAGGTGGCCGAGCATTTGCGGGATGAGCTGCCCGATCTGCGTATCATATGCAACGCGGGCGCAGGCAGCTTCAAGGCGCAGTTCCGCCGCGCCGACCGCAGTGGCGCGCGACTGGCCCTGGTGGCGGGTGAATCGGAACGGGAGGCGGACACGGTGGTCGTCAAGCATTTGCGTGATGATGTGCCGCAAGCGGCCATTGCGCGGCGGGAACTCGGCTCGTGGCTGCGGGCATGGCTGGAAAAACAGGGTCCGCCGGCGGGCGGTGCGGGCCGGGCGCGCTGACCGCGCGGTCGATCGATGGGCAGGACCCCGGGCGGCGCGGCCGCCGGGCGGTCTGTGAGACAGGTAGCGAGAGATGATTGAAGTCTACGATTCCCATGAACAAAGCGAACGCGTAAAGGGCTGGTTGCGTGAGAATGGCGGCGCCATCGTGCTCGGACTGGTGCTGGCTTTTGGAGGCCTGTTCGGTTTCAAGCAGTGGCAACTCTGGGTTCAGAGTCAGCACCGCCAGGCGTCTGCGGAATACGATGTCATGGTGCAACTCCTCGGTGCCGGCAACCTCGACGCCGCGGTAGCGAATTATGAGACGCTCAGAACGGAATTCGGCGATTCGGCTTATGTCGGCATGGCGGCACTGCACATGGCCAGGGCCCGGCTCGAGGCGGGGCAGAAAGACCTCGCCGCGCAGTTGCTCGAACAGGCCATGCGGAACGGACGGCCTCAACCGGTCACCATCGTGGCACGGGTTCGGCTCGCCCGCCTGAAAGTCGATCAGGGCGACGAAGATGGCGCTCTGGAATTGATCCGGAGCGCGCCGCAGGCTACCGGGTTCGAGGCGGCTTTTGCCGAGATCGAGGGGGACATCCACAAGGCCCGCAACGAGCCGGGCCTCGCCCTCGAAGCGTACCGGCAGGCGCTGGCGGCATTGGAAGAGGGTGCCGGCAACCGGCTGCTGCTGGAGATGAAAATCGAGTCGTTGGCCGGCATCGCCGGCGCTACGGACGACGCGACATGAAACGCGCATTCGCGTTACTGCTGGCCGTGCTGTGGGTGCTTCAGGGCTGCAGCTGGATCAAGAGCTGGGGCGATGATGACGACGAGCCCGGCGCCCCCAATCCGCTGGTCGAGTTCGAACCCACCCTGGCGACGCAGAAAGTCTGGTCTGCGAAGATCGGGGCGGGGGTGGGCCGGGAGGATCCGCGGCTGCGCCTCGCGCATGACCAGGGCACCCTGTTCGCGGCCGACCACAAGGGTCTGTTGGTCTCGCTGGATGCGACCAATGGCCGCAAACGTTGGGAGGTCAAGACCAAGCTGCCGTTCACCGGCGGCCCTGGCGTCTCGGCAGAGGCGGTCTACATGGGAACCGAAAACGGCGAGGTGCATGCGTTCAGCAAGCGGGACGGCACCCTGCTGTGGACCGCGCAGCTGTCCTCCGAAATCCTGGCCACGCCGGTCGCGGCGGACGGCATCCTGGTCATGCGTTGCATCGACGGACGGGTGTTCGGCCTCGACGAGTCCAGCGGAACCCGGCTGTGGATCTATGATCACGCGGTGCCGCTGCTGACGCTGCGCGGCAACTCGCGCCCGCTGATCCGGGCGGGCCTGATCTTTCTCGGTTACGACGGGGGTGAGGTCGTGGCCCTGAAACTGAATGATGGCTCGCTGGTTTGGGAACAGACGGTGGTGGCGGCCGAGGGGCGCAGCGAACTGGAACGCCTGGCGGACATCGACGGGGAAATGGTCTACGTGGCCGCCGATCTTTTGGTGTCCAGCTACAAGAACCGCCTGGTCTCGCTGGCCGCCGATTCCGGACGGTTGCTGTGGTTCAAGGACATCGGCTCGGCCAGCGGCGTGGTGGTTGACCGCATCAATCTGGCCGTCAGCGATCGCGTCGATCACGTGTGGTTGCTGGATCGACGCAACGGCGCAACCATCTGGAAACAGGACCAGCTCGAAAACCGCGCCCTGACCCGGCCGGCAATCCAGGGCAGCTTTGTCGTGGTGGGCGATTTCGAGGGCTACCTGCACTGGATCGATATCGGCGGGGGCGGTTTTGCCGCGCGCGAGAAAGTGGGCGGTGACGGCTTTGCCGCGCCACCGATGGTGATCGGTTCGACCCTGTTCGTGCTGACACGCCAGGGCGAGCTGGCGGCCTTCAGCGCCGGAGGCTCATCCTGAGCCGGGTCGCGGCGGAAGGTGATCATTCATGCTGCCGGTCGTGGCCATCGTTGGCCGCCCCAATGTGGGCAAGTCAACCCTGTTCAACGCGCTGACCCGTACGCGGGATGCCCTCGTGGCCGACGTGCCCGGGGTGACGCGGGACCGCCAGTACGGCATCTCACGGGTGGGCGAGACGCCCTGCCTGCTGGTCGATACCGGGGGTCTGGTCAGCCAGGCTGAGGGTATCGATTACCTGACTGCGCTGCAGGTTCACCAGGCGCTCGAAGAGTCGAGCGTGGTCCTGTTCCTGGTCAACGCACGCGATGGCCTGACCGCGGGAGACGAGGAGATCGCGGACGCCTTGCGGCGACAGGGCAAGCCGGTGGTGCTGGTGGTCAACAAGGTCGACGGCACCGATCCCCATCTCGCGCGCGCCGAGTTTGCGGCGCTGGGTTTCGATGCCGGCCTGCCGGTAGCCGCCGTACATCGACGAGGCATCGAGGCGGTGATGCGCGAAGTCGTGAACCACCTGCCGGCCCAGCCCCTCCAGCCCGAGGTGCCTGACGAGTCACTGTTGCGACTGGCCGTGGTGGGGCGGCCCAACGTGGGCAAGTCCACGCTGGTCAACCGTCTGCTCGGCGAGGAGCGGGTGCTGGCCTTCGACACGCCCGGCACCACGCGCGACGCCATCTCGATGCGCCTGGAGCGGGACGGGACGCAATTCGAATTGATCGACACGGCGGGCGTGCGGCGGCGCGCCAGGGTCTCCGACGCGCTCGAAAAATTCAGCGTGATCAAGGCACTGCAGGCCATCGAACGCGCCCATGTGATTATCCTGATGCTGGATGCCCGCGAAGGGCTCACGGACCAGGACCTGACGCTGCTCGGGCACGTCCTGGAGCAGGGCAAGGCGCTGGTGATCGCCGTCAACAAGTGGGATGGCCTGGACGCCGAGCATCGCGAGCGGGTCCTGCAGGCGCTGGACCGCCGTTTGGGTTTCGTTCCCTGGGCGCGGCGCATCCGGCTCTCGGCCCTGCACGGTTCGGGGGTGCAGGAACTCATGGACGCGGTGCTCGAGGCGTGGCGCAGTGCGACCATCGAGATGCCGACTCCCGAATTGACGCAGGTGTTGCGTCGGGCCGTCGAGGCGCATCAGCCCGCCATGCGCCAGGGTCGCGTCGCGCGGTTGCGTTATGCCCATGCCGGCGGCAAGCTGCCGCCGCGAATCGTCGTTCATGGCAATCGCACGGATACCATTCAGCCGGCGTATCGCCGCTACCTGGAGAACACGTTCACCCAACACTTCAGGCTGTGGGGCACGCCGCTGATCGTGGAATTCCGGGGTGGCGGGAACCCGTTCGCCGGGCGCCGGAACCCGCTCACCGACCGCCAGAGGGCCAAGCGGCGGCGCCTTCAGAAACACGTGGCGCGCAGGCGCCGGGGGCGTTGAGTTGCAACGCCGGGCGGGCTGCAGTGAAATCAGCACATGAACCCACGACCGACGGGCCCCGACACATTGGAACTCACACCGGCCGCGGCACGGCAACACGTCGCGGAGGGCTGGCCGCTGCTGGATATCCGCGCACCGGCGGAGCGTAACCTGGGGTATTTCGAGGCGGCGCTTGCGGTCGACGCGCAGGCGCTGCTGGCTGCGGAGGTGCCCGAGGTGTCGCCGGAGGTTCCCCTGCTGGTCATCTGTGCCAGCGGCGTCCGGTCCCTGTCCGTGGTGCGCGCCCTGCGTGAGCGCGGCTTCGATGCGGCATACAGCGTGGCTGGCGGTTACGTCGGCTGGCGCCTGGCGGGCCTGCCCATGACCTATCCTGACCGCTTGCAGGCCGGACAGGTGGAACGCTACGCGCGTCACCTGGTGATGCCGGAAGTCGGCCCCGAAGGCCAGCGCAGCTTGCTGGATGCTGCGGTGCTGGTGGTCGGGGCCGGCGGCCTGGGCTGCCCGGCAGCGCTGTATCTCGCTGCCGCCGGTGTCGGACGCCTGGGCATCGTCGATCACGACCGGGTGGAGCGCAGCAATCTCCAGCGCCAGGTGCTGCATGCCGACGCCACTGTTGGCAGCCTGAAGACGGCTTCGGCCGAAGAGCGCCTGGTGCAACTCAACCCCGACATCGAAATTGCGGGCATCCCGGCGCGGTTGGCGGCGGGCAATGTCGAGCAGGTGCTGACGGACTGGGACGTGGTGATCGACGGCTCGGATAATTTCCCGACCCGCTACCTGCTCAACGATGCCTGCCTGAAGCTGGGCCTGCCGTTGGTGTACGGAGCGGTGATGCGCTTCGAGGGTCAGGTGAGCGTGTTTCAGCCAGCGGCGAAACGGGGCGAGTATCCCTGTTATCGTTGCCTGTTCCCGGAGCCGCCCACGCCGGAGGAGGCCCCGGACTGTAACGTGGCCGGGGTGCTTGGCGTGCTGCCCGGCCTGGTGGGCACCTTGCAGGCCGCCGAGGCCATCAAGTTGCTACTCGGCATCGGCGAGCCCCTGGTGGGCCGGCTATTGCGAATCGATGTCCTGGGCCAGCGGTTCGCCGTCAGTCGCCTGCCTGCCGATCCGCAATGCGCACTATGTCGACCGGGGCAGGCCTTCCCCGGCTACCCGGACTACGAGGCGTTTTGCGCGGCCTGAAGGGTCGCGCGCTCAGAGAATCCAGGAATGCAGGTTTCGGTTAATCTGCTGGGTGACCGCCGGGTCGTCGGGTTCGATGGCTGACGGCCAGTGCTCCACCAGCTGTCCGCGGCGATCGAACAGGTACTTGAAGAAATTCCAGCGCGGCGAGGCATCCTCGCCGAATTCCTCGCGAATCGCTATGTACAGCGGATGGGCGGCCCGACCCATGACGTGCTGCTTGCTGGTCATCGGAAAAGTGACGTTGTAGGTGGTGGCGCAAAACTCCGCGATCACGTCCTCATCGTGAGGTTCCTGTTCGCCGAAATCGTTGCTCGGGATTCCCAGCACGATCAAGCCGCTTTGCCGGTAATCGTTCCAGAGCCTTTGCAGCTTTGCATACTGGGGCGTGTAGCCGCATTGCGAGGCGGTATTGACGATCAGTATCGGCTGTCCGCGCCAATTGCCCAGCGGCAGGCTGCCGCCGGTCAGGGAAGTGAAGACGTATTCGTAGACATTCATGGGTTCTCTCCGCGCTCGGAATCCCACCGCAGCGTCAAGTCCTGAGCCTCGCGTGTATCCGCTACAATAATACCGGCACGTGTCTTGCCGCAAGGCGCCGGGGTGAACAACAAGAAATGAATCCTGCTGCGCGCATACTGGATGGTCAAGAAGTCAGCGCGGCGCTGATCCGCAATGTGCACGAGGCGATCGAGCGCCACCTCGCACAGGGCGGGCGCCGGCCGGGGTTGGCGGTGGTGCTGGTGGGTGACGATCCGGCCTCATCGATCTATGTGCGGGCCAAGCGGCGCGATTGTCTGAAAGCCGGCATCCAGGCCCGCGACATCGATTTGCCGGCCGACACCTCCGAGCGAGCGTTGCTGGCGTTGATCGACGAGTTGAATGAAGACGAGGAAATCGACGGCATCCTGGTCCAGCTTCCGCTTCCCCCACACATTCACGAGCCGGCGGTCACCAACCGGATTCGCGCGGCCAAGGACGTCGATGGCTTCCATGCTTTCAGCGTGGGCAGCCTGGCTCTGCGTCAACCGGGCCTGAGGCCTTGCACCTCGCGCGGGGTGATGACTCTGCTGCGATACTACGGGATCAGGGTGATCGGCATGCACGCCGTCATCGTCGGGGCTTCCAACATCGTGGGCCGACCCATGGGGCTCGAGTTGTTGTACA
>WVWV01000082.1:0-9249 GCA_011773845.1 Lysobacterales bacterium | reverse complement strand
GGTTGCATCGTGGTGGACATCGGCATCAATCGCACCGCCGGGGGGAAACTGGTCGGCGACCTCGATTTCGACGCGGCCGCGCAACGTGCCGCATGGATCACCCCGGTCCCCGGTGGCGTCGGGCCGATGACGCGCGCCACGCTGATGCAGAATACCGCCGAGGCGGCCGGGCTGAGCGTTCCCAATCCGGTTCACGCACCGGGGTGAGGCCCTGGCGCTTAGCGCCGTTTTACGGGTCTTTACTCAGCCGTGCCGCTCCAGGATTGCGGCCACACCCATGCCGCCCGCCGTGCACACGGAAATCAGGCCCTTGCCCGGGCCTTCATCAGCCAGGATCTGGGCCAGCGTGCCGAGGATGCGTGCCCCGGTGGCGGCGAACGGATGGCCCACCGCGATACTGCCGCCACGGGTATTCATCCGCGCCCGATCGATGCTGCCCAGAGCTTGCTCCCGCCCGAGCCGCTGACGGCAGTATGTTTCGGATTCCCATGCCTTGAGTGTGCATAACACCTGGGCCGCAAAGGCCTCATGGATTTCGTAATGCTCGAAGTCCTGCAGAGCGTAGCCGGTGCGATTGAGCAGTTCCGAGACCGCTACCGTTGGCGCCATCAGCAAACCTTCGTCCCGCACGAAGTCGACGGCTGCGGTCTGGCCGGCGGTGAGATAGGCCTGCACCGGCAAACCCTTGCGCGACGCCCACTCCTCGGAGGCCAGCAGCACTGCGGCCGCGCCGTCCGTAAGCGGCGTGCTGTTGCCTGCGGTCAGGGTCGCCTCCGGCCCTTTTCCGAAGGCGGTGCGCAGGGCGGCGAGTTTTTCCGGGCTGGTGTCGCCGCGAATGTTGTTGTCGCGCGCCAGCCCGCCCCAGCTCTGGACCAGCGGGTCGAAAAAGCCATCATTCCAGGCCGCCGCTGCCTTGTGGTGACTTTCGGCAGCGAGCAGGTCCTGCTGCTCGCGGGTGACTTCCCACTCACGCACCATGCGCTCGCAGTGCTGCCCCATGGACAAGCCGGTCCGCGGCTCGGCGTTGGCAGGCGGCTGCGGCGCCAGTTCCCGGAAGCTGAAGCCGCGTAGAGTGTGCATGCGTTGCCCCAGGCTGCGCGCCTGGCTCAGGCGAATCAGGCGGCGGGCGAACTTGCGGCGAAACACCACGGGCGCATCGGAGGTGCTGTCCGAGCCGGCCGCGATGCCGCACTCGATCTGTCCGGCCGCGATCTTGGCGGCCACACCCAGCGCGGCCTGCAGGCTGGTGCCACAGGCCTGCTGCAGGGTGATGCCGGGCGTCAGCGGGCTCAACCCGGTGGACAGCAGGGCCTCGCGGGCCAGGTTCCAGTCTTTCGAGTGGGTGGTGACGGCCCCGGCCACCACTTCGTCCAGTTGCTCGCCGCCCAGCTCGAAGCGGTCGACCAGCCCTTGCAGGGCGGCCGCCAGCATATCGAGGTTGGTTTTCTCGGCATACACCGTGTTGGAGCGGCAGAATGGAATCCGGCTGCCACCGATCACCGCCACTTTGCGGATCGACTCAGTCATCGTTGTCCTCCTGCGGGTCCGCCTGCTGGCCGGCCGTCATCGCGGCGGGCTCGGGGGGCGCCCCCTGGCTGCGCAGGTAGTGCAGCGGACCACCACGGAACGGGGCAAAACCCGTTCCAAAGACCATGCCCGCATCCAGGACGTCGGCATCCTCCACCAATTGTTCACCCAGGCAGGCACGGCATTCGTCGAAATAGGGTTCCATCAGCCGCTCGGCAAGAGCTGTGAGATCGTGGCCGCGCGCGGGCGCGGCTNNGGGCGCGGCTTTCTTGACGGGCTTGCCTTTCTGCCAGCGGTAAAACCCCTCGCCGCTCTTTTTGCCCAACTTGCCGGCATCGACCAGGTCCTGCAAAACCTGACGCTGCGGGGCCGCCGCCTCGCCACCCAGCGTGCTGATGACCGCGAGGCCGACATCCAGGCCCACCACGTCGGCGAGCTCGACCGGGCCCACGGGCATGCCGAAATCGGTGGCGGCGGCATCCAACGCTTCGGGCGGAACCTGCTGCTCCTGGTTCATCTGGAATGCTCTCAGCATGTATTTCGCCAGTACGCGGTTGACCAGGAACCCGGGGCTGCTCTTGACCGGCAGGGGGAATCGATTGATCTGGTTGCAGAACGCGGCCCCCTTGTTGATCTGGTTCTGAGCGGTGTCGGGACCGTGCACCACCTCCACCAGGGGCATACTGGCCACGGGGTTGAAGAAATGCAGGCCGATCAGCCGCTGAGGCGCCTCGAGGGCGCCGGCCAGGTCCTGGAGCGGAATGGCCGAAGTGTTGGTGGCCAGCAGGGCGTGTGCCTTTAGTTTCGGTTCCAGTTCCCGGAACAGGTTTCGTTTTGCCTCGGCGTCCTCGAAGATCGCCTCGATGACGACGTCCGCTCGTTTCGCGCCGAGGCCCTCGACATCCGCTATCAGGCGCGATGTGGCGCCGGCCACTGCTTCGGGCACTCGCAGTTTCTTCTTGAACAGCTTGCGCGCCCGCGCGAGCGCGGGCTCGATGTACTTCATCTCGCGATCCTGCAGGGTCACTTCGAGCCCCTGCAGGGCACACCAGGCGGCAATGTCGCCGCCCATGACGCCCGCCCCGATGACATGGACCCGGCGGGCCTTGAAGGTGCTGTCCTTGCCATAGGCCTTGAGGCGCTCCGAGAGGGCAAATACCCGGCGCAGGTTGCGCGAGGTATCCGAGACGATCAGGCGACCGACCCGTACCGCCTCCTCCTCCATCATTCCGTAAGGGTCATCGCCGTGGGCCTCCCAGGCCTCGATGAGTTCGAACGGGGCAGGATAGTGTTTCGGGTTCGCCTTGGCAGCAGTCTGTTTGCGCATCTGCCCGGCCAACAGCCGACGCACGGGCGGCAGGTTCTGCAAGGTGGCGAGTCGGCCCGGTCCCCGGCTGCGCCGTTGCTTGAAGATCGCGCGCCGCGCCGCCCAGCGCAGTTCACCGTGCAGGCCCACGACTTCATCCACAAGCCCGGCCGCGCGCGCCGCACGGGCCCGCAGCATGCGTCCGGACAGCATCAGCGGCATGGCTTTCAGCGGGCCGCATTGGCGGATGCTGCGTGCGCTGCCGCCAAACCCGGGATAGATGCCCAGGCGCACCTCCGGGAATCCGAGTCGGGTGTTATCGGTGTCCTTGACAATGCGGTAATCCAGCGCCAGGGCCAACTCCAGCCCCCCGCCCAGGCAGTAGCCCTCGATGATCGCCACGGTCGGAAAAGCGAGCGCTTCGAGCCGATGCAGCAACTGGTGAACCGCGCGAATGGAATCCGCGGCAGCCTCGCTGTCGGTGACGGTCTCGAATTCCCGCACGTCGGCACCCAGGATGAAAGAACCCGGCTTGCCAGACTGCAACACGAGCCCGACCGGAGGTTCGCTTTCCAGCCGGTCGACCACGCGCGCGAGTTCCTCGAGAACCGCACTGGAGAGGCTGTTCACTCGCTCTCCGGCACGGTCCAATGTCAGCCAGCAAATGCCGTCGATGTCGAAATCCAGGCGCCAGTGCCTGAGGGGGGTGTCGTCCATCCGAAAGCTCCAAAGAATCAATCGTCGGGTGCCCGGCGACAGGCCGGTCGCTAGATTATAGTCGACCGCCTGGGGCCGACCAATGTGGCGCGCGTGGAAAAGCGCCGCGGGTTGATTCTGATCAGTTCAGCTGGCGATGGCTGTGAATTCGTCACTGTAGTAAAATTATGCGTTTACGCCCGGTTGGTGACAGCTGCTTCGACCGGACGGAATGCAGGACTGTTGCGGGTAACGCGGGAGTCGGGCCGCATGTCACGGGAGTTTCCGGATTGGATCAACCCCTGGAAGGCCGCCGAGGGAAAGCGGGTCTTCGGCGGCAGCATTGGGTTCGACCGGATGCCGCGATTGGCCGACCTGCTGGCAGAGTCGCACGGCGAGGCGCGATTCACCGCGGCGTTTTCATCGGACGGTGAGGGGCGCGCCATCGTTCTCCTGACGGTGGAGGCGGAATTGCCATTGACCTGCCAGGTAAGTTTCGAAACCTACCTGCATCGGGTCCGCAGCGCCAGCCGGCTTGCGGTGCTGCAGGATGCCGCCGAGGAGCAGCGCCTGCCGGAACATTATGAGCCCACGCTGGCGGTAGAAGGCCGGCTGGAATTGGTACAAATCGTTGAGGATGAATTGCTGCTGAACATGCCGCAGGTGCCCCGCAAGCCCGGACTGGACTGGACCGTGCATGAATCGGGTGGTGACAAACCGGCGGTACGGAGCGAGCCGCGCCAAAAGCCGTTTGCCGGCTTGCGGGCGATGCTCACTCGCGAGGCGAAGCAGAAATCGGAATCCAGTTGACCCGGGAGTCAGGACCATGGCAGTACAGAAAAGCCGAAAGACACCATCACGGCGCGGCATGCGACGCTCACACGACGCCCTGAAACCGCCGACGCTATCGACGGACCCCACGACGGGTGAGACCCACGTGCGGCATCACGTGACGCCTGAGGGCTACTACAAGGGCCGCCAGGTGATCGATCAGCCGGTCGTCGAGATCGAAGACGAATAACCGGCCCGACGGGCTGCGCCTGCGCTTCCGGACCCATTCCTGGCGGCAGTTGGGCCGCGGCGCGGGGGCACGATCACGGCAATGAAGCGCGCGGCTATCACGCTTGCGGTGGATGCCCATGGCGGCGACCATGGTCCGGAGGTCATGGTGGGAGCGGCGCTGGACGCCGTGGCCGAAGACCCGGGCATCGAAATTGCGCTGGTCGGGATTCCGTCGGATCTGCAACCGTGGTTACCTGCAAGCCTTCCCCCGCGACTGCGAGTCGTACCCTCCGAGTGCGCGTTGCAAGCGGATGCGCGCCCGGTGTCGGTGTTGCGCACGGGCACCGCCAGCAGCCTGGGACGAGCGATGGAGTTGGTCGGGGGCGGAGCGGCGGATGCCGTGGTCAGCGCGGGCAGCACGGTGGCGCTCATGGCCCTGGGCGTCAAGATGCTGGGTCGGCTGCCGGGCATCAGGCGCCCAGCCCTGATGTCGCGGATTCCGGCCGCCAATGGCTTCACCAGCATGCTGGACCTCGGCGCCAACCTGGCCGTGGATGCGTCGCACCTGGTCCAGTTCGCAATCATGGGGGTCGTGATGCACGGCAGGCGTGACGCGCCGCCGTCCGTCGGGTTGCTCAACGTCGGGCACGAGGAATCCAAGGGCCACGCGGTGGTGCAGGCCGCGCACGAATACCTGCTGGAACTGCCGTTGAACTACCACGGCTTTATCGAGGGCAACGACATTTTCGCCGGGCGCGTGGACGTGGCGGTGTGCGACGGCTTTGCCGGCAACCTCATTCTGAAATCCAGCGAGGGCCTGGCCCGCATGCTGTTTTCCGAACTGCGCCGTTCGCTGCGGGGGCGGACCCGTGCGCGCCTGGGCGCCTGGCTGGCGGCGCCCGCCGTGCGTGACGTGCTGGAACGATACGATCCCGCGCAGCATAATGGTGCGCCATTGCTCGGCCTGCGCAACGTGGTCGTGAAGAGCCATGGCAGTGCCGATCGGCCTGCCACGTTGCAGGCGCTCAGGGAAGCCGGCAGCGAGGCGCGCCGTGAGGTGCCGATGCACATCGGCGAATTGATCAGCAGCTACGGGGCGGACAGCATACAGTGAAATTCTCGAAAATCATCGGCACCGGCAGTTACCTGCCCGAGAAGGTGCTCAGCAACGCCGACCTCGAAAAAATTGTCGATACCACCGATGAGTGGATTCGCGAGCGCACCGGTATTCGCGAGCGGCGTGTCGCGGCGGACGATGAAACCACGGGCGACATGGCATTCATGGCGGCCCGGCGCGCCATGGAAGCCGCGGGCGTCGAACCGGAGGATATCGATTTCATCGCGCTCGGTACCACCACACCCGATCTCGTGTTCCCGAGCACCGCTGCCCTGTTGCAGCAGCGCCTCGGACTGCGCGAGGTGGGTGCCATGGACATCAACGCGGCATGCTCTGGCTTTATCTACGCGCTCAGCGTGGCCGACAAGTTCATTCGCACCGGCGATGCACGCAAGGCGCTGGTGATCGGCTCCGAAACCCTGACCCGCATGGTCGACTGGACCGACCGGGCGACCTGTGTGCTGTTCGGTGACGGAGCAGGCGCCGTGGTGCTGGACGCTTCGGACCAGCCCGGTATTCTCTCCACGCATATCCATGCCAACGGCGAGTACGCGGACCTGCTCAACACCGAGGTCGGCATTTCCCGGGGCTTCAAGGACGACGCACCGCGCCATGGAATCTGTATCCGCATGAAAGGCAACGAGGTCTTCAAGGTGGCGGTCAGAACGCTGGGCCGCATCGTGGACGAGACCCTGGATGCCAACGGGATGGAGAAAGCGGATCTCGACTGGCTGATTCCGCACCAGGCCAATCAGCGCATCATCGCGGCGACCGCGCGCAAACTCGGCATGCCGGAGGAGCGTGTCATTTTGACCGTCGACCGGCATGGCAATACATCCGCGGCCTCGGTGCCGCTCGCCCTGGACGAGGCCGTCAGGGACGGGCGCATCAAGCGGGGTGATCACGTGCTGCTGGAAGCGTTCGGCGGTGGGTTCACCTGGGGCGCGGCGCTGGTGCGTTACTAGGGAACCGCCGGCGCATGATGAAGCGCACTGCGTTTCTGTTTCCGGGACAGGGCTCGCAATCGCTGGGCATGATGGCCGGCATGGCGGCCGCGCATCCAATGGTCGAGGCGACATTCGCGGCCGCCTCGGCAGTCCTGGGCTACGACCTCTGGGCCGTATGCCAGCAGGGGCCGGAGGAACAGCTGAATCGAACGGAAACGACCCAGCCCGCCATGCTCGCCGCCGGCGTCGCCACCTGGCGTGTTTGGCGCGAGGCCGGTGGCAGCCTGCCGGCGTGGATGGCGGGACACAGTCTCGGCGAGTACAGCGCACTGGTGGCCAGCGGTCGTTTGGCATTCGCCGATGCCGTTGCCGTCGTGGCCGAGCGCGGGCGACTGATGCAGCAGGCCTGTCCGGCAGGGGAAGGGGCGATGGCGGCCGTGCTGGGTCTGGACGACGATCAGCTGGAAGCGATCTGCCGCGCTGCGGCGGGAGCGGAAGTGGTCTCCTGCGCCAACTACAACGCCCCGGGACAGGTGGTGATTGCGGGCCACCGCGCGGCCGTGGAGCGGGCAGGCGCGGCGGCCACCGCGGCGGGTGCGCGACGGGTATTGCCGCTGCCGGTCAGCGTGCCATCGCACTGTGGGCTCATGAAGGGTGCCGCCGAGGAACTCGGCACGGTCCTGGCGAAGCTCCGTTTCGCCAGCGGCGAGGTGCCGGTAATCCACAATGCGGATGTAGCGAGCTACAGCGATGAGGAAGCGGTGCACGCCGCCCTGGTGCGGCAGTTGTGGCAGCCCGTGCGCTGGACCGAGACCATCCGCTTCCTGGTTCAGGCCGGCGTGTCCCGCTTTGTGGAGTGCGGCCCGGGCAAGGTCCTGGCCGGACTGAATCGTCGTATCGATCGAGAGGTGGAGGTGTTGGCCTTGCAGGATGACGCCGCGCTGGCGGCACTGCTCGGCGAGGAGGAAGCAGGATGACGGCAAATCTGGAAGGCTGCGTGGCGCTGGTCACGGGCGCCAGTCGCGGGATCGGCGCCGGGATAGCCGCGGCACTCGCGCAGACGGGAGCGCGTGTGTATGGCACAGCCACGACAGCGGAGGGTGCCAGCGGGATCACCACGGCCTTGGCGGGCAGCGCGGCGGGTGGCCAGGGCCTGGTGATGAATGTCAATGACCCAGCCGCAATCACCGGGGCGGTGAGCAGGATCACCGAGGAAGCCGGGGCCCCGACGGTGCTCGTGAACAACGCCGGCATCACGCGTGACCAGTTGTTGCTGCGGATGTCCGAATCGGACTGGACAGAGGTCATCGATACCGACCTGCGCTCGGTCTATCTGCTCAGCAAGGCTTGCCTGCGAGGGATGATGAAAGCGCGTTTCGGGCGCATCATCAATATCTCGTCGGTCGTGGCCGAGATGGGTAACGCGGGGCAGGCCAACTACGCGGCCGCCAAGGCGGGCATGATCGGGTTCAGTCGTTCGCTGGCGCGCGAGGTCGGTTCGCGCGGCATTACCGTCAATGTCATCGCGCCCGGCTTTGTCGACACCGATATGACGCGTGCGCTGGACGAGACCCAGCGTGACGCACTGCTGCGGGACATTCCGTTGCAGCGCCTGGGCGAGGTGGCGGATATCGCCGCAGCAACGGTGTTCCTCGCCTCGCCGTCCGCCGGTTATATCACCGGCCAGACCCTGCACGTGAATGGCGGAATGTACATGGGATGAACGAACCGCGGCCGGCAGGGGAATGGCGGTTTCCGGCCCCGTGGATACCGCCGTCACATACTGTGGCGAATGGTTTTATACTGGCAGACGGTCGATAGTTTAACTAAAATTGCGGCCCTCCCTCCCTTTTGAAGGAATCGAGCCAAGATGAGCAGCATTGAAGAGCGCGTCCAGAAAATCGTCGTCGAACAACTGGGCGTGAAAGAGGAAGAAGTGACCCCCGGCGCGTCGTTCGTCGATGACCTCGGGGCGGACTCACTGGACACCGTGGAACTGGTCATGGCACTGGAGGAAGAATTCGAGTGCGAGATCCCGGACGAGGAGGCTGAGAAGATCACCACTGTTCAGCAGGCCATCGATTACGTGGCGGCAAACGCCGGCTGACCCATAGTGCGGTCCTGACCCATAGCGGCCGGCATCCGCCGGCCGCCGCTCGTTCCACAAGCAGTGGGCCTGCTGCAGTTCCCGGGTATGGAAAGGTTCTAAATTGTCCGCTCGACGCACCGTCATCACTGGCATGGGTATCGTGTCCCCGGTGGGCAGCGATATCGACACCGCCTGGGAGGCGGTCTGTAACGGCCGCAGCGGTATCGGTCCGATCACCTCGTTCGACGCTTCCAACCTCAGCACGCAGATCGCAGGCGAGGTGCGGGGGTTCGATGTCGAGGCCTACCTGTCTCCCAAGGAAGCACGCAAGAACGACCAGTTCATTCATTTCGGCATGGCCGCCTCCATCCAGGCCCTGCGCGATGCGGGCCTCGAGGATGGGTCGGCGGCCCTCGACCCGGAGCGGGTCGGCTGTTCCTTGGGTGCCGGCATCGGCGGCATCGCCACCATCGAGTCGACCACCGAGTCCTACCTGAAGGGCGGACCGCGCAAGGTGAGTCCTTTTTTCATTCCCGGCACCATCGTCAACATGATTGGTGGCAAT
>WVWV01000083.1 GCA_011773845.1 Lysobacterales bacterium | reverse complement strand
TGGTACGACATCGACAACGAGGATGCGCCCGGTCTGTCCAACACTACCTGGGGGGTGCGCCTCGACGGGTCAGCCCAGGCCGGCAAGACGGCATTCGGTTACATCCTGGAGTTCGCCAGCCAGGACGACAATGCCGACAACCCGACACCCTATGATGCGGATTATTATCGGCTCGACCTGTCTGCCGGTTTCGGGAAGGTGACCCTGTACGCTGGCTTCGAGTCGCTGGAGGGCGACCATCGCTCCCCTGGGCAGGCCTTCCGTACCCCGCTGGCGACCCTGCACGCATTCAACGGTTGGGCAGACAAGTTCCTGACCACGCCAGCGGCCGGTCTCGAAGACGCCTTCCTGGGCGCCAAGGGCAAGTTGGGGGAGTGGGCCTGGAATATCCTCTACCACGATTTTTCGGCCCAGTCCGGTCCCGGCAGCTTCGGTACCGAGATCGACGCCTCGCTGTCGCGCAAATTCGCAGAGCGTTACGGACTGTTGCTGAAGGCGGCGAGCTTCGACACGGACAGCGACGCCTACGGCGACACCACCAAGCTCTGGGTGCAACTGACCGCGGATTTCTGAATCGCCACCGGTAGCGCAATCGTGCCCGGAGCCGCATGGCCGGGGGCCAATCCGGGCGTCCCGCGCCGCTGTGGCTCCGGGGTGTGATTTGATACAGTGGCGGGGAACCGTCCGAGCGTGAAGATCGAGGAACCGGCCGTGCGCCCCGCCATTGCATTCCTGCTTGCCCTGCTGATGACCGGCTGCGCCCGGGAGGCTCCGCCCACCGAAGACTGGCGGGTCCTGATTGCGCTTCCGCAGGCCGAGTTGCCGGTGCGGTTGTGGCTGGCGGCGGATGGCAGTGAGGCCTGGTTCGAAAATGGCCGCGAGCGGGTCCTGGTGCCGGAAATCCGCCGCGACGCGGGCCGGTGGGTGCTCAGGTTCCCGGCCTTCAACAACGCACTCGAATTGCAGCCCGCGGGGACGGAGATGAGCGGCACGCTGACCCTTGTTAAGCGCGGCTACGAGCAGGTCATGCCGGTTCGTGCGGAGCCCAACCCCGGCTTCCGGTTCAGTGCCGACCCGCGGCCCGTGACCGACCTGACCGGGCGTTGGGAAGTGACGTTCACGCCGGACGAGGATGATCCGTACCTGGCGGTGGGTGAATTCGATCAACAGGGCGGACGCCTGACCGGCACTTTTCTCACCGCCAAGGGCGACTACCGGTTCCTGGCCGGGGAGGTGGACGGGGCACGGTTGCGACTCTCGACCTTCGACGGGGCGCACGCCTACGTGTTCAGCGCCGAGGTCGGGGCCGACGGCACGCTGGCCGGGGATTTCTGGTCGGGCACCCGCTGGCACGAGCGATGGGTGGCGCGACGTAATTTCGATGCGGCTCTGCCGGACCCTTATGGCCTGACCTACCTGAAACCCGGCTGGGAGCGGCTCGACTTCAGCTTCCCCAACCTCGAGGGACGACCAGTCTCGCTGAGCGATCCTCGCTACCGTGGCAAGGTCGTGCTGGTCACCCTGGCGGGCACCTGGTGCCCGAACTGCGCCGACGAGGCCGAATTCCTGGCGGGCTACCTGGCCGCGCACCGGCACCGCGGGGTGGAGGCGATCACGTTGCTGTACGAGCACGTGGAGGAGTTCGAAGTGGCGGCGGCACTCGGCCGGGCACTGCGGGACAAGCATGGCCTCGAGCACGAGCTGCTGATCGCGGGCAGCTCCGAGAAAACCCGCGCGGCGCAGACGCTGCCCATGCTGAATCATGTGCTGGCCTATCCCACCCTGATTCTGGTCGACCGTTCAGGCGGCGTGCGGGCGATCCATACCGGTTTCAGCGGTCCGGCGACCGGTGAACATTACCGGGCCTTCGTGGCGGACTTCGAAGCCAGGATGGAGGTGCTGCTGGGGGAGGGGGTCAGCGAGGCGCAGTAAACGGCTCGCGGCCGTTCAGGGCCGTGCCGTGGCGGCGGTTACGGGTCGTCAACCGGGGCCGTGTGGGGAACGCCGCTTGCACGCGTCACTTCGGCTAGCGTGGGGCGGCCCGCAACTCCTGGGGCCGCAGTCGGGCCGCGCCCGGTGTCCTCCGAGGCCAGCAGACCCGGTCCGTCATCGAGCACGAGGAAGTGGGCGCTGATATCGCCAAGGTCGCGGGCGTCCGGTGTGGGCGCACTAAGTAAAAACAACGCGATGGCGAGTAGCATGACGGGCTTCATTGCCGTGACCTCCTTGTCCGGTTGATTGGCGACGGCCTTGCGGAGACCGCGCACTGCCCCAGAAGCCCCGGCCCTCCCGGCCGGCTCCAGTCACTGGGGTATCCTTGAGTCTAGTACACGGACCGGCATTTTGCCGGTACGTCCGGATGCTGCCTCAGTAGCAGTGCAGGCCGTCCACGCCGGCCAGCCGCTGCAGGCTCAGATGTTGGGTGCCGTCATCTCCGCTCAGCGTTGCCTGCGCATTCAGGCAGTCGTCAAAACGGATATCCAGGCGGCCCCAGGGAGACTGTTCCACCAGCCCGGCATCAAAACCATTGAAGCTCCCGCCGTCGGCCTGCAGCAGTTCAACCGTCACCGCCCCGCCGAGGTGCAGCGGGTCGTCGCTGAGGCCGACCAACCACAGGCGCTCGCCCGAGTCGGTGAAGCCATAGAAATACACCACGAATCGGTCACCCGCTATGGTGTGCAAACTGAACCCCTGACCGCTGCTCGCGGGATCAAACCACGAGCCCGTCAGCCCGCGATGATCGCTGCCGGTGGTGTAGCCCAGGATGCGATTCAGCACGGCCTTGGTCTCGGGCGTCAGGTTGCGGCGCTCGGCGCCGGCGGGCAGCGATTGATCAGCCATCAACGTGCCGGTGCGCTGGGCAAAGTCGAGATCATGCCAGTGCCCCCGGACCTGCAGGGTACTGGCGGCCAGGTGGACCAGGCCAGCACCGTCCTCACCCATATCCAGCGGCAGCGGGCGCTGGGCGCTCGGCAGGTCGTCGGCTTGTCCCCGGAAGCGGATCTTGCCGCCATCGCTGACCCACATCGGCAGGCCGTCCGGTGCCATGATCTGGCTTGCGATGGCCGGCAGCATGCGGGCACCGCCACAATCACGGGGTCGTCCGTCGGCCTCGACCGAGAAGCCGACAAAGCCCAGGACATGGATGACCTCATGCAGGATGGTGGTGTAGAGGTCGTGTTTGCCGGACTCCGGCGTCGCCAGGTCATCATTGAATGATTGGGTGAAATTGACCGCCAACGCCCCCTCGTAGTCGTGGATGTGCACGTCATTGCGGAGTGCGTCGAAGATGATGGGTTTCTGGAAGCCATCCACGCACTGGAACAGCGGCAGGCCGATGGCCAGCGTTTTCTCCCCGAAGTATGGGCTGTCGCTGTCCAACCGGATGCGGGCCGAACCCGTCTCGCCGGCCAGGATGTGGCCTGCCATCTCGAAGGCTGCCACCGCGACGTCACGGCGCCGCTCACCCAGCATCGGGTCATCGAAGCCGCTGCCGGTTCCGAGCGCCACATCGACGAACTCCAGTTCGAACCTGGGCCGCGTGCCAACCTGCACCAGGAAGGGTTTCGGCGACTGCCCCGCGCTCGCACTGGTGCTGGCCTGGGTGCTGGCCGCGGTCACCCCGACGATGAGGTAGTCGGGCGCATCGGGCGTGGCTGCGCCCACCGCGGAACCGGCGCTGGCCAACAAAAGCAAAAGAACGATGGGCCAATGGGGCCGCATGGGTAAACCTCCCTGTCCTGTCCCGATCCGGCCCCACATCCGAAGGAAGGGGCGGAATTCAGGCGGGCGTCATGCCCGAATCTCGATAACGCTATTCATCGAGTTTAGTACAAGAATGGCAGGTTCGCAGGCTACGCCGAAAGCGGTGCATCCGGACCCGATCAGAGCCGATCGATGCCCCGCGGGCCGGCCACCAGAATCCGGTCTGCGCCGCGGCGGGCAAACAGCCCGCAGGTGACCACGCCGGGGATGTCATTGATCCGGGATTCCATCGCCACGGGGTCCAGGAGATCCAGGTTGTGCACGTCCAGAATCCAGTTGCCGTTGTCGGTGACGAAGCCCTCCCGCCACTCGGGTTGGCCCCCGAGCGCGACCAGTTTGCGGGCCACCAGGCTGCGCGCCATGGGGATCACCTCCACCGGCAGGGGAAACCTGCCCAGCACCTTGACGCGCTTGCTCTCATCGACGATGCAGATGAATTGGCGACTGGCGGCGGCGACGATCTTCTCCCGCGTCAGGGCGCCGCCGCCACCCTTGATGAGACGCCGGTGCGGATCGAATTCATCGGCGCCATCAACGTACAGGTCGAGGTCGCCGGTCTGGTTCAGGTCCATCACGGCAATGCCGTGCGCCTGCAGCCCCGCGGTGGTTGCCTCGGAACTGGAGACCGCAGCCTCTACCCGCTTGCCGCTGGCGGCCAACGCATCGATGAAGCAGTCGACCGTCGAGCCGGTGCCGACCCCGATGGTGCTGCCGTCCTCCACGTACTCCACCGCGGCGGCGGCCACTGCCTGTTTGAGTTGCAGTTGGTTCATGCCTTCTCCAGGCCCAGAATGTAATTCCAGTGCTGCTCGCTGACCGGCATGACCGACAGGCGGTTGCCGCGGCGGATGAGCGCGAAACCCTCGAGTTCTTCCGCGTGCGCCTTGAGCTCCGCGAGGCTGATGACCCGCTTGAGCTTGCGCCGGTAGCGGATGTCGACCATCACCCAGCGGGGGTTGTTCGGGTCGCTCTTGGGGTCGTAATAGCGGGAGTGCGGGTCGAACGCCGTATGGTCCGGATAGGGCTTCGAGGCCACCTCGGCCACGCCCACGATGCCCGGCACCTCCGTATTCGAGTGGTAGAAGAACACCGGGTCGCCGGGGCGCATGTCATCGCGCATGAAGTTGCGGGCCTGGTAGTTGCGTACCCCGTCCCAGTGATCCTTGCGGCCCGGGCACTGCCGCAGGTCGTCAATGCTGAAAACATCCGGTTCGCTTTTCATCAGCCAGCACCGCATCGCATCCTCCATCCGTCGCGCCGCCGTCTTGCTTCAGGCCGCCCAGGTTTTCCAGCCGTGGTCGGTGACCACGCCATGCAAGGGCACGTCCCACGCCTCTGCCGGTAAGTCCTCCACCTGCTGCAGCGCGTAGCCAACGCCCATCCGCAGCGGCCGTGCCTGGTCCCTGAGCGGCCCCAGCAGGCGGTCGTAATAGCCGGCGCCCATGCCCAGGCGGTTGCCGCACGGGTCCCAGGCCACCAGGGGGACGCAGCAAACGTCCAGCGCCCGCACCTCGATGCGCGGCTCGAACACCGGCTCGGGAATGCCGAAATGGTTGTTGACCATTTCCGCTTGCGCATGCCAGCGACGCAGAACCAGGCCCGGTTCACCGTTGCCTTCCAGCACCGGCAGCGCCAGGGTCACACCCTCATGGAGCAGGTCGTGCATGGCTGGCACCAGGTCGGGTTCGCCGTCGAACGGCCAGAAGAGGGCCACCGTGGTGGCCTCCACGATGCGCAAGCCCTCCAGCAACGCTGCCCTCAGGGCCTCGTCCAGGCGCGCCCGCTCGGCCGCGCCCAGCAGCATCCGGGTGGCGCGCAGCCGCTCGCGCAGCTGGGATTTGCTATGGCTGATTTCCGGCTCGGGCATGCAGCTGAGTGGGCGACCAGGGTGTGCGGGGTCGTCGGGTGAGTGCCCTCCATGATGTCGCTGCGAATTCGGTGACCTTGAACCAACGGTTCAGGTGGGCCGGCTCGCTGGGCTTCAGGCTTTTCGCCAGAATGCGAACATGCACACCGGCTCTCAGATTCGCCAACCCGAGGTCAACATATAGGGACAAGGCATTTAACGAACCCGCCGGCGAACATCACAGAGGGCCATTTCATTCTAGTCGATTGCGCCATTGAGTGCATCCTCCAGCTCGTCGGCCAGCCGCACGATGCGACGGTCGACCCGGTCCTGGCGCTGCTCCTCATGCCGGCGCGACTTCAGCAGCTCATCGGCCATGTTGAGGGCGGTCATGACCGCGACCCGCTCCAGCGACATCAGCTTGCCGGCCGCCTTGATCTCGCGCATCCGCTCGTCAAGAAAAAAGGCCGCCTCCTTGAGCGCGTTTCGCTCACCCGGCTCGCAGGTGAACTGGTAGTCCCGGTCCAGGATGGATACCGAGACGGGGTCAGATGCCTTGCTCATGATGGTGGGGAAGTCAGGTTTGCTCGAGCGCCTTCAGGCGATGGATCATGGCCTCGACCTTGGAGCGCGCCTCGTCGTTCTTGGCAACCAGCGAGGCGCGTTCGGCCACCAGCGCGTCCTGGCGGGTCTGCAGCGAGCTGTTCTCCTCGCGCAGCTGCTGAATTTGCATCAACAGCCGGCGGACCTGCTGCTCGAGTCGCTCCAGGTCCTTGCCGGTCTGTTCCAGGGAGTCCATGCGGACACTATAATTTGGCCTGCAATACCGGTCAATCGAATTGCGGCGGGCGCTGGTTCCCGGGATCGGGTGGCGGCAGGATGCGGCGCCCCCATGCCGGGTGCTACCATCCGGCGATTGGCCTGACGCGCCCCAATGAGCCGTTGAACCGAGCATGACTTCGACCTTGCTGCCCGATTTCGAACACGCCCTGGCCCTGGCCGGGGGGCGCATGGATGCCGCCGCGCTGTCCGCGTGCCACGGATTGCTGTGCGGACTGCTGTGCCGGCGCCCGGAAGCGGACAGCGAGACCTTCATGGCGCTGCTGGAGTCTGCCCGGATGCTCGAGGAGCCCGCGGCCGGGCTGCGCGAGGCATTGGCCGACCTGCACCGGGCGGCGCGCGCTCAGCTGGAGGACGAATACCTGCGCCTGTCACTGTGGTTGCCGGTTGATGAGCAGCCGCTCAGCGAGCGTACGCTGGCCCTGTCGCGGTGGTGTTCGGGCTTCCTGGCCGGGGTGGGCGGCAGTGGCGATGGCGAGCTGCAGGTCCTGTCCGCTGACGCCCGCGAGGCGCTGGCGGACCTCGCGGAGATTGCCGGGGCCGAGATCGAGGCGGGCGGCGATACCGAGGAGGAGGAAAACGCCTTCGCCGAGATCGTCGAATACGTGCGCGTGGCCACCCTGATGCTGAGCGAAGACTTGCGCGGGCCGGGGCCGGGCGCGCGCATCCACTGACGAGGCTGGCGAGCAAACATGATCAGACAGAAGGAATACGCCCGGCGCCGCGCACAGTTGATGCGCAGGACGGGGGAAGGCGCCATCATCATCGTGCGCGCCGCGCCCGAGCGCATCCGCAACAACGACGTGCACTATCCCTATCGGCAGGACAGTGATTTCCTGTACCTCACCGGGTTCCGCGAAGCGGACGCGACCCTGGTGCTCATTCCGGGCGGCAAGCCGGGCCGCGCGCTGCTGTTCTGCCGCGAGCGGGACCCGCAGCGCGAGATGTGGGACGGCGCCATGGCGGGCACGGCCGGCGCGCTATCCGAGTACGGCATGGACGAGGCCTACGACGTCGGAGAGCTGGCCACCCGGCTGCCGAAGCTCTTGGAGGATCGGGAGCGCATCTATTTCGACCTGGGCAGGGACCATGACTTCGATCAACAGCTGATTGGCTGGCTCAATGCCTTCCGGGGCAAGCCCCGGCGCAAATTTCACGCGCCGGACGAGATCATCGCGCTCGACCATCTGCTGCATGACATGCGGCTTTACAAGAGCCGTGGGGAACTGGCGGCCATGCGCCGATCGGCCAGGGTGGCGGCCGAGGCGCACCAGCGCGCGATGCAGGTGTGCCGCCCGGGCATGAGCGAGGCCGAGATTCATGCCGAGCTGCTGTACACCTTCACCCGCCGCGGCTGCGAGCCTTCCTACATTCCCATCGTGGGGGGTGGCGCCAATGCCTGCGTGCTGCATTACATTGCCAACAACGATCCGCTCAATGACGGCGATCTGCTGCTGATCGATGCGGGCGCGGAGTACGATGGCTACGCATCCGACATCACCCGCACATTTCCCGTGAACGGCCGCTTCACCGGGCCTCAGAAGGCGCTGTACGAGGTGGTGTTGGCGGCGCAGGGCGAGGCCATCGAACGGGTGAGGGAGGGCAACCAGTGGGATGATGTCCACCAGGCGGCGGTGCGGGTGGTCGCCACCGGCATGCTGGAACTGGGCATCCTGAAGGGCAGCCTGGACGAGGTGCTGGAAGAGGAGGAGTACAAGCAGTTTTATGTCCACAACACCGGGCATTGGCTGGGCTGGGCCTCGATGTGCACGACGTCGGCGAGTACCAGATCGATGGGCATTCCCGCGAGCTGGAACCGGGCATGGTGCTGACCATCGAGCCGGGCGTGTACATCCGCCCGGATGCGGCGGATGTGGATGCGCGCTGGCGGGGCATGGGCATCCGCATCGAAGACAACGTGGTGGTCACCCGCGAGGCGCCGGAGGTCCTGTCGTCCGGCGTACCCAAGCAGATCCCCGAGCTCGAAGACCTGATGGCCGGCTAGGGACCGCATGAGCAGGGGTTCGAGCCAAAGCTACGACATCGCCATCGTGGGCGGTGGGCTGGTCGGCGCCAGCCTGGCCGTCGCGCTGGAGCCGCTGGGATACTCGGTCGCGGTGGTCGAGGCGGTGCCGCTGCAGGCCCCCGCCCAACCCAGCTACGACGATCGCACCCTGGCCCTCAGCCACAGCTCCTGCCGGATCCTGCAGGGCCTCGATCTATGGTCCGCGCTGGCGGATGCCGCCACGCCCATCCGGGAAGTCATCGTCACCGAGCTGGGACGGCCCGGTCGCGTGGTGCTCAGGGCCGCGGAAACCGGCTTGCCGGCGTTCGGCCACGTGGTGGAGGCGCGCGCGTACGGTGCCGCGGTGCTCAGCAGGCTCGAGCGCTTGGCGGGTGTCGATCTGTGGTGCCCGGCGCGGGTGGTCGGTGCGGCCACCGATGGAGAGCGCGCGACGGTGGAAGTGGAGGCGCACGATGGACTGCGGAAACTCGAGGCCCGCCTGCTGATCGCGGCGGACGGCGCCCACTCGGCGGTGCGGAACCTGCTGGGTATTCCGGCCCGCGAACACGACTATGGACAGACCGCCGTGATCTGTAACCTCACCCCCGCGGAATACCATGATGGCAGGGCATTCGAGCGCCTGACCGATACCGGCCCGTTCGCGATGCTGCCGCACGCGGGGCGGCGTTGCGGACTGGTCTGGTCGGTCGAAACCGATGCCGCGCCGCGCCTGCTGGAGCTCCCCGAGCAGCAGTTCCTGGCCGAGGCCAGGCAACGCTTCGGCGGCGACCTGGGCGCGTTTCTGCGCTGCGGCAAGCGGTCGGCGTACCCGCTGAAGCTGGTGCGCGCCGAGCGCGATGTGCACCAGCGGCTGGTGCTGTTGGGCAACGCCGCGCACACCATCCATCCGATCGGCGCGCAGGGATTCAACCTCGGCCTGCGGGATGTCGCCGCGCTGGCAGAGGTGCTGGCGAACGCCGCCGCCGGCGATCCCGGACAAGTCCAGGTGCTGGACGCCTATGCCGACTGGCGCCGACCCGACCAGGACCGCACGGTGGCTTGGTCGGACGGCATGGCACGCCTGTTTGCCAACCGGTCGCCGGCCGCCGCGTTGCTGCGCAGTGCGGGGCTGATCGCGCATGCGCTGCTGCCGCCGCTGCGCCGCCGGCTGACCGCGGGCGCCATGGGTTATCGCGGCGGGCGCACACCGCGGCTTGCGCTCGGCGAGCGGCTGCAGCGATGAATACCGCCGTGCAGCGCTTCGATGTCGGGGTGGTCGGAGCCGGCATGGTCGGCGGCACCGTCGCGACGCTGCTGGCGCGGGCCGGCTTGTCGGTGGCCGTGGTCGAGGCGCAGGCCCCGGGCGCATTCGATGCCGCGGCCGACATCGGCTTGCGCGTATCGGCCCTGTCGCCGGGATCGGCATCCATCCTCGCGGCGGCCGGGGCCTGGGACCGCGTCGCGCAGACCCGCAGCTGCGCATTTTCACGCATGCACGTGGAAGATGGCGCGACTGGCGCGGCGCTGGATTTCGAAGCGCCGGAATTCGGCCTGGAGGCGCTCGGCACCATCGTGGAGAACGACCTGCTGCGGAGGGTGCTGTGGGACCTGCTGGACGCCAGCGCCGTGGTGCAGCGGTTCTGTCCGGCGCGGGTGCGGGCGGTGCAGGCCGGTGCCGAGCATGTCGAGTTGCAGCTCGACGCGGGTACGCGGCTGCGCGTCGCGCTGCTGATCGGCGCCGATGGGGCGGATTCAGCGCTGCGCGGGATGGCCGGTGTGGCCCAGGACGTATGGGAATACAACCAGCGGGGCGTGGTGGCGGTGGTGCGCACCCAGCGGCCCAATCCCCACACCGCCTGGCAGCGGTTCACGGCCGGCGGGCCACTGGCTTTCCTGCCCCTGTCGGATGGCCGGTCGTCCATCGTCTGGACCCGGCCGGCGCCGGAGGCCCAGCGCCTGCTCGCGCTCGGCGATGAGGAATTCACCGCCGCGCTGCAGGAGGCCGCCGGTGGCTGGTTGGGCCAGGTGCTCGAGTCGGGCCCGCGCGCCAGCTTCCCGCTCACCATGCGCCTGGCCAACCATTACGTGGGCCCGCGCCAGGTGTTGCTTGGCGATGCGGCCCAGGTGGTGCATCCGCTGGCCGGGCAGGGCGTGAACCTCGGTCTGGCCGACGCGGCGGCGCTGGCGGAAGTTCTGCTGGCCAACCGCCGCTCGGGAAGCGACCTGGCCGAGCACCGGTCTCTGCTGCGATACCAGCGTTGGCGGCGCTCGGAGAACGGGCTGATGGCGGGCGGCATCCATGCGCTGCGCTCGCTGTTCACGCCCGACGGCTTGGCCGGCATGCGGGGCCTCGGGCTGCGCCTGGTGGCGGCCAGTTGGCCGCTCAAGGACCTGTTTCTGCGCCGGGCCGCGGGCCTGGGCCGGAACGCTCCGCGGCTGGCGCACGGGGAGAGCCTCGCGGCGCTGGTGCAGGGCCCCTGAGGCAGGCATTGCGAAACCGGCGCCCGCCCGCCATGATTGAATCAACCCCCCGGAGGAGAGTGCAGTGATCTACAACAACATTCTTGAGACCATCGGCAGGACGCCGGTAATCAGGATCGGACGGCTGGCTCCGGAAGGCGTGAGCATGTACGTCAAGGCGGAGGCTTTCAATCCGCTCAGTTCGGTCAAGGACCGCCTGGCCATCGGCATCATCGAGGATGCCGAGCGGCGGGGCCACCTGCAGCCCGGGCAGACAGTGATCGAGGCGACCTCCGGCAATACTGGCATTGCGCTGGCGATGGTCTGCGCCGTCAAGGGCTATCCGTTCGTGAGCGTGATGGCCGAGTCGTTCTCGGTGGAGCGGCGCAAGCTGATGCGTTTCCTCGGCGCCAGACTGGTCCTCACGCCGGCCTCGGAGCGGGGCAGTGGCATGGTCCGCGTGGCCGCCGCGCTGGCCGAGAAGAACGGCTGGTTCCTGGCCCGCCAGTTCGAGAACGAGGCCAATCCCGAGTATCACCGCAACACCACTGGCCCCGAGATCCTGCGGGATTTCGCCGGCAAGCGCCTGGACTATTTCGTCTCGGGCTACGGCACCGGCGGCACCATTACCGGCGCCGGGCAGGTGCTGAAGCTGGCGCGCCCGGACATCCGCGTGATCATCACCGAACCCGCCGGGGCGGCCCTGTTGCAGGGCAAGGAATGGCAGCCTCACAAGATCCAGGGCTGGACGCCCGATTTCATTCCCGCGGTGCTGGACCGGGAGGTCGCCGACGAGAACATTCCGGTTACCGACGAGGAGTCCATCGCGGCGTCCCGCGCGCTGGCCACCGAGGAGGGCATCTTCTGTGGCATTTCCTCGGGCGGCACCTTTGCCGCGGCCTTGAAGGTGGCCGAGCGAGCCGAACCGGGTTCGGTCATCCTCGCCATGCTGCCGGACACCGGCGAGCGCTACCTGTCCACGCCGCTGTTCGAGGATATCAGCGAGGGCTCGGACGACGAGTTGCTGGAGGGCCTCGATGACTGATTTCAGAGGCTGGGTGTGATGATCGATCGTCTCGATTTTTCCGGCGGCGAAGTCAGCGCCCACCTCGGAGCCCCATCCGAACAAGCCCTGCAGCTGGAGTTGCCCGCCTTCGTCATCACCGGCCTGGGCCGCGACGAGGGCGGTGTGACGCCCGCAGCGGTGGCCGCGGAGGTCACCCGTGAGCTTTCGGCGGCCATCCTCGCCGAGGTGGCCCGGGCCGGCATCGAGCGCCTGGTGGAAGACCAGAAGGAAAAGCTCGGCGAGAAACTCGGGGAAAAACTCGGCGACCTGCTCAAACGCGACTGAGTCGCGCGGCGCTTACAGCCGCCGAAGACTGTCCGGCAGCGCGGGTTTCAGGCAGGCGGCGAACTCCCGCATCAGCGCACCCAGGGGCGAACTCTTGCGCCAGACCAGGGCGATGGTTCGGCTCGGCTCGGAATCCGCGAACGATCGCAGTTGCATGTTCGCGGTGGCCGGGATGGGTGGCTGCACCGCCAGCTGCGGCATCAGCGTGATACCCACGTTGGCGGCCACCATCTGGCGCAGGGTTTCCATGCTGGTGGCGTGGAAATCCACCCGCTCGCGGGCACCGGCCAGCGCGCATACTTCCAGTGCATGGTCGCGCAGGCAGTGGCCGTCCTCCAGCAACAGCAGCTCCTGGCCTTCGAGGTCGCCGATGGAAACCTGCTCCTGGGTGGCCAGTGGATGCTGGCTGGGCACGGCCAGCAGGAATGGCTCCTCGAACAGGGCCTCGACTTCCAGCGCGTCCCCGTCCAGCGGCAACGCGAGCAGGGCGGCGTCCAGGGCGCCGCTGTCCAGCAGCTGCAGGATGTCTTCGGTTTTCTCCTCCGCCAGCTGCAGTTTCAATTCCGGGAAGCGCGCCCGAATGGCCGGCACCACGTGGGGCAGGAGGTAGGGTGCAAGGGTGGGAAAAATGCCCAGCCTGAGGCTGCCGGTTTCCGGGTCGCGGCTGCGGCGCGCGGCGGCGCGAATCTGATCGATGTCCCGCAGCACGTGCCGGGCGCGGTCCGCGATGTCCTGCCCCACGGGCGTCAATTTGACCTTGCGCGGCGCCCGCTCGACGAGTTGTACCCCGAGCTCCTCCTCGAGCTTCATGATCTGCGTGCTGAGCGTTGGCTGGCTGACGAAACAGGCCTCCGCGGCCTTGCTGAAATGCTGCAGTTCCGCGAGCTTGACCAGGTACAGGAGGGCTCTCAGGTTCACGGAGCAGTTATAACACATAACAATCAAGACATGCCTGTCAATAGGCTGGGAAAATGGCAATTGGCGGCGCCTTCCGCGCCTGAAACGCCGCCTGCACGGCGCTTTATAATGGCGCGATGTCGCGCGCGCTCCGAAGCCTGATCGTCCTGCTGCCCGGCCTCATCGCCGGCCCGGTGGCGACCTTGGCGCTGGACCCGGAGCACCTGCGCGCACGCCTGTGGTCGGAGCCGGATGCCGCGGCACGCCTGGAGCGCGGCGAGGTGGTGGCCGTGGACGAGACCGGTGACGACGGGAGCGGTGCGGTATATGCGGCCGTGCACATCTCTGCCCCGGTCGAGCAGGTCTGGGCGGTGATCGGAGACTGCGAGGCGGTGTTCCGCTACGTGCAAGGCATGGAAGCCTGTGAGCTGCTGGAGCACAGCGACCGGCGGGCGGTGGTGCGCCAGCGGGTTGACAAGGGCTGGGCCGCCCCGCAACTCGACTACACCGTCGAGTTCCTGCGCAGTCCGCCGCTACGCATCGATTTCCGGCAGCTCGAAGGTGACCTGGAAATCATGCAGGGCAGCTGGCGCTTCGAGCCGCTGGCCGACGGTGCGGCGGTGCGGGTGACGC
Source organism: Lysobacterales bacterium (assembly GCA_011773845.1). GTDB lineage: Bacteria > Pseudomonadota > Gammaproteobacteria > Xanthomonadales > SZUA-36 > WVWV01. The sequence goes on along the minus strand of WVWV01000083.1, from coordinate 8,330 downwards.
ATGATGTGCAGGTCAAGCCGAAGATGCCTGCGCCCGCCTGGCTCACGCGGCGCAGCCTGCGCAAAGATGTGCCCGATATGCTCGCCTGCGTGCGCTACCTGGCCGGCGGTTCCGGCGGCGATGCCCAGGCGGCGGCCGACCAGGAAGCCTGTGCGCGAAAGCGGCGGCGCTGACCGCAGCGCCGTGCTAATCGCGGAAAATCCCGAAATAGAGCTCGAACAGCAGCGCGAATCCCAGCGAGGCCTCGCGCTTCTCTTCCAGTTTCTCGCGGGGCCAGGTCAGGGTGGGGCCAAGATTGATGAACAGCCACTCCCGGGTCAGCTCGCGACGCCAATTGAACTCGAAGCCGTATTCCTGCAGCGCGACGTCGGCCTTCGTCTCGCCGCGCACGAAAGTGCGCAGCGAGATTCCGCGACGCTTGCTCAGCTGGTGGAACCAGGTGTTCGCCACCAGCCATTTGACGCCTTCGGTTTCTTCCGTCCAGCGTCCGATCGCCTCCCAGCGCAGGACGTCGTTCGTTCGGAACTGGCTGATCGAGTCCAGCCGGCTGGTGGTGCCCCAACCCAGGCCGTCGCGCCAGAACAGGCTCTGCTGGAAACGCAGGTCGGCCGTTGGGGATAGCGGGAACAGCTTGCTGTAGCGTCCGCGCGCATAGACGCGGGGCGGGGTGCCCAGCCGTATGCCGACGGTGAAGTCCAGCGGGCTTTTGCGTTTGCCCCGGCCCTTGTAGCCGAGGCCGAACAGCCACTCGTCCTCCTCGTCCGAGATGCCCTGCCGGAATGCGCTGTCCTGATACGTCTCGGAGCCGGCAATGTAGTTCTCCTCGTCGACGCGCCCAAAAAACGCGTCCCAGCGCTCGCTCATGTTGGGCAGCTGGGCCTGCAGGCGGAACCGGAGCCGGGGCTTGAAGCCCTCGTACTGATTCCAGGCGAAGCCGGTCGACAGCTTGCCGCCGAGCGTTTCTTCGGGAAAATCCTGTTCCTCGCCGAACAAGCCATCGAACCAGCGCACCGAGCGGCAGGAGCCCTCGTGGATGCCGGCCCGGATTTTTTCCTGGACCGCGTCCACGGGAGGTTCGACGTCGCACAGGTCATCGGTGGGATCGGGTTCCTGCGCCGCGGCTTCGGCCTCCGGGCCGGCGGACGCGGCCGCCGGCTCGAGGGCCGCCGCGGGCGCGTCATCGCCGGACGGCTCGGCGGCCTGGACCGGCAGCCACGCTGCCGCCGCCGATAATGCCAACACGGCCAGTATGGGATTGCGATCGAACACCTGCACCTTAGACCCGCAACGAATCGAGCGGTTCAAGCATAACTGCATCCGCGCGCCAGGCCCAAGGCGGTGAACCCCGCATCCGGCAAATGCCTGCGCGATTGCCGTACAATGTCGGCTTCCGCGCGACCCGCTGGACATGACCGGAACCATGACCATCAAGACCGTGCTCACGGGCATCACGACGACCGGCACCCCGCACCTGGGCAACTACGTGGGCGCCATCAAGCCGGCCATCGAGGCGAGCCGCTCCGAGGCGGTGGATTCCTGCTACTTCCTGGCCGACTATCACGCCCTGATCAAGTGCCACGAACCCGAGACGGTGCGTCGCTCCACGCTTGAAATCGCCGCCTCGTGGCTGGCGCTCGGCCTGGACCCGGAGCGGGTGACCTTCTACCGGCAATCCGATATCCCCGAGATCACTGAGCTGACCTGGCTGCTGACCTGCCACACCGCCAAGGGGCTGATGAATCGCGCGCACGCCTACAAGGCGGCAGTGCAGGAAAACGTGGATGCCGGCGAGGATCCGGATTTCGCCATCACCATGGGCCTGTTCTGCTACCCGATACTGATGGCCGCCGACATCCTGATGTTCAATGCGCACCAGGTGCCGGTGGGCCGGGATCAGGTGCAGCACCTGGAGATGGCGCGCGATATCGCCCAGCGTTTCAACCATCATTTCGGCAGCCTGTTCGTTCTGCCCGAGGCGGTGGTCGACGAGCACGTTGCGGTGCTGCCGGGTCACGACGGCCGCAAGATGTCCAAGAGCTACAACAACGCGATCCCGCTGTGGCTGTCGGAGAAGCAATTGCGCAAGTCCATCATGAAGATCGTCACCAATTCGCTCGAACCCGGCGAGCCCAAGGAAACTGGCGACTCGGCCCTGTTCGCGATTTACTCGGCTTTCGCGACGCCGGATGAGCGGGCGGCGATGCGACAGGCTTACGCCGATGGCATCGCGTGGGGTGAGGCCAAGCAGCAGACCTTCGAATTGATCAATGCCGAACTCGCCCCGGCGCGGGAGCGGTTCGAGGCGCTGATGGCCCGGCCCGGCGACATCGAGGAGGTGCTGCAGGCGGGCGCGCGCAAGGCGCGCGAGCGGGCAAGGCCGCTCATGCGCCGTATTCGAGAGGCGATCGGCATCCGCGCGCTGGGCTGACCGATCCGGGCCCGCAGGCATGCCGCCAGATTTCGTCGTTCCAGCCCCGCCCCTGCCCCGCTTGCGCGTGCGTGGCCGTCGGGCCGGCTTTCCGGTGCACCGCGTTTACTGCGTTGGCCGTAACTATGCCGAGCATGCGCGCGAGATGGGCCACGACCCGCAGCGCGAGGCGCCGTTCTTCTTCAGCAAGCCCGCGGATGCGGCCACGCAATCCGGGCGGGTGCCGTACCCACCGTGCACGACCGATTTGCATCACGAGGTGGAATTCGTGGTGGCGATTCAGCAGGGCGGCTGCGACATCGCCGCGGCCGGCGCGCTGGCGCACGTTTATGGCTATGCGGCGGGCGTGGACCTCACGCGCCGGGACTTGCAGGCCACGGCCAAACGGCAGGGGCGGCCCTGGGACACGGCCAAGGCATTCGCGGGTTCGGCGCCGGTCACGGAGATCGTCCCGGTTGGGGAATGCGGGCATCCGCGCGCCGGTCGCATCTTTCTCGAAGTGGATGGCGCACTCGCCCAGCAGGGGGATCTGGCGGACATGATCTGGTCGGTGCCCGAGATCATCGCAGAGCTCTCCCGATACTTTGAACTTCAGCCCGGCGACCTGATATTCACCGGCACGCCGGCGGGCGTGGGGGCGCTGAATCCCGGCGCGCACGTGCGCTTCGGCGTCGAGGGCGTCGCCACATCAGAGTTCCACCTGGGCGCATGACCGACATACCAGCCACCCGCGTCGATCCGCATGAACCCAGGCCCTGCGTGGTGGCCGCCTTTTACCAGTTCGTTGACCTGCCGGATTACCGGGCGTTGCAGGCCCCCTTGCAGCAACGGTGCGACGGCCTCGGGCTGCTGGGGACCGTCCTGCTGGCCCGCGAGGGCATCAATGGCACGGTCGCCGGCCCGGAGCGCGGCGTGCAGCGGCTGCTCGAGCGCCTGCGTCGGGACCCGCGCCTGGCCGACCTGGAGAGCAAGACCGCGCGCGCCGAGCGTGCCCCGTTCCACCGCATGAAGGTGCGCATCAAGAAGGAGATCGTCAGCCTTGGTGTCGACGGACTCGACCCGGCCCATGAGGCCGGCACCTACGTGGACCCCCGGGACTGGAATGCGCTGATCGCCCGCCCGGACGTGCGCCTGGTCGACACCCGCAACGAATACGAGGTGTACCTGGGCCGCTTCGAGGGCGCCGAGGACCCGGGCACCCGCTCGTTTCGTGATTTCCCGCAGTGGGCGGCCGCCCACCTCGATCCGGAGCGCGACCGGCATGTGGCCATGTACTGCACGGGCGGCATTCGTTGCGAGAAGGCCACCGCGCTGCTGCGCAGGCAAGGGTTCCAGAATGTTTACCATCTGCGCGGCGGCATCCTCGGTTACCTGGAGGCGGTGCCGCCCGAGCACAGCCTATGGCAGGGCGAATGCTTCGTTTTCGACAACCGGGTGAGCGTGGATCACGCGCTGCGCGAGGGGGATACCGAGGTGTGCCCGGCGTGCCGCATGCCGCTGACCGAAGCGGACCGGCAGGCCGCCGAGTTCGAGCTCCATGTCTCCTGTCCGCGGTGCTTCGACCGCCTCACGCCCGAGCGGCGCGAGCGCCTCCTGGAGCGGGCGCGGCAGATGGAATTGGCGGCCGGGCGCGGCGAACGGCACCTGGGCCGGCGCTAGCGGGAGGGCGCGGGGACGGCTAACATGATGCGCACGGCAACTCACGGTGCGGCCCATGGCTGAGAGCGAAGCAGTCCAGCAGGTTTCCATCCCGACCGAGCGCCTGTTCGACCCCGACATCCATGCCTGGCTGCCGGATTGGCTGGTGCCGGTGTGGAGTTTCATGGCCGACTTCCCGATCGTGCTGCTGGTGCTGTTGCTGATCCTGTCCTATGGCCTCGGCAAGACGCTGCAGGCGTTCTTCTCCAAGGGGCTGCGAAAGCTGACCAGCCGCACGCCCAGCGAGTTCGATGACCGGCTGATCGAAGCCGTCAACCACCCGGTGCTGTCGACCGTGGTGATCCTCGCCTTGCTGGTGGGCACGAGCGTGCTGCGGCTGCCGGAATTCATCCACAACCTGACGGTCAGGCTGCTCTACACCGTGCTGCTGCTGTTGTGGACCCGCTCGGCCTTGCAGGTGGCCCACCTGGTGCTGGAGATCCTGTCGCGCAACCGGCACCGGTTCACGATCATCCAGCCGCGCACGATGCCGGCCTTCGACATGACGCTCAAGATCCTCGTGATCGGCGCGGCCCTGTACCTGTTCATGCTGGCCTGGGGCATCAACCCCACGGCCTGGCTGGCGTCTGCCGGCGTGATTGGCATCGCGGTGGGTTTCGCGGCCAAGGACACGCTGGCCAATCTCTTCTCCGGCATCTTCATCATCGCCGATGCGCCGTACAAGATCGGCGATTACATCGTGCTCGACACCGGCGAGCGCGGGATGGTCAAGCAGCTGGGCATGCGTTCCACCCGCCTGCTGACGCGCGACGACATCGAGATCACCATCCCCAATGCGGTGATGGGCAACGCCAAGATCATCAACGAAAGCGGTGGACCGTGGGAGAAGCAGCGCATCAGGATACCCATCGGGGTGGCTTATGGCAGCGATGCCGACCAGGTCATGGAGACGCTGAATGCCATCGCGCTCGAGCACCCCGAGGTGATCCGGCAGCCCGCGCCCCGGGTTCGCCTGCGGGGTTTCGGCGATAGCGCGCTCAACTTCGAGTTGCTGGCCTGGATCGACCATCCGCAGGACCGCGGCCGCATCAGCCACGAGCTGAACATGAGCATCTACCGCGGGTTTGCCAGCGCCGGTATCCAGATTCCCTTCCCGCAGCGGGACGTGCACGTGCGAACCATGCCGGGGCCGACCGATACCTGAGTGGCCCGCCCGGCCCGGCCGGGCAANNCCCGGCCGGGCAATCAGCCGGCGAGGCGCTGAAAGATCGACGCCAGCGCGTCGTCGAGGGGCAGTTCCTCGTTGGCGTCTTGCACCCGTTCGCGGAATTCCAGCACCTGCCGGTCCAGGCCACGTTCGCCGACGATCACCCAGTGCGGGATGCCGATCAGCTCCATGTCGTTGAACATCACCCCGGCCCGCAGGTCACGGTCGTCGTAGAGCACTTCGATACCGGCCGCCAGGAGCTCCTCGTACAGGCGGTCCGCCGCTTCACGCACCCGGTGGGACTTGCGGGCATTCAGCGGCAGCAGGGCCAGCTGGAACGGCGCCAATGGCAGCGGCCAGCAAATGCCCTGGTCGTCGTGGTTCTGCTCGATCGCCGCCGCCACGATGCGGGACACGCCGATGCCGTAACAGCCCATGGGCATGACGTGGGATTTGCCGTCCTCGCCCAGCACCACCGCGTTCATGGCCTCGGAGTACTTGGTGCCGAGCTGGAAGATGTGCCCCACCTCGATACCGCGTGCCAGTTGCAGCTCGCCCTGGCCATCCGGGCTCGGGTCGCCCTGCTCGGCGTTGCGCAGGTCCGCCACTGCCGGCAGTTCCGCGTCCCGGCCCCAGTTGACGCCGAACCAGTGCCAGCCGTCCTCGTTGGCGCCGGCCGTGAAATCCGCCATGACGGCGACGCTCTGGTCGACAACGCAGGGCAGCGGCAGGCCGATCGGGCCCAGGGAGCCCGGCCCGGCGCCGGTGGCGGCGCGAATCTCGGCCTCGCTGGCGAAGCGCAGGGGGCTGGCGACCGCCTCGAGACGCTCGGCCTTGAGGGGGTTGAGCGTGTGGTCCCCCCGCACCAGCAGGGCCACGTATTCGGCATCGCCACCGGCGGCGGCCGCCACGATCAGCGTCTTGACCGTGCGGCTCGCGGGCAGGTCGAAGGCCGCCGTCAGTGCGTCGATGGTACCGATGTCCGGCGTCTCCACCTTGCGCAGCTCCTCGCCGGGCTCCGCTGCCGTCACCTGCGGCGGAGCCAAGGCCGCCAATTCGATGTTGGCCGCGTAATCCGAGGCGGTCGACCAGGCGATCTGGTCTTCGCCGGATTCCGCCAACACGTGGAATTCGTGCGACTGTTTGCCGCCGATGGCGCCCGGGTCGGCACTCACGGAGCGGAAGCGCAAGCCGCTGCGCGTGAAGATGCGCGCGTAGACCTCGTACATTTCCCAGTAGGTCTCATCCAGGCTGGCCGCGTCGATGTGGAACGAGTAGGCGTCCTTCATGAGGAATTCCCGCGCCCGCATCACCCCGAAGCGCGGCCGGATCTCGTCCCGGAACTTGGTCTGGATCTGGTAGAAGGTGATCGGCAACTGCTTGTAGCTGCGCAACTCGTTGCGCACGAAATCCGTGATCACTTCCTCGTGGGTGGGGCCGAAGCAGAAGTCCCGTTCGGCGCGGTCGCGGATTTTCAGCAACTGCGCGCCGAACTCGTCCCAGCGCCGGCTTTCCTGCCATAGCTCCGCCGGCTGCACGGCCGGCATCAGCATTTCGAGGTAGCCGGCCCGGTCCATCTCCTCGCGCACGATCGCTTCGACCTTGCGCAGCACGCGCAGGCCCAGCGGGCTCCAGGTGTAGATGCCCGAGCTGAGCTTGCGGATCATGCCGCTGCGCAGCATCAGTTGGTGGCTGACGATTTCGGCGTCGGCGGGCGTTTCGCGGGTGGTGAACAGGTGGAAGGCGCTGGCTTTCATCGTCTGGGGACGGCGATCGATGCCCTATGGGTGTCTGAGGGCCGCCATTCTACCGGCAGCGGCGGCCGCGTGACAGTTACTCGCAGTTGCGCGCGAGAAAGGTCTTGGCCTCGTTCAGCATGCGCTCGCGTTCCCCGTCGGTGAGGCGCCGCGGCTCCCCGTCCGGACCGGGCACGATCACCCTTGGGTTGGGTTCCACGAAATCCCGCTGCTGGCGCATGGCTTCGCATTCCGCTGCCAATTCTCGCCGGCGCTCGGTGCTCTCCTTGCGCCGCTCGGCGCGCTCGTCACGCCGCTGCTGGGCGTACGATTGCTCCTCCGCCTCGTCGGCGCCAGGCGTTGCGGCCGGGCTGGAGGTGCGGGCCGAGGCGAGCCCGAGGCCCCGTGTTTCCCCGGTTGCGACCATCTCGGTTTGCACCCCTTCCGGCGGTCGGTCCGCATAGTGGACCACGCCGTCGGCGTCCACCCAGCGGTAGATGGCCTCGCTGGCGATGGCCGCCGGGCCCGCCGCGCCGAGCGTCAAGGCCAGGCCGCAGATGAGGTGCCTGGATTTGTTCATCATCGATCATCACCACGGGGACTGGACTGGCCCGTTTTATAACACAAGCGGCACGTCCGACCCAGTGGCAGCCGTGGTTCGCGTGCTATGATCGGCGCGATCGAGAGCACGGAGCCAGGCCATGGGTCCTGCACGAAAAATCAGTCAGCGCGGGGTATTTCTACTGCCCAATACCCTGACCACCGGGGCCCTGTTCGCCGGCTTCTATTCCATCATCGCCGGCATCAACGGGCAATTCGCGGCCGCCGCGATCGCGGTGGTGGTGGCCGGCTTGCTCGACGGCCTGGATGGCCGCGTGGCTCGGCTGACCCGCACCCAGAGCGATTTCGGCCTGCAGTACGATAGCCTGGCCGACCTGGTGTCTTTCGGCCTGGCGCCAGCCTTGCTGGCCTTCAACTGGTCGCTGCGCAGCCTCGGCGAGCTCGGGACGCTGCCCGGGAAGCTCGGTTGGCTGGCGGCGTTTATCTACATGGCCTGCGCCGCGCTGCGGCTGGCGCGTTTCAATACCCAGGCCGAACAACTGGACAAGAGCCACTTCCAGGGGCTCGCCAGTCCGGCCGCGGCGGGTACGTTGGTGGTGACCGTGTGGTTCTTCGTTGATCGCGGCGTGGACGGCGCCTCGGTGCGCTGGCTGATACTGCCGCTGACCGTCGCGCTGGGCCTGCTGATGTTCTCGCGCATCCGCTACTACAGCTTCAAGACATGGCCCCGGCGCGAGAA